>JBGPMS010000200.1:0-10601 GCA_041487115.1 Gammaproteobacteria bacterium
GCGGCAATCGACTCGAGCCTCACGAATGCGGCCCACACGATGGAAAACACCGCGCGTTTGACCGATCAACTACCGCACCTAGTGCAGCGTCTGGAGCAAAGCGCGGAGACATTCGACCGCATGTCGAACCAGGTCACCCGCGCAGGAGCACGCGCCAGCGGCACGTTTGATAGCGCTCGCGCGGGTGCGCAGGAGTTTACCAACGAGACGCTGCCGGAAGTGCACCAACTGGTGGCGGAATTGCGCGACTTGACGAAAACGTTGCGGCGGATCAGTGGCGAGCTGGACAACAACCCTAGCATATTGCTGTACGGCAAGCCGCCGGCGAGGCGCGGCCCCGGGGAATGATTCCGGTCAATCGGCTGACGATGTCGACCAGGTTGTTGCACTATTGATTGCGGGGCGACCATCAACAAGAGCAAGCCTATCGGTAACTGGACCCTGGGGATGCTGACGTTGGCCATGCTGTCTGGCGGCTGCAACGGATTGCAGCCACCGCGGCTGGAGAGCCCCAATATGTACGTGCTCGAAGCAGAGCCGATCGCCAAGACTGAGCACGCAAAGCGAGACTTGGTGTTGGAGGTCGGTGCGCCGCGCGCCTGGCCGGGTTTTGATACGCCACAGATGGTCTACGTGCGGCAGCCCTATGAATTGAACTACTTTGTGAGCAACCGATGGGCCGACACTCCATCACGCATGCTGGGCCCGCTTTTGGCGCTGGCGCTGGAGCAGACCGGAAGTTTCAGGGCGGTCGCGCAGACGCCGAGCGCCGTTCCCGCCGATCTCAGAGTCGATACCGAACTGATCCGCCTGCAGCAGAACTTCGGAACGCGACCAAGCCGCGTCGAGCTCACGCTGCGCGCGGAGTTGATCGATGTCCGTGCCAAGCGGGTGCTCGTCACGAGGTTATTCGAGGAGACCGAAAATGCGCCGACCGATGACGCATACGGTGGCGTAACCGCGGCTAATCTGGCGCTCAGGCGGATGCTGGAACAACTTGTGGATTTTTGTGTGGTCGAGTCAGGCAGCCGATGAACGGCCGTCAATGATCGCGTGGCCCTCAAGTGCGTTTCAAGCTTTTTTGTTGTCCACGGCAACAAACAGACTGAAAATTGGCTCCTGACTCGTCAAAAATGAGTCTCTAAGTAATTGATATAATTGTCATGCAATCGGGCGTGAACGCCCTGTTTTTTTGGACGCTCTAGAACAATAATCTTACTCAGATCAGGGCTCTACGAAGGTTTCGACAGGGGGGACTGTTAATCCGCAGGTCGTTGGTTCGAGCCCTTACTCAAGGAGCCAGCTTCCGATTTCCGGACTCCCTCCGCCAGAACAGCCCTGGCAATCCGCGGTTCGCACCGCCATATAGCGAGCGGATTGCGGGCGCCCCGGCGCTACTCTAATCTCTCTGGCGCTGTGTCAAACTTGGCTGCCCCGATCGCGTTGCCCATGTCGGTACATCTGAAAACGTCAGAAGAAGTTGAAAAGATGCGCCTCGCCGGCCGGCTTGCCAGCGAGGTGCTGGACTACGTCACGCCCCACGTCAAGCCGGGCGTCACCACCGACGAGCTGGATGCCCTGTGCCATGAATACATGGTCAAAATCCAGGACACGACACCCGCCCCGCTGAACTATGCGCCGCCCGGCTATGTGCCCTACCCCAAATCCATCTGCACTTCGGTCAACCACGTCGTGTGCCATGGCGTCCCCGGGCCCAAGCGGCTGAAGGCCGGCGACATCGTCAACATCGACGTCACCGTGATCAAGGACGGCTACCACGGCGACACCAGCCGGATGTTTTACGTGAGCGAACCCTCGATCCAGGCCAGGCGCCTGTGCGACGTGACCTACGAATGCATGTGGCTGGGAATCCGTGCGGTCAAGCCAGGCGCCTACCTCGGGGACATCGGCTATGCCATACAGACCTACGCCGAAACGCACGGGTTCAGCGTGGTGCGCGAGTTCTGCGGCCATGGCATCGGCCGCAAGTTTCACGAAGAGCCCCAGGTCCTGCACTACGGACGCCCGCAGACCGGCCTCAAGCTGCAGCCCGGCATGGTCTTCACCATCGAGCCCATGATCAACGCCGGCAAGCCCGGCATCCGGCAACTGGCCGACGGCTGGACTATCGTCACCAAGGACCACAGCCTGTCGGCGCAGTGGGAGCACACCCTGCTGGTCAGCGACAGCGGCTTCGAGGTGCTTACGCTGTCGAACGGGTCTCCCGAGCCGGCACGGCTCGCGGCCTGACCATGTCCTCGCTGGCTCCTGCCCGGCCCGCGCCGGCCCCGGCAAATAGCGCGGTCGGTCAATACAAACGGCTGCTGGCAGAGGGGCGCGCCGTGCTGCGCGCCGACTACCTGCGGGACCCAGCACCGGGCCGCCTGGTGAAGCAGCACGCGGAGCTCGTCGATCGGGTGCTGAAATCGGTATGGAGCGATTCGGCGATGCCACCCCAGTTGAGCCTGCTGGCGGTCGGCGGCTACGGACGGTGGCAGCTGTTTCCCCACTCCGACGTGGATGTCTTGTTTCTGCTCCCGGAGCAGATGGACGACGACGCCCGGGACAAGGTATCCGAGATGGTGGGCAGGCTATGGGACATCGGGCTGGAGATCGGACACAGCGCGCGCTCGGTCGACCAGTGCGTGGCGGAGAGCGAGCAGGACGTGACGGTCCAGACCAACCTGCTGGAGGCGCGCTTCGTCGCCGGCAACCGCGCGCTCGCCCGCCAGTTCTTTGCGGCCGTCAAGCTGGCGCTGGACCCGGAGGCGTTCTTCGAAGCCAAGCTGCTGGAGCAGCGGCAGCGGCACGGCCGCTTCAACGACACCGCCTATAACCTCGAGCCCAATGTCAAAGAAAGCCCGGGGGGGCTGCGCGACCTCATCAACATTCTCTGGGTGTCGAACGCCAACGCTGTGGGACGCACTTGGGCCGAGCTGGCGGAACACGGGATCATCACGGCGGAGGAAGCGCGCCACCTCGCGCGCCATCAGCGCGCGCTCCAGGACCTGCGCATCCGTTTGCACTACCAGGCCAACCGGCGCGAGGATCGGCTCGTGTTCGACCTGCAGACGCCGCTCGCCAACCAGTTGGGGCTGCGCGACACGCCGGCCAAGCGCGCCAGCGAGCAACTCATGCAGGTCTACTACCGCACTGCGCGGGCGGTGACTCAGCTCAACGAGATCATCCTGCAGAACCTGCGAGTGCGGATCTTCCCGCCCCAAACCAGCCAGCCTCTGCGCCTCAACGAGCGCTTCGAGGCGCGTAACGAACTGCTCGAGGCGGTGGACGAGCAGCTCTATGAGCGTCAACCGACGGCGATCCTGGAGACTTTCCGCTTGCTGCAGGAGCACCCCGAGCTCAAGGGCATCGGCGCAACCACCCTGCGTGCCCTGTGGCGCAGCGCCAAGCACATCGATGCGAGCTTCCGCCGCGACCCGGTCAACCGCGCGTTGTTCATCGGCATGTTCCGCTACGGTACGGGACTCACCCACGCGCTGCGGCGCATGAACCGCTACGACGTGCTGGGACGCTACCTGCCGCCGTTCGGGCGCATCGTCGGCCAGATGCAGCACGACCTGTTCCACGTCTACACCGTGGACGAGCACATTCTCATGGTGGTGCGCAACCTGCGGCGCTTCGCGCTGACCGAGATGTCCCACGAGTACCCGCTGTGCAGCCGCCTGATGAGCGAGTTCAGCCGGCCGGAGGTGCTGTATCTGGCCGGGATGTTCCACGACATCGCCAAGGGCCGCGGCGGCGACCACTCGATTCTCGGAATGCGCGACGCTCATCGCTTTTGCGCTCATCACGGACTGAGCGACGAGGACGCCAGGCTGGTGGTCTGGCTGGTCGAGCGCCATCTCACCATGTCCTCGGTGGCGCAGAAGAAGGATCTGTCAGACCCTAACGTCATCGCCGGCTTCGCGCGGCTGGTAGACAACGAGCGCCGGCTCACCGCGCTGTATCTGCTGACCGTGGCCGATGTCCGCGGCACCAGCCCGAAGGTCTGGAACGCCTGGAAGGGCAAGCTGCTGGAAGATCTGTTCTGGTCCACCCGGCGTTACCTGTCGGGCGACATCAATCCGGCCGGCAGCCGGCTGCAGAGCCGGCAGCGGCTCGCCCTGGACAAGCTGAGGCTGTATGCGATGCCGGAAGGGTCGCACGAGACACTGTGGAAGCAGCTCGACACCCCGTACTTCCTGCGCCACGACGCGCGCGAAATCGCATGGCATACGCGCTTGCTGAACGGCCGGGTCGACACCAAGGTGCCGGTGGTCAAGGCCCGGCTGTCGCCCATCGGGGAAGGCGTGCAGGTGCTGATATACGGCCCGGACCGGGGCAATTTGTTCGCCCGCATCTGCAGCTTCTTCGAGCGCATCGGCTTCAGCATCGTGGAAGCCAAGATCTACACCACGCTGCACGGCTATGCTCTGGACACTTTCCAGGTGATGGACCCGGCCAAGGCCACCACCCACTATCGCGACGTGATCGCCTATATCGAGCACGAGCTGTCCATCCATCTCGCGCAGAACGAGCCCCTGCCGCCACCGGTCAAGGGCCGCATCAGCCGGCGCGTGCGCAGCTTCCCGATCACGCCGGAAGTCGGGCTGCGGCCCGACGAGAAGGGCAGCTCCTGGTATTTGACATTCATCGCGGGCGACCGCCCTGGCCTGCTATCGAGCGTAGCGCGCGTGCTGGTGGAATACGGGATCAGTGTGTTGACGGCGAAGATCAGCACGCTGGGCGAGCGCGCGGAGGACAGCTTCGTGATCACCGGCGACGCGCTGCGTGAGACCAAAACGATCATCCGGCTGGAAAGCGACCTGATCCGGGAACTGCAGACCTAGCGACTGGATAAAGCCTTCAGGTTTGCCCGCGCGGCGCGGGCGGCCTGGGCAGCTCGCCCTGCTCGATGCGGTAGAGCCAGGCCAGCAATTCGGCCACCGCGACATAGAGTTGCGGCGGGATGCGGCTATCCAGGTCGACCTGCATCAGCAGCGCTACCAGTTCGGGCGACTCGTGCACATAGACGCCGGCCTCTTTCGCGCGCTCCAGGATGGCTTGCGCGAGGAGGCCGCGTCCCTTCGCCACGACCCGCGGCGCCCCTTCGTCTTCTTGATAGGCCAGAGCAACCGCGAGCTGCTGCGGGTCAATCGCGGCCATCGCCTGCCACCTTGAAGCTCATCATGTCGATACCGGCCGCGGCCAGCGATTGGGCCAGTGCGGTTCGACCCTGGTCCAGCGCGGCCCGCGCGCTACCGTCTGCAGTGGTCAGCCGCACGCGCAAGGACGGCCCCACTACCGCCAGGTCGGCGGTCAGCTCGCCCAACCGCGGCAGCCGCAGGCGCAACTGGGTGAACCACGGTTGCGGCTCCCCGTCGGGGCCGAGTCCTTCGCCCGGCTCACCGATGCGCCATTCCAGGTTCTGGCCAGGCCACAACTGTCCTTGCCAAACCAGCTGATGAGTGTCGAGCGCATCGAGCTGGCTGCGCACCTGGGGCAGCGTCTGGGGATGAACGGGGCTGGCCGGTGCCTTGGACTCTTCCGATCCGGCTGGTTTCGACAAGACGGCGGCCATGTCCTGCCCGCCAGTGCCGTTCGCGTTTGCAGCGCGAGCCGTCCACTCTGATCCGGCTGGAGCTGCCGCCTTCTCCGGGCTGTTTGCAGCCGGCGACAAGCGGCCTTGCGGCTCGCGCAACAGATCGTCTACCGGCCGCTGGCCCACCACCCATTGCGCCTGGTGCGATTCGTAGAACAGGCCGCTGCGGCCGAGCGCCCCCGACAGTGCTTGGGTCAGGCGCGCGGGGTCCGTCGTCGGGGCGGGCAGCAACGGCGTCGGCTCTTCGATCGGCGTCGAGTTGGCCGGGGTCGAGCCTGACGTGCGTTCGGGAACCACCGACTTCAGGATCTCGCCCAGATTGCGGCTCGAGGCACTGAGCTGGACCTCCTGGCGCGGTGCTCCATCCGGCAACGTCTTGAGCAGGAACGAGGGCCTGGGCTGGGCGGTGACGAATTGGAGCTCGAGGCGGTCGCCCTCGTGGAAGCCCTCCGGCAGGTGCATCTCCAGCAGCAGGTCGTCCACCCGCACGTGGAAGCGGCCGCCAGGCAGCGCGGCCTCGACCCGGGCCGACATAAGCTCGCCGGGTGCCCAGCGCGCATCCGGCGATGGGAGCTGCCGGGCGTCACGGCCGCCCGCAAGCGTAGCGTCCACCGCTGAGCGCAGGCTCAGAATCTGGGCTTGAAGGGTGATATCCACGGCTTAGTACCCGGCAGCGGGCGAACAAGGCTTGTTACACGTACAGGCAAAATGCCTGGGCGCAAGGCGCTGCCCGAGATGCGGCGGGAACCCGCCGCAGGTGCTTAGATTACTGCTGGCGGGATCAGATACGCAGCTTCCGGTACAGCGCCACGATCAGTTCGGCCTCGCCACGCGAAATGCCGCAGCCACTGGCCACGTCGCTGGCGTTGGACCCCTGGCGCGCCATCTGGATCGCCAGGTTGTACGGAGACACGGAGGGCGCCGGGACGGCTTGCAGCCGCTCCACTTCGCCCTGCAGCCGGGCGACCTGCTTGCGCAGCTCCCCGAGCTCGCGCGTCAGCTCAACTATCGCGCCGGGTTCCGTGCTCGCGTTCGCGCCGCGCCTCCAGGGCCGTGCGCCCGGTCTTCCGGACCAGCGCACCAGCAGTAGCAGCTCGGCGACATAGATCGCCAGGACGGCAATGACAACGATCAACAACTCACGCCAGGTGACGACAAACGCTTCCATCCGCGCTCCCACTGCAGGTTCGCAGCGAGTTTGCTACTTCGACGCGGGGCCGTCAACTTCGCAGCGTTACGAGCCGTAGGTTCGTGCCAGTTTTTGCTCCGCGCTGATGCTTCCCAGCACTTCACGCAACTCGCGCATCCAGTCCTGCGTAAGCATCTCGATCTGCTCGTCGCACTGCATGATGTCGCGTATCAGCTCGCGCTTGCGTTGGCGCATCTGGGCATCCCGCCCCGGGCCCACGTCCAGTTCGCGCAGCTGATCGATCAGCGCCTTGCGCTCCTTTTCCGTCGCCAGCAGCCGATCCCAGTCGCTTTTTTGCGCCGCCTCGAGCATGGCGTGCGTGAGCTCGAGCGCCCGCTCGTAGCGCTGCATAATCGCCCTAGAGTCCATCCGGTGAAACGCGGTGGAAGCCCCCGAACTGTGCCGCTCGGGCGCTCAGGCCTTGCCGAAACTTATCGGGGGGCGCGCCGCCGGCGGCGCCGCCGGAACCGCCGCCTCGACCGGCCTGGTGCGCTGCTCCAGCTCTTGCCAGGCGCCCCGAAGCTCGGACAGCAGGCGCGCGGATTCGTCCAGCGAGGCCTGGTCATTCTTCAGGTTCGCATACAGCAAACGGCTGGCGACGTATTCGTATAACGCGGCCAGGTTGGCCGCGATCTCGCCCCCGGCCTGCACGTCGAGGGAGGCGCGCAGTCCGTTGTCGACGATCGCGATCGCCTTGGAGATGGATTCACCCTTGACGGCCGTGTCGCCGTGCGCAATCGCGGTTCGCGCGGCGTAGATCGCCTTGAGGGCGCCGTCGTACAGCATGATCACGAGCCGCTCGGGTGAAGCGCTCGTCATGCCCGTTTCCACCTCCAGCGACGAGTAGGTATTGAGTGCGCGTTTCACCAGGGCCGCCATGGCTTGCCTCCCATATCGATTTCGATGGCTACTAGCCGCCCGCCTTGGGCAACTGCGCCAACTGCTGAGTCAGAAAACTGCTCGTGGTCTGCATGCTGCTGATCAGGGAATCGAGCGCCGTAAACTGCTGCACGTAGCGCGCCTTGATCGAGACCAAGCGATCGTTCAACCTGCCGCGCTGATCATCCAGGTCCTTGATCGTGCTGTTGATGCCGTCCGTGCTGCCGGCAATCAGCCCGGAGGTGGACAACAGGCTGTCGATCAGATCGTTGAGCCCGCGCGCATAGCCGCGTGAGAAATTGATGCTGCCGCGGGCGCCGACGCTACCACCGGTGACTACGATCGCCAGCCCGGAGGCGCCACTCGAGGTGGCGGTCAGCACCTGCCTCGACCCGCCAGCCGGTGCGCCGTCGATGGTGCCGGCCACGTCGGTGCCGGCGCTGCTTACCGGCACACCGCCGAACGCCGTGGCCGCGGCCGAACCGCTCGCCGAGACCGAGGAGTTCGAGCCGAAGCTGCTGGAAGTGATGCTGAGCACGCCGCCGGACTGAGTCACGGCGACGCTTACGCCCTGTGCCGAAAGCGCGGCAGCTCCGTTGATGGCGGCTTGAACCTGGGTGGCGAGCGTCGCAGCGGTGTAAATGCCGGCGGCGACGGTGACGCTGGAGCTCACCCCATCGACCGTGAAGTTGAGCTGGTCGTTCACGCCGGCCGTTATGGTAGTGCCGGCAGGTGCCGAGCCTGCCACTGTGCCCTGTGTCGCAAGGGCCGTGACATTGACGCTGTATTTGCCGGCCTGGGTCGCTCCAGTGGAACCGGAGAACTGGATCAGGCTGTCCGTGCTCCGCCCAACCGAGGTAAACAGGGCGGCCAGGTCGTCCAGATTGCCCGACAGGGCCGCCGATAATTTGGTGGTATCGATTGCCAGCGTGCCGTCGCGCTGGAAGGCGATACCGGCCTGGCTGAGCGTCTTGAGGCTGCTGCCATCGACTCCGCCCAAGGTGGCAGACAGTGCGTTGCGTATCTGGTTCTGAATCGTGAGCACAGAGGACTCGCCGATCAAAGTCCCCGCCTGCAGCGTGGTAGGGTCGAATTTGGTCAGGTCGTGGAGCGTGCCGTTGAGGTCGTTGTAGGCCTTGACGAACCCCTGGATCGCGGTTTTCACGGCCGAGCTGTCCCGGCCGACGGTCACTGTCGTGGTGCCGGGCGCGGCAAGCGACAGGCTCACGCCTTCCAGTGCCCCGGTCACGGTGTTGGACGCGCTGGTGATGCTCAGGCCATTGATGGTGAGTGCGGCATCCTGCGCCGCAACGCTCTGCTTCAGATTCTGCGTCCCGGCCGGGTTGTACCCCAGCAGGGTTTGCAGGGCACTGTCGCCGCTGACGCTGACCCGCACGCTGTGCGCCGCACCGGTCGCGGTGTTGGTGAGGACCAGCCTGTTGGGCGCGCTGCTGCCGTCCTTGATGATGCTCGCGCTGACGCCGATGTTCGCGGCGTTGATGGCGTCCCGGATCCCCTGCAGGGAGTTGTTGGAACTGTCGATCGTTACCGTGCCGCTGCCTTGTGACGCGTCCTGGTTGAACGTGGCCCCGGAGTAGACCCCGGCGGTCAGCAACCCACCGCTGATGGTGCCGAAGTCGAACGTAAGCGTCGTCGTGCTGCCGGACCCGATCGCCGCTGTGGTGGTGGTCTGGCCAACTGCCTCCAGTGATTGCGCCTGCGCGGTCTGGGTCACGTTGAAGCTGTACGCGCCGGAAGCCGCTCCCGTCCCGGCGGTGGCGGTGAGGACCGCAGGATTGCTGCCGCTGGCGGTAAAGGTCTGGAACTTGTCCAGGCTGTCCAGGGACTGGACCGACGATTGGAAAGAGGACAATGCCCCGCGCAAGGTGCCGAAGGCGGAAAGCTTGGCTTGAAAGTCGGTTTCTTTCTGGTTGAGCAAGGTGAGTGGTTGCTGCTCCACCGTCATCAACTGGCTGACGATGCTGTTCACGTCCAGGCCGGACCCTACTCCCAGCGATGAGATTATTCCGGTCGGAGCGACTGCCATGCTGGGTCTCCAGATTCTGGTCTGTAATGGTTTATATCGGCGCGCAATCCTGAGACTTGAATCTCAGGCACGCTGCTTGACCAGGAGCCCTTGCAGCCGTTCCAGGGAATGGCTGATGGCGAGCGCCACCTCGGTGGGGATCTGGCGGATGACCTCATTGGTCTGGGCATCGACCACGCGGACTACAGTCTGGCCTGATTGCTGGTCGAGGGAGAAACGCAGACTCTGGCCAGACTCCTCCAGCTTCTGGTTGATGGCATCGACGGCCTTGCCGACGTCGGCGTGGCTGGGAGCGTGCGCAGGCGTGACGGCAGGCGGAGAAGCCGATGCAGGGCGCGGGCCCGGACTCGGGCTCACACTGGGCGCAGTGGTCTGCCCGTTGGTCACGGGCAGGTTGTTGAGGCCTTGAATGTCCATGGCACCACCTTAGTTCGATATCGCGACCGATTCATCCGAATCAGTCATGGCAATATGGAGGAGCGTTCCCGCTCCTCCACCTCACCTCGACCTCAGTTCGTCCGTTACTTCAATAGCGTCAGGACGTTCTGGGGAAGTGCATTGGCCTGAGCCAGAATCGCCGTACCCGCCTGCTGCAGGATCTGCCCACGGGTCAGGTTGGCCGTCTCGGCAGCGAAATCCGCATCACGGATCCGGGAGCGCGAGGCCGACAGGTTCTCCGAGGTCACCTGAAGATTCGATATGGTGTTCTCGAAACGGTTCTGGATGGCACCGAGGCTCGCACGGATACGGCTCACCTGGGCGAGTGCGGCATCAATGATGTCGATCGCGCTGTTGGCGCCGTTGATCGTGGAGAGGTCCACGGACGACAGCTTGTTCGCGGTCGAGGCCGTGGTCGTTGTGCCACCCGACAACACGGTGGTGCC
>JBGPMS010000201.1:0-10545 GCA_041487115.1 Gammaproteobacteria bacterium
ACCGCTCCTGGATGAAGAACCAGGGCCTGCCGCACCACCTGTTCGATGGGCGCCCGGTGATCGGCATCTGCAATACGTGGTCGGAAGTCACGCCCTGTAACGCGCACTTCCGGGAGATCGCCGAGCGCGTCAAACGCGGCGTTCTGGAGGCGGGGGGTTTCCCTCTCGAGTTCCCGGTCATGTCGCTGGGCGAGCCGGTGATGCGTCCCACCGCGATGTTGTTCCGCAATCTGGCTTCCATGGACGTGGAGGAGTCTATCCGCTCCAACCCGTTCGACGGCGTGGTGCTGCTGACGGGCTGCGACAAGACCACGCCTGCGCTGGTGATGGGTGCGGCGAGTTGCGATCTGCCCGCCATCGTGGTCTCCGGCGGACCGATGCTCAACGGCCGCTGGCGGGGTCAAACGGTCGGTTCCGGTACGCACGTCTGGAAGTTCGGCGAGATGCTGAAAACCGGCGAGATGACCATGGACGACCTGCTGGACGCCGAGGCGTGCATGTCGCGCTCGGCCGGCCACTGCATGACCATGGGAACGGCTTCGACCATGGCGTCGATGGTCGAGGCGCTGGGGCTCGCGCTGCCGACCAACGCCGCGATCCCGGCCGTCGATTCGCGCCGCTACGTGCTGGCACACCTGGCCGGCATGCGCATCGTGGACATGGTGAAGGAGGATCTCAAGATGTCTCGGATCCTCACCAAGGAAGCGTTCGAAAACGCGATCCGCACCAACGGCGCCATCGGCGGCTCAACCAATGCGGTGGTGCACCTGCTCGCCATCGCCGGGCGCATCGGCGTGGACCTCAAGCTCTCCGACTGGGACCGCCTCGGCCGCGAGGTGCCTTGCCTGGTGAACCTGATGCCCTCCGGCGAGTACCTGATGGAAGACTTCTACTACGCCGGCGGGCTGCCGGTGGTGCTGCGCGAGCTGGGCGCGTCCAACATGCTGCACAAGAACGCGCCGACGGTGAACGGCAAGTCGATCTGGGACAACGTCAAGGACGCCGTCAACTACGATCACAAGGTGATCTTCCCGTTGGACAAACCGTTCAAGCCGCTCGGCGGCATCGCTGTCCTCACTGGCAATCTCGCGCCCACCGGTGCGGTGATCAAGCCTTCCGCCGCCACACCGAAGCTGATGAAGCATCGCGGTCGCGCCGTGGTGTTCGAGACCATCGAGGACTACCACGCGCGCGTCGACGATCCGAGCCTGGACATCGACGAGAGCTGCGTCATGGTGCTCAAGAACTGCGGGCCAAGGGGCTACCCGGGCTTCGCCGAGGTCGGCAACATGGCGCTGCCGCAGAAGGTGCTGAAGAAGGGCATCACCGACATGGTCCGCATCTCCGATGCGCGCATGAGCGGAACGGCTTACGGCACGGTCGTGCTGCACACCTCGCCCGAGGCGGCGGTGGGGGGCACGCTGGCGCTGGTGAGCAACGGCGACATGATCGAGCTCGACGTGGACAAGCGCCGCCTGCACCTGGACGTGTCCGACGCCGAGCTGGCGATGCGGCGCCAGGCATGGAAAGCACCCCCGCCCCACGACGTGCGCGGGTACCTCAAGCTCTACTGCGAACACGTAAACCAGGCGGACAAGGGCGTCGACATGGATTTCCTGGTGGGTGGCAGCGGCGCGCCGGTGCCGCGGGAGTCCCACTGAGACGTGCCGATCTGGCTGGCTCCGCCGCGGCAGCAGCCGATCCGCGCGGCAGAAGGCAGCCGGCGCGCCGCGGCTTCAGGCGCGTGTTCCGGCCAAAATCAGTGGTTTGTGAAACCGCTTGCGGTGCGCGGTGGTTGAGAACTCGTGGCCGGAACCCCAAATTCCTCTAGAATTAGCATTCTGCATCTCCACCCGGGTACGACTCGCCGGGGGCGGCTACCCTGAGGAGGACCTATGCTTCAAACCGCGGACCTGACCATCAAGCTCAACCCGAATGACGACGTGGTCATCGCGCGCATCGAACTGTCTGCCGGCACCGAGCTGATCAAGGAGGGCGTCCGCGTCGCGGGCAACGTCCCCGCCGGGCACAAAGTCGCCATCCGCGACGTCGCGGAGGGGCAGCCGGTGCGCCGCTACAACCAGATCATCGGCTACGCCACCAGACCCATTCGCGCTGGCGAGCACGTCCACGTGCACAACCTGGGCATGGCCCACTTCGAGCGCGAATACGCCTACGGGGTCGACTACAAGCCCACCGAGCTCGTGCCCAATCCCGCCACCTTCATGGGCATCAGGCGGCCCGACGGCCGCGTCGCCACCCGCAACTACGTGGCCATCGTGAGCAGCGTCAACTGTTCGGCGCACGTCTCGCGCCGTATCGCCGCCTATTTCGAAGGCGAGCGTCTGGCCGACTACCCTAATGTGGACGGTGTGATCGCGATCACACACCAATCCGGCTGCGGGATGGCGTCCCAGGGCGAGCCGGTGGAGGTCCTGCGGCGTGTGCTCGCCGGCTATGCGACACACAACAACGTGCACTCGACGCTGATGATCGGTTTGGGGTGCGAGGCCAACCAGATCAACGACCTGCTGGCCGCCCAGGGGCTGAAGCGCTCGGACCATCTGCGCACCTTCACGATCCAGGACACCGGTGGAACGCGCAAGACCATCGAGAACGGCATCGCCCAGATCAAGGAGTTGCTCCCGCAGGCCAACCAGGTCAGGCGGGAGCCCTGTCCCGCCAGTCACATTACGCTCGGCCTGCAGTGCGGCGGCTCGGACGGATATAGCGGGATCAGCGCCAACCCGGCGCTCGGCGCCGCGGTAGACATTCTGGTGCGCAACGGCGGCACGGCGATCCTCTCCGAGACGCCGGAGATCTATGGTGCCGAGCATCTGCTCACCCGCCGGGCAGTCAGCCGCAAAGTGGGCGAAACCCTGATCGAGCGCATCCATTGGTGGGAGGACTACACCGCCAAGCTGGGCGGCGATATGAACAACAACCCCTCGCCCGGCAACAAGGCCGGCGGGTTGACCACGATCCTCGAGAAGTCGCTCGGCGCGGCCGCGAAAGGCGGCACGACCGGGCTCATGGCCGTGTACAAATACGCCGAGCGCGTAACCGAGAAGGGCTTCGTATTCATGGATACGCCGGGGTACGACCCGGTCTCGGCTACGGGGCAGGTGGCCGGTGGCGCGAACATGATCTGTTTCACCACCGGTCGCGGGTCCGCCTATGGATGCAAGCCCTCGCCATCGCTCAAGCTCGCCACCAACACCGCGCTGTGGGACCGCCAGGAAGAGGACATGGACATCAACTGCGGCGTCATCGTCGACGGCAAAGCGAGCATCCAGGAGGTCGGCCAGCAGTTCTTCGACATCATCCTCAAGACCGCCTCCGGCCAGCCGTCCAAGAGCGAAATGTTCGGCTACGGCGACGACGAGTTCTCGCCCTGGGTGCTCGGTCCCACGATGTAACTCGAGCACAGCCAACCCATAACGCCGTGGCAGAACTCTCAAAATGAGCGAGGACTACTCGAAGGACCTGTTCGAGTTCTTCCAGAAGATGTGGAATCCCACGTCGTTCCCGATCCCCGGCATGTTCACGCCGACCATGAACATCGAGGAGATCGAGAAGAAGATCGGCGAGCTGCAGTCGGTGGAGAACTGGCTGAAGATGAACCTGACGTTCCTGCAGATGACCATCAAGACGCTGGAGATGCAGAAGTCCGCGATCCAGACCATCCACGAGTCTGCCAAGACGAGCTCGTCTCAGACCAAGCCATGAGGATCAACGATACGCCCCCCGTCAACGTCACCCGCCCTCAAACCAGAGGCCCCGTCGCCGGGGTGTCGGCGGGCTCGGCCCTCGGCTCCCAGGGCGGCAACCCTGCAGCCCAGACCCCTGCGCCGGGAGCTCCGCCGCCACCGCCCACGCCCGCACAAATCGTGGAGGAGCGCCGCCAGTCCGCGCGCCGTGCAGCGGAGCGCCGGGAGCAGAAACTCCAGGTGTTGATCGATACCCGTGTGGCCCAGCGCCGTGCGGCGCGGCGCCGTGCGGCCGACGATCCCCCCGCGTCGGTCGACGCAAAGGCCTGACCCGTTCCCTGACGTTACGCGGCCTGCGCGAGCGGCTGGGTCTGCAGCGTCTTCTCCGCCTCCAGCGTCACGGCCACCGCCTGCACCACCGCAGCGATGCGCACCGCTGCCTGGACCTGCTCCGGGGTCGTGCCGGCTTCGCGCAGCACCTTCTCATGCGCCGTGATGCAGCGCCCGCAGGCGTTCATCGCCGATACCGCCAGGCACCACAGCTCGAAGTCCTGTCGCGCTGCGCCGGGATTGGCGATCACGTTCATGCGCAGCTTCGCCGGCAGCTTGCTGTAGTCGTCGCTGTCCGCCAGATGCAGGAACCGGTAGTAGACGTTGTTCATGCCCATGATGGCTGCAGCCGCCTTGGCCGCATTCAGCGTCGTGCCGTCCAGCTTCGGCCCGAACTCGGCGATGACTGCCGCGATCACCTCGGGGTTGCGCGAGGCGATGGCGGTGGCGACGAACGCCCCGGCCTTCTGGACGTCGGTGAGCACGGTCTCGTTCGCGAGGTTGCCCAGGTTCAATTTGAGGTCCTTGGCGTACTCCGGCAGTTTGTCTTTCAGTGTTTGAATCGACATGTGAGTCCTCCTTGGGGGGCCCTCTCCCGTCAAGTGAGAGGGCAGAGTAGGGGTCAAGCCGCCTGCAGGAACTCTTCGCCCTTCTGCCAGTTGCAGGGGCACAGCTCGTCGGTCTGCAGGGCGTCCAGCACGCGCAGCACCTCTTGCGGATTGCGGCCCACGCTCAAGTCGTTCACCGATACGAAACGGATGACACCCTCGGGATCGACCACGAACGTGGCGCGCAGCGCTACCCCTTCCTGCTTGTCCAGGATCCCGAAGGCCTGGGACAGCTCGCGTTTGATGTCGGCCAGCATCGGGAAGGGCAGGTCCTTCAGGTCCGGATGCGAGCGACGCCACGCGAGGTGCACGAACTCGCTGTCGGTCGACACGCCGTAGATCACGGCATCGCGATCGTTGAAATCGCCGTTCAGCTTGCCGAACGCGGCGATCTCGGTCGGGCACACGAAGGTAAAGTCCTTCGGCCAGAAGAAGATCACTTTCCACTTGCCGGCGTCCGCCTGGCTGTCGATATGAGTGAAAGCTTTGTCTTGTTGCGTGGATACCACCGCTTGAAGATTGAAAGCCGGGATACGGTCGCCTACGGTCAACATATGCTTGCTCCTAAAGATGTAGGTTAGTCGGTACGAGAAAGGAGATGGGCGCACTTTGCGCGCTATCCAGTAATCGATCCAACGATGTTTTTCATTTAGACTAATCGGGTGAGTCGATTACCACGCAACTGCGCGCCCTTGGATGGATGGACGGCCTCCCCTCGCCCCTGGTCCCTCGCCCCTCGTCCCTAACAATGGCCTCGAGCCCGTTGCCGTCGCTGCGGCAGCTCCGCTATCTCGTCGAACTGGCGGACCGCCTTCACTTCCGCCAGGCGGCAGAGGCGAGCTTCGTCACCCAGTCCACCCTGTCGGCCGGCATCAAGGAGCTGGAGAGCCTGCTCGGTGTCCAGCTCGTCGAGCGCGATACCCGCATGGTCCGCATTACGGCGGTCGGCGAGGAAGTCGTGGCGCGCGCCCGAGGCCTGCTGGCGGCAGCTGCGGATCTGGTCGCCGTAGCCAAAGGTGCAGCCGAGCCGCTGACCGGCCTGCTCGGACTGGGCGCGATACCCACCATCGCGCCGTTCGTTCTGCCGCGCTTGCTGCCGGCACTGCGGCGCCGCTACCCCAACTTGCAGCTCTACCTGCGCGAGGACCAGACGGACCGGTTGCTGGAGCGGTTGCGGGCAGGCCTGCTGGACATGGCGATTATCGCGCTGCCCTACGACACGGGCGAGTTGCTGGTTCGCGAGCTGTTCCGGGACGAGTTCTGGTTCGTGGCGCGCGAGGACGACCCCCACGCCAAGGACAAGGCGGTGGCGGTCAAGCAGCTCGACCCGGGTCAGATCCTGCTGCTGGAGGAAGGCCACTGCCTGCGCGATCACGCCATAGCGGCCTGCGGGACGCGCCTGGCGAATGCCGAATCCAGGATCGAGGCCACCAGCCTCAACACCCTCACCCAGATGGTCGAGGGTGGACTGGGCGTGACGCTGCTGCCGGAGATGTCGCTCAAGGCGGGCGTCCTGAAGGGCACCAGGCTGATCGCACGCCCGTTCGCACCGCACGTGCCGTCTCGCACCGTTGCGCTGGTGGCGCGTCGCGGCAGCGCCCGCGGTCGAGACTTCGAGCTGCTCGCCGACTTCATCATCGAGCACGAGCGCCGCTTGGGTGCCGCTTCGGTGCCCTCGCGCCGGTCTACCAGGGCTGCGGCTTGAGCTCCGAAGCGATAGGCTCGCTGGCGCCCGCCGCGCCGCCCCCCGCCACGCTATCCCCCGCAGCCGGTCTGCAGCGCCTGCGCCACCTGTCCCTCCTGTGGGGTTTCGTCAGGCCCTACCGGCCGCGCATCATCGTTGCGGTGCTCGCGCTCATCGTCGCGGCCAGCTGCTTCCTGGTGATCGGCCAGGGTCTCAAGCGCGTGATCGACATGGGCTTCGCACGCGGCGACGCGGCTGCCCTCAACCAGGCTCTGTTTGCGCTGTTGGGCGTGATCGTAGTGATGGCCAGCGCCACCTACGTCCGCTTCTACCTGGTGTCCTGGCTGGGCGAGCGGGTCGTCGCCGACCTCCGGCGCGCCGTGTTCTCGCATCTGCTCGAGCTCTCGCCCGCCTTCTTCGAGCAGGCGCGAACCGGCGAGGTGACCTCGCGCTTGACCGCCGACACCGTGCTGCTCGAGCAAGTGGTGGGCAGCAGCGTGTCCATGGCGGTGCGCAACGCGCTGCTCGGCATCGGCGGCTTGATCATGCTGGCGCTGACCAGCTGGAAGCTGACCTTGCTGGTGCTGCTCATGGTGCCCCTCGTAGTGGCGCCGATCATTCTGTTCGGACGGCGTGTGCGACGGCTCTCGCGCGCCAGCCAGGACCGCGTCGCCGACCTGGGCGCGCAACTGGACGAGACCCTGCACGAGATCCGCACCGTGCAGGCCTACGGTCACGAGGCCGAAGACCGCCGGTTGTTCGGCCAGCGCCTGGAGGCCACGTTCCAGGCCGCATTGCGCCGCGTGCGCCAGCGCGCGTCGCTGACCGCCGCCGTGATCCTGCTCGTGTTCGGTGGGGTCGGGGTGATTCTGTGGATCGGCGGTCACGATGTGCTGGCGGGGCGCCTGACGGCCGGCGAACTATCCGCCTTCGTCTTCTATGCCGCGATGGTCGCGGGCTCGATCGGCGCCATCAGCGAGGTGATCGGAGACCTTCAGCGCGGCGCCGGCGCCGCGGAGCGCTTGATCGAGCTGATGGACACGCCACCTCAGGTCACCGCCCCTGCGGCGCCCGAGCCGCTCCCCGAACCGCCGCGCGGGACAGTCCAGTTCGTCGACGTGACCTTCTTCTACCCCAGCCGGCCGAACCAGCCTGCCCTCGAGCATTTCTGGCTGAACGTCGGGCCGGGAGAGAAGCTGGCGCTGGTCGGTCCTTCCGGTGCCGGCAAGACGACAGTGTTCCAACTGCTGATGCGCTTCTATGATCCCGGCGCCGGCACAATCCGGCTCGACGGAGTGGATCTCAAGCGGCCCGACCCCAGAGCGGTACGCCGGCGCATCGCCCTGGTGCCGCAGGATCCGGCCATCTTCGCCGCCAGCGTGCGCGACAACGTGCGCTATGGCCGGCCTGATGCAAGCGAGGACCAGGTCCGCCAGGCCTGCGAAGCGGCTTTTGCCACCGAGTTCATCGAGCGCCTTCCCGAGGGCTATGACACCGACCTGGGCGAGCGCGGCGTGCGCCTGTCCGGCGGTCAGCGCCAGCGGCTGGCGATTGCGCGCGCGATCCTGTCGGAGCGGCCGGTCCTGTTGCTGGACGAGGCCACCAGCGCGCTCGATGCGGAGAGCGAGCGCATGGTCCAGGCCGCGCTCGAGCGCCTGATGCAGAACCGCACGACGCTGATCATCGCGCACCGGCTGGCGACCGTGCGCCGGGTCGACCGCATCGCCGTGATCGACCAGGGCCGGCTGATGGGAATCGGGACGCACGAGCAACTGCTCGCGGGCAACGCGCTGTACTCGCGGTTGGCGGCGCTGCAGTTCGGGATCTGACACCTTGATGAGCACAGCGCCTGCCTCCGGACCCACTGGCCGCAACGCGGATCAGGGCGTCACACGATTCATGGTCCTGCTCGTTCTCGCTGTGACCTTCGCACTCAGGCTGCTGCAACTGCGCAGCGCGCTGAACAGCCCGTTGACCTACCAGCCGGGCCCCGACGAGGATTTCTATTTCCGTTTCGGGAAGGCGGTCGCCGGCGGCGCGGGGAGCGATAGCACGGAGTTCGCGTTCATGGATCCCGCCTATGGCTACATCCTCGGGCTGATCTTCAAACTGGTGGGTTCCAATCTCTTCGTCGTCTATTTCCTGCAGATCCTGCTGGACACCGTCACGGCGTATTGCATCTTTCTGATCGGCCGCGAATTGGGCCGGCCGAGGGGCGGGCTGTACGGGGCGCTTCTGTATGGCCTGACCTGCACCGCGGTGCTGTTCTCCACCACGCTGCTGAAGGCTACGTGGGTGGCCAACTACATGGTGTTGTGGGTGCTGTTCGGACTCATCCTGCTGCGTACCGGGAAACTGTCCGCATGGTTCCTGTTCGGGATCTGGTGCGGTTACGGCATCGCGCTGCGCGGCACCCTGTTGCTCATGACCGGGTTTGCCCTGTTGCTGTTGCCCTGGCTCAGCGTGGTCTGGTCGAAGCGATCGGTATCTGACACGGCACGTCGCGTCGGCTTGTTGGTAGTCGGACTGGCTTTGCCGGTCGCATTGCTCACCGTGCGCAACGACCACCTGTCCAAGACGTTGTCTCCGCTCCCCAACAACGGCGGTGTGGTGCTGCATCAGGTGTACAACGCAGACAACCCGACCGGCGTCAACTGGGTACCGAAGTTCGTGAATTACTCTCACCCGACCGAGACCTGGCGCGGCTATTCCACGGAAGCCGAAAGAAGGCTTGGCCGCGCTCTGACGCCGCACGAAGTCGACCGATACTGGCGCGGCCAGGCGGTCGAATATATCGAATCGCATCCTGCGGCCGTGCTCGGCAACATCTTGCGGAAACTGTCCGAATTCGTGGCCTACATCGAGGTCCCCAACAATCGTTCGTTGCCCGAAGAGCGGCTGTTCTCCCCGGTTCTCCGGACCTTGCCTTCGCCCTTCGGGTGGCTGTTCGCGCTCGGCGTGCCCGGGGTCGCGATCTTGCTGTATCGCGATCGTCGTGCGGTGCTGGTGATCGCGCCGATCGCAGTCACCGCAGCCACGGTCGCCGTGTTCTTCGCCGAGGACCGATTCCGGTTCCATGCGGTCCCGATGCTCGCGTTGGGCGCCGGCTTGTTCCTGGATGATTTGTACGCCTGGATCAAGGGCGGGCAGCCACGCAAGTGGGTGGTCGGAATCGTTGTGTCCGCCCTGCTGGGCGGCAGTTCGCTTCTGCTTGCAAGCCGGATGCCGCAGCCTCAAGTCACGTGGGATCACGTGGTCTGGGGTTACGTGAGGATGGGTAAGCAGGGCATGGCGAAGACCGTTGCCACACGGGTTGCCGCAGAGCAACCGAAGAACTCGGCGATTCAGGAGGCTCTGGGGTACATCGCGGGAACGGAGGGAGACTATCCTAGTGCCGTCGAGCACTATCGCCGGGCGGTGGAGCTGAGGCCCGATTCGCATGTTGCGCATTACAATCTGGCGAAGATGCTCGTGAAGACCGGTGCGCGGGACGAAGCTGCAAGCGAGGCGGCTATCGCCGTGCGCATAGCACCGCTGCCGGACTACAAAGCGCTGCTCGACGAGTTGACGCGAACGAAGTAATCTGGCTTCACGAAAGGAGAGACATGCGCATATCACGACACCTGCCCGCAGCTGTCCTGGCGGCGTTGCTCAGCTGGGCCGCAACCGGCGTGGGCCAAGCGGAGGACGACGCCATCCCGGCCAAGGAGGAACCCCGTCATCACCCGAAGCTGGAGAACGAGTACGTTCGTATTCTCGATGTGGAGATCCCGGCGGGAGACCAGACTTTGTTCCACACCCACGATCTGAACTACGCCTACCTCATGGTGAACGCCGCGCTCCTGCGCAACGAGGTCAAGGGCAAGCCGGGTACGGTCGATATCAAGATCCCGGCGGGGCTGGTGGGCTATTACCGCGCCAGCGAAGGCGCCTATACGCACCGCTTCACCAACATCGGCTCGGAGCCGTTCCGCGCCATCGGGATCGAGCTGATGCGCGCGGCGCCGTCGCCCGTCGTCACGCAGCCGTTGCCCGACAACTCGGGTTACGTCACCGTCCTCGACAACGAGCGCGTGCGCGCCTACCGCTTGGTGTTGGAGCCGGGGCAGTCCACCCCGAACGTGGCGCTCGCGGGGCCGAGCATAAGAGTGGCGGGCACCGAGGGGAAAATTCTGCAGCAGGCGCCAGGATCGGAAGCGATCGCGGTGGATCT
>JBGPMS010000202.1:0-10511 GCA_041487115.1 Gammaproteobacteria bacterium
CCAGCATCACGCCGGGCTCGAGCGCCAGGTTGAGAATGGCATCGCGCAGCGTCGCCTCGACGCCGGTGGCGAGATGTCCGCGCGCACCTCTGGCGGAGGAGGACAGGAACGAATAGCGCGCCTTGTTGGGCTTTCCATCTAACATGCTAGCATGTTAAGGCAGTGTCGAGCCGCGGTCAACGGCGGTTCGAGGTGCATGGCGCGACGCTGTCTCGATCTTTACGCAGCACGCCGATCAGCGCTCGTCGCGCCCGATCTTGCAGCGCATCAAGCGGCTCCGGGATAGCGCTCGACCGGCATACCCTGGGCCGCCGAGACCGGGTGGACCCCGGTGGACAACGAGCGTCAGCCTGAGTTAGGTTACGCGGAGCGGCCGTAACCACCCCGGCGCTTCGCGCCACCCCTCCTTGAAAAGGAGGGGAGAAAAAAAGATCCCTCCCCTCCTGCCGGAGGGGTGCCCGCGCAGCGGGCGGGGTGGTGGGAGCCTGCCGCGGCCGAGCCTCGTTGGTACTTAGGACAGACCTGCAACGAAGAACAAGAGGCACCATGAAACAACTCTCACGCCGTCGCTTTCTCGCTTCCGCCGCGCTGGGGACGCTGGCGCTGGCCGGCACGCGGCCGAAGCCGGCCGGCGCCCAGTCCATCGTGAACCTCCGGTTCTCGTCTTCGCTGACCGCCGATCAGAATTCGGCGCACTACATCTGGTACCAGCGCTTCGCTGCCAACGTCAAGGCAGCGGCGGGGCCACGGGTGAACCTGGAGTACTTCCCGAACAGCCAACTCGGCAAGGAAGCGGACGTCGTGCAGCAAGTGAAGGTCGGGTCGATCGACATGATGATCACCGGGTCCTCGATCTGGGCGACTGTCGCGCCCGAGCTGGGCATGTTGGACCTCGGATACGTCTTCGACAGTTATGCCCACGTCGCGAAGGCCCTCGACAGCGGAGTGGGGCCCAGCCTGGCGAAGATCCTGCAGGACAGGACCGGTTGCGTCGTGCTGGCGTGGGCATCGCATTTCGGCCCGCGCAGCGTGTATACCAAGACACCCGTCACGGCCCTCGCCGAGATCAAGGGCGTGAAGCTCCGCGTGCTGCCGACCACCGCCTTCATCGAGACGTTCAAGCTGATGGGGGCGATCCCGACCCCGATTCCCTTCAACGAGCTTTACACCGCCGTCCAGACCGGGGTGGTAGACGGCTTCGAGCACGATGCGGCCACCGTGCTCGCGTCCAAGCTGTTCGAAGTGTCGAAGCACTGCTGGCTCACCGAGCATCTGTTCAGCCCGATGATCGTGGTGATCGGCAAGCGCGGCCTCGACAAGCTGCCGGCCGACCTCAGGCCTGCGATCCTGAAGGCAGCCGCCGAGGCGACGCAGTTCGAGCGCGGACAGGCCGCGGAAAAAGGCAAGGCCGCGGTCGAGGAGCTGAAGCGCCTCGGCATCACCTTTCATCCAATGGCCAAGGCCGAAAGAGAGACGATACGCCGGGAGATGGAGACGCGGCTGTGGAGTTCTTTCGCCGTTCAATACCCGGTAACCAAACCACTGTTCGAAGCCATCTCCGCGGCGAGAGCATGACTGCGCGGCAACGCCGCAGGCGGCCGTAGGGTCGCGCCAGGTGGACGCGCACGTTAAACGCCTGACGCCGGTTGCGCACGAGAGCGCAGGGATAGCGCGCCGGTCGCTGGCGAGGCTACTGGTCGCCTGCGAGTACTTTGCCGGGTTCGTCCTCGCCATCGACGTGGTGGTCGTCTTCACCTCGGTGATCTGGCGCTACTTTCTGCATGATCCGCTGCTGTGGGCCGAGGAGATCGCACGGGCGCTGATGGTGACGCAGGTGTTCCTCGGCGCGGCCGCGGTGCTCGGCCGGGCGCAGCACGTGGGTATCGACAGCTTTCGCGGCCTGTTCCCGGCGCGCTGGCGCCCGGCGATGATTCAGCTCTGCGACTGGATCATCGTCGCCGTGTCCGTCGCACTGTTCCTCTCGTCTTGCTCCCTGTTCGCCGATTCCCGCGACCAGACCACGCCGATCGGCTTGCCCCAGTGGATCTACGTCTTCCCGGTGGTGGCGGGCAGTTTTCTGATGATCTTGTACGGGGCCGCGGCGGCGCTGGCCGGCCCGCGCGGTAGCGTGTGGGGCACGTTGGTGGCGGGCCTTGCGCTGGCTCTGGCGGTATGGGGCTGGAACCTTGCGGTGCCGACGCACGCTGTCGCCCCCGTGTTTCTGCTGGTCGTTGCGTTCGTCCTGAGCCTCATCATCGGCGTGCCGATCGCCTTCGCGCTCGCGTTCTCCGCCCTACTCTTTTTCCTGGCGGACCCTTCGTTGCCGATGCTGGTGTACTCGCAGCAGATCCTGTCCGGGATGGATCACTTCGTACTGCTGGCCATCCCGTTCTTCGTGCTCGCCGGCCTGGTGATGGAGGCCAACGGCATGTCGGCGCGCCTGATCGAACTGCTGCTGCGCATGTTCGGCCGCGTCCGCGGCGGGCTCAATTTGATCATGATCACTGCGGTGGCCTTCTTCTCCGGCGTGTCCGGCTCCAAGCTGGCCGACATCGCGGCCGTAGGCGGTATCATCATGCCCGCCGTGCGCAGGACCAAGCAGGATCCCAACGAGGCTGCCGGGCTTCTGGCCAGCACCGCGGTGATGGCGGAAACGATCCCGCCATGCATCAACATGATCATTCTGGGCTTCGTCGCCAATATCTCGATCGGTGGACTATTCATCGCCGGGCTGGTGCCTGCCGGCGTCCTCGCAGTCGCGCTGGCCGCCGTGGCCGTCTACTTCGGAACTCGCATCGACCCGAAGGACGCGTTCGAGCAGCAGACGCCGCTGGGCAAGCTGATCGGCGGCGCGATGGTAGGCCTGCTGATGGTCCTCATGATCGGCAAAGGCGTGACTTCGGGGGTGGCGACTTCGACCGAGGTATCGGCGTTCGCGGTGGTCTACGCACTCGTCGTCGGGGGATTCGCGTTTCGTGAGCTCACCATCCGGTCGGTCGTGCGGTTGTTCGTGCGCTCGGCGTCGATGGCGGGGGGGATCCTGTTCATCGTCGCGGCGGCGTCGAGCGTTTCCTTCGCGTTGAGCATCCAGCAGATCCCGCAATACCTGTCGGAAGCGATGGTGGCACTGGCGCATCAGCACGGGAGCCAGGCGTTCGTGGTCGTCTCGGCGCTGCTGATGATCGCCTTCGGTGCCGTGCTGGAAGGCGCGCCCGCGCTCATCATCTTCGGGCCGTTGCTGACCCCGATCGCCCAGCAGCTCGGAGTGCATCCATTGCACTTCGGCACGGTGATGGTGATCGCGATGGGCCTGGGGCTGTTCTCGCCGCCGATCGGGCTGGGGTTGTTCGCCACCTGTGCTATCACCGGCACGCACATGAAGGACGTCGCCAGACCGATGCTGAAGTACCTTGCGGTTCTTTTCCTGGTGTTGATGGTGCTGGTGTTCGTTCCTGCGTTTTCGCTGTGGTTGCCCAATCGCTTCGGACTGAAATAGGCCGTACATGCTCGGCCGAGGCCACGGCGATCCAATTGCAGCTCATGGCGCGGCCGGCACGAAGACCCGCAGCCGATGCCCGTCCGGATCGAGGGCGACAAAGGTGTGGCCGAAGTCCATGTCGGTAGGGGGCTGCGCGATCTTCAGCCCGCGTTTGCTCCAATCCGCGTGAACAGCATGAACGGCATCGGCATCGTCGAGGGCAAAGGCGAGCTCACCGCTGCCGACCGGAGCAGTCGCAGCAGGGAGCACGGTGCGTCTCGACCAGAGCCCGAGCATCACACCCGATGCCAGGGCGAACATGGCGAAGGTCGGCGAGGATTCCACCGGCGGACGGCCGAGCAGATCGGCGTAGAAAGCAGCGCTTGCCGGTGGGCTGTCGAGTAGAGGATGACGAAGTTGGGATCGGGCATGGCGGCTCTCCGAAGTCGTGAATGGCGCAGTTCCGTTCCGAGCAGGCACGAGCACCTTTGGCAGAGGGTCGTCGCGTCGAGCGCTGTTCGGTACGGACTAGCCTAATCAGTGACACTGACAGTTTCTGTCAGCAGTCAAGGGCGGCAGCATGAACCCGGGCCGCAAGACGTATCCAAGCCCGGGCGCACCGTCGATGCTGGCGCCTTGCACCTGCAGTGTGCCGATATCACGGTAGACGGTCCGCAGGCTTACACCGAGCTCGGCAGCGAGCTTCTCGCCGCTCACCGGATACCGATGGCGGCGCAGGAGCTGGATCAGATCGAGCAGGCGCCCAGCGCGAGACAAGGAGCAAACCCTTTCAACAGGAGACGAGCCGTGTCACCCTATACTGCCGTATTTTGACAGCATCGGTGGGCGTCGCGTGCTTTGCAATCCGTTCCGTGAGGTGATCCGAATGAGTTTCTGGCGCAAGCTGGTCGTGTTGGCTGGCGGCGCAATGAGTATGGGCGTGGCTCTGGTGTCGTGGGGCCAGCAGAGCGGGAATGACTCTTCCGTGGCGCCCGTGATGGAGCGCAAGGTCGACATCATGAGCGAGGGTGTGCGGTTGCATGCGGACCTCTACTATCCCAAGTCCGCAGGGCAGGGACCCCTGCCGACAATCGTCATGTCGCATGGGTGGGGCGGCACCGCTTCCATGCTGTCGCCACAGGCCACCGACATTGCCCGCGCGGGGTATTTCGTCATCGCTTTCGATTATCGGGGCTGGGGAGAGAGCGACTCCCGGGTGATCCTGACCAAGCCTGCCCCTGATCCGTCCCAGAGAACAGATCACCGCTTCACGGCCGAGGTGAAAGAGGTGCGGGAAGTCGTAGACCCCCTCGACCAGGCCGCCGATATCTTCAGCGTGATCCATTGGGCCATGGGTGAAGCGATGGTGGACAAGAATCGGATCGGCCTGTGGGGAACGAGCTTCTCGGGTGGGCTGGTGGTCTATGTCGCCGCGCGCGACCCGCGCGTCAAAGCGCTGGTGAGCCAGGTGGGCTACATGGGCCAGCCGATTTCAGGGGTGCCCGCAACCACCCTGGCCAAGGTATACGACGACGGCACGCGCAGGGCCCACGGCGAACTGGACTACCCGCCTCCGCGCGTGCGGGAAGCGGGGCGCCTCCAGGGCGGTCCCATCCGCGAGAAATTCCTCCTCTACATGCCGGTCGAGGATGTCGCACGCGCCAAGGGCTGTGCGATGCTCTTTATCGCCGCCGAAAAAGAAGAGCTGTTCGACAACAAGAGCCATCCCGAGCTGGCCTACAGCCGGGCTGCGGAGCCCAAGAAATACGTGGTGATTCCAGGCATCGCGCACTACGGCGTGTATGGTCAGGCGAGACAGGAGGCGACGCGTCTCGCGATCGACTGGTTCGACAGCCATCTGAAGAAGTGAAGACACGCCCGGAAGGTTCTCGTCCGCGCGAATCACCGGGCCGGCCAGTGAGTGCGGGCGTTTGGAGCCCGAATGCCGGATCGACAACTAGTGGCGAAGGCAGGACGTATGACCGCGAGACAATTGACCGCCGAACGGATGGAGCTCTTGATGCGCAAATACTACGACGGCTGCAACGTCAGAGAGATCCGGGCCTACTACGCGACGTCACAAGCAAAGGATGTGGAGCGCCTCGAGTTGGGCGGGTTCGACTACGCGGGACGAGGCTACAGGCTTGTTTCGCCCCGTCAGATCAGTTGAGGCTGCCCAGAAACTGGCGGTTGTGCCCAACCCATCACCTTCTGGCTGGTTCGGTTGCGGCGGTCGGGCTTCTCCTGGCGGTGTATCTTGTCATCGCATGAGCTTGCCGTTGTACATCCCCTCAGTTGAGAAATTCCGCGACAAGCTGCCCAACGAGCGCATGCAGTCAACCTCATCCCGGCCCCGGGCGGGGGTGAGGGGTGATTCACCGTTACCGGAAGGAGACTACCGATGAGTCGCATCCCACTCACTCTGAAGAGTGTTCGAGCGCGGCCGGTGGTTGTGCCGCTGAGACGGCCGGTTGTTTCGAAGGTCGGGCTGTTTCGGGACTGGCCCATGATTCTGATCGACCTCTACACCAACGAGGGCGTTGTAGGTCACGGCTACCTAGAGCCTTATCTCAAGCAGTCGATGCGTTACATCATTCCCGCGATCGAGGACCTCGCCGAAGCGGCGAAAGGTCAACCGGTGGCGCCATTCGACGGCTATCGCCGCGGGACCGGCTCCTTGCATCTCGTCGGCCGTGAAGGGGTATCTCTGATAGCGGTATCCGGTCTCGACATGGCGGCGTGGGATGCGTTGGCCAAAGCCGCCGGCATGCCACTCGCCGTGTTCCTCGGCGGGACGGTTGGTCCGGTTCCCGCATACAACAGCAACGGGCTCTGGTTGACGCCGGTGGATGAGCTCGCCGATGAGGCGGCAGCGCTGGTGGCTGAAGGAGGGTTCACCGGGTTAAAGCTCAGACTGGGAAGAGAACGGCTGGCCGACGATCTGGCGGCGATCGCCGCCGTGCGGGAGGCCGCGGGCACCACAATAAAGCTCATGTGCGACTTCAACCAAGGCTTGTCGCTCGGTGATGCTCTCGTGCGCTGCCATGCGCTCGACGGCCAAGGGCTCTATTGGTTCGAGGAACCTACCACCTACGACAACATCCCGGGGTACGCTCAGCTTGCGCGTGAGCTGAAGACTCCAGTTCAGCTCGGGGAGAACTTCTACGGTCCTCGCCTGTTGTATCAAGCAGTGCTGGCCGGCGCCGGCGACTACGTCATGCCCGACCTCATGCGCATTGGCGGCGTCAGCGGGTGGCTGCGTGCGGCAGCGATCACGAGCGCCGCGGGCATCCCGATGTCCACGCACCTCTACCCGGAGATGTCTGCGCATCTCATGCGCGTCACCGATACCGCGCACTGGCTCGAGTGGCAGGATTGGGCTGACCCGATACTGTCCGAGCCCTTCGAGCTCAAGGACGGCCATCTCATGGTTCGCGACAAACCGGGTCAAGGCATAGAGTGGAACGAGCAGGCCGTCTCCAGATTTGCAGCATGAGTCGGGTGCGCTTGGATCGGGCGCGGGTGAGGTAACGATGGCGGACCCACGCGTCTACTTTGCCGCAGAGCGCACGCTTCTAGCGTGGGTCCGGACCGGACTCACTGTGATGGGCCTGGGTTTTGTGGTTGCGAGGTTCGGTTTGTTTCTGACGCTCATGTCCGCGTCGAGCGTCTCTCCAGCCGGGGGGCATCACAGTCATTGGCCATCGAGCGTGCTTGGGATCGCTCTCGTGCTCCTCGGCGCAGGAGCGATATTGGGTGCGCTACAGAATCACCGATTGTATGTCCGCTCGCTGCCTACGGACGATCTCCCCGATCTCGCCATGCCCTGGCTCACGTCCCTTCTGGCTGGTTCGGTTGCGGCGGTCGGGTTTCTCCTGGCGGTGTATCTTGTCATCGCATGAGGGGATGGAGCGGGGCGTTCGAGAGCGTCGCTTCGCGCATCACCCCTCGCGCATCGCCCCTCACCCCAACCCTCTCCCACAAGGGGAGAGGGGGCGCTAAGCGCTGCGTTCGAAGGCACTGTTATGGGCAATTAGCGATGCACATCGGCGCTACGGGTTGGAACACCAAACTCGCGATGACACACTTCGGCCAGCCTGGCCACGCCCTCTCGGATCACCTGCTCCGACGGGTGGGCGAAGCAGATGCGCAGCCGAGTCTTGCCCGCGCCGGCATCGGTCATCCACTCGGCGCCGGGATTGATGGCCACGCCCGATTGCAGCGCCAGTTGCGCGAGGCGAGTCGTGTCCACTGTGCCCGGCAGCTTCACCCACAGGAAAATCCCGCCCGCCGGATCGTCGAACTCGGCCGCCGATCCGAACTGTGCACGGAGTGCCTCGACCAGCGTATCGAGCTTGCGGCGCAAGGTTTTCCTCAGCGCCTGGACGTGGGCGTCGAAGCTCTCCCGGCAGTATTCCGCAAGAATCATCTGCTCGAGAGCGCCCGACCCGCCATCGCTTTTGACGGCGAGGATGCGGCTCATCAACGGCCAGTCCGCGACGAGATAGCCCAGTCGGAGCGCCGGTGCGATCGACTTCGAGAACGAGCCGATGTGAATGACCCGGCCGTCCCTGGCCATGCCGAGCAGCGCTCGCGGCCGCGTCCCGCTCCAGACGAGATCCGCGTAGCACTCGTCCTCGAAGATCGGCACAGCATAGGTCTGGGAGAGCCGGAGCAATTCGGCCCGCCGCGCTTCGCTCATCACGGTGGCGGTTGGGTTTTGCACCGTCGGGATGGAGTAGATGTACTTCGGTTTGATGCCGCGGCGTTTGAGATCGGCCAGCGCCGCCTCGAGCCCATCACTGCTGAGGCCGTCGTGGTCGAGCTCGACGCCGACGATGTTCACGTCCAGACGCCTGAGCCGCGTGATCGCACCCCCGTAGGTCATGCGCTCGACGATGACGGTGTCGCCCGGTGATAGCAGCACCTGATTGACGAGATCGAGGCCCTGCAGGGATCCTGAGGTAATCAGGATCTGGTCGGGCGAGCAGGTGAAGCCGGCGTCATCGGCGAGCTTGCCGGCGATGAACTCGCGCAACGGGCGATAGCCCAGGGGGCCGCTGTCGAGGCCATAGGTGGCGAGCGTCTTGCCTTCCCGTCTCAGGACCTGGGTCGCTGCGGCAATCAGGCCTTCCACCGGCACGCTGTCGGCATCGTTATGGCCGCCGACGAAGTTGTACTTCGGGAAGCCGGCCCATCCGGTGGCGGCCGGCGGCAGATCGGGGCGAAGCAGCGGTGCATAGTCGAACATCTCAGAAGCCATCGGGTTTCCTCGTCACGGCATCAAGGATACGTCGTGCGCAGAACGGAATCGCTTCCACAACTTTATTGCATATCGTACCCCTCACCCCAACCCTCTCCCCCAAGGGGGAACCTTAGCTGGTGCGGAGGGATGCGCTCATCAACGAGCAGCAATACGCTGCGGCCCCTCGGGCCCGCGCAGGGGTGTCGGCAGGCTGGTGCGATTTCCGAGGAGTTGCTCGAGCTCGCCCGCTGGCAGCGGCTTCGAGAACAAGTAGCCCTGCATCTGCTCGCAGCCGCGAGCGCGCAGCCAGGCAAGCTGGCCCTCGGTCTCGACACCTTCGGCCAGGGCCGTCAGGTGCAGACTGTGGGCCATGGCGATGATGGCATCTGCGATCGCGGCGCTGTCCGGGTCGGAGGTGATCTCGTTCACGAACGACCGGTCGATCTTCAGCGTATCGATGGGAAAGCGCTTCAGGTAACTCAGGCTCGAGTAGCCGGTGCCGAAGTCGTCCAGCGCAATCCGCACGCCGATCTGCCGCAGCTCGAACATGATGCCGATGGTGGTCTCGACGTTTCGCATCAGCATGCTCTCCGTCAATTCGAGCTCCAGATATCTGGGCTCCAATCCGGCCTGCGCCAAAGCCTTCTGGACTCTGCTGGCGAGGTCCTGCTGCCGGAACTGATGGGCCGAGAGATTCACCGCGATCCGCACCGGCGCCAGCCCCTGGTCCTGCCAGGCCTTGTTCTGAGCGCAGGCAGTGCGCAGGACCCAGTCGCCGATCGGCAGAATCAGGCCCGTCTCCTCGAGCAAAGAAATGAACTGGGCGGGCGGTACGATCCCCACCTCGGGCCGTTGCCAGCGGATGAGGGCCTCGAGCCCGCAGACCTGGCCGGTTCGCAGATCGACCAGAGGCTGATAGTGGAGGTGGAACTCGTCGCGCTCCAGCGCCCGGCGCAGCCCCGATTCGAGGGACAGGCGTTCGCCCGCCCGGGCGTTGGCCTCCGGCGTGTAGAACTGCATGTTGTTGCGGCCCTGGTCCTTGGCGCGGTACATGGCGGCGTCCGCGTTCTTGAGCAGCGTCTCCCCGTCCTCGCCGTGACGCGGGTGGCTGGCGATGCCGATGCTGCAGGTCACGAACAGCTCGCGGCCTTCCAAGACCACCGGCTGTGCGAACCTCTCGAGCATGCGCTGCGCGACCTGCAACGCACTGCTCTCGTCTTGCTCCATGCCGGCCAGCACTACGACGAACTCGTCGCCGCCGATGCGTGCCACTGTGTCGGTGTCCCGCACGCATGCCATGATCCGGCCGGCCGCGACTTTCAGCAGCTCGTCGCCAGCGGCATGGCCCAGGCTATCGTTGACGAACTTGAAGCGGTCCAGATCCACGACCATGACCGTCACGCCCCACTGGAAGCGCTCCGCGAAGTGCACCGCCTGGCTCAGGCGGTCCCGCAACAGGGTGCGATTGGCGAGCCCGGTCAGCGAGTCGTAATAGGCGAGGTAGTCGACTGCCTCCCGGTTGGCGAGGTACTCGAGCGCGAACGACACGTCGCCCGCGAGCCCTTCGAGCAGATTGACCTCCTCCTCGTTGAAGATGCCGGCTTCCTGCCCGTACAACAGGAATGCACCGACCGTGATGCTGCCGACAAGCAACGGCAGCGCGATAGCCGAGCGATACCCGCGCTTGATCGCCTCCTCGCGCCTGACGTGATCGATCTCGAGGTTGGCGCCGATGTCGTTGTCGAACCTGGTCTTGCCAGTGAGGACGGCAGTTCCCCCGACGCCGCC
>JBGPMS010000203.1:0-10510 GCA_041487115.1 Gammaproteobacteria bacterium
GCCTGCCCCCGGCGTCGCAACACCGCTTCGCCTTCGGCCTGCAGATCGCTGTCCTGGGTCCCCTGGATGCGATCGGCTTCCACGAACACAGGGAGATCCTCCGTCGGATCCGGTGCCGTCGGCGGCAGCAACGACTGTTGCAGCCTCAGTTTGAGGCCCAGACTGGAGTCCGGCCGGTCCGGCGACGGCTCCTGCGCCTGCCCGCTACCGGCCGTCAGCGCCAGGACCGTGAGCGCGATCAGAGCGCGGCGGTGGGGTAGCATCGTGGCTTATTGGTGTGATTTGGCGATAAAATCTCACAAAAGTTTTACCTGAGCAACGCAACGAAGCGTGAGCCGCACACAAAATCTCGAAGCCTGGCTTCGCGCGCACCTTCCCGGCGAAACTTTCAGCCTCGCCCCCGCCTCCGAGGACGCCAGCTTCCGTCGCTACTTCCGCGTCACGACCTCGGGCGGCTCCCGCATTGTGATGGATGCGCCGCCCGAGCACGAGGACTGCCGTCCATTCGTGCACATCGCTCGCCTGTTTCGCGCCGCCGGTGTCAACGTCCCCGAGGTGCTGGCTGAGGATATCGAAAATGGTTACCTGCTGCTGTCCGATCTGGGCAACACGATGTACCTCCAGGCACTGAATGACCATACCGCCGCAAAGTTGTACGGCGACGCGACGCAGGCGCTGGTGCGCATCCAGCTGGCCAGCCGCCCCGGCGTGCTGCCCGAGTACGACCGCGAGCTGCTGTTGCGCGAGCTCAGGCTGTTCCCGGACTGGTATGTCGCCCGGCACCTCGGCGTCGAGCTATCCAAGGCACAAGCACAGGCGCTCGCCACCGTCTTCGAGGCGATCCTGGCCAACAATCTGGCACAGCCGCGCGTCTACGTACATCGAGACTATCATTCGCGCAACCTGATGGTCACTGAGCCCAACCCCGGTATCATCGATTTCCAGGACGGCGTGTATGGGCCCGTGACCTACGACCTCGCGTCGTTGTTCAAGGATGCCTACATCGCCTGGGACGAGGGGCGCGTCATCGACTGGCTGGTCCGCTACTGGGAGAAGGCAAGGAAGGCGGGAGTGCCGGTAGGCGCCGACTTCGGCACGTTCTATCGCGATTTCGAATGGATGGGCGTGCAACGGCACATCAAGGTGCTGGGGATTTTCGCGCGGCTCTTCCACCGCGACGGCAAGGACCGGTACCTACACGACATGCCCCTGGTGATGGCCTACCTGCGCAAGACGTGCGAGCGCTACAACGGGCTGGGCGCCATGCTGCGGCTGCTGGACGAGCTGGATCGGCGGCCACCGGCGGTGGGCTACACTTTCTAGGTGAGCGGCGGCAGATGCGCGCGATGATACTGGCCGCCGGGCGCGGCGAGCGCATGCGGCCTCTGACCGACCGGCTGCCGAAGGTCCTGCTGGAGGTGGATGGCAAGCCGCTGCTGCAGTGGCATGTCGAGAAGCTGCAGCGTGCCGGGTGCAAGCGGATCGTGATCAACCACGCCTGGCTGGGTGAGCAGATCGAGCAGCGCCTGGGCGACGGCAGCCGCTTCGGCGTAGAGATCGTGTACTCGCCCGAGAAACAAGCGTTGGAGACCGCCGGCGGCATCGCCCAGGCCCTCCCGCTCATCGGTCACGCGCCGTTCCTGGTCGTCAACGGCGACGTGTTCACGGACCTCGACTTCGCCGGGTTGATGCCGCGGCTCGGCGAGCTCCACGGGGACGGTTTCCTGGCTCACTTGGTGCTGGTCGACAATCCACCCCATCATCCGCGCGGCGATTTTGCGTTGAACGGGGAGCGGGTCGCGGTGGACGGCGAGAACCGGCTCACCTTCAGCGGCGTGGGCCTGTATCAGCCGCAACTTTTCGCTGCCATACAGCCCGGGAAGCGAGCACCTCTTGCGCCGCTGTTGCGCGCAGCAATGGAGCGCGGTGCGGTGAGCGGCGAGCGCTACGGCGGTCGCTGGTTCGATGTCGGCACCCCCGAGCGGCTGGCGGAACTCAACCGGATGTGTGGCTTGCTCTGACAGACAGGACCTGCATGCTCTACCTCCCCCAGGCATTCAAGGAATCGGATCGCGAGGCGGTCTACGCGTTGATCGAGTCCTCCGGCTTTGCCACCCTGATTTCGCCGGACGCCGAAGATCCCATGATCACGCATCTGCCGTTGCTGCTGGACCGCACGCGCGGCGCGGACGGGACGTTGATCGGGCACGTCGCACGCGGCAATCTCCACTGGCGCAGACTGGGGGAGCGGCCGCAGGCGTTGGCCATCTTTCATGGTCCCCACGCCTACGTGTCGCCGTCATGGTACGGCGTGCATCCGAGCGTCCCCACCTGGAACTATGCCGTCGTTCACGCCCACGGCCGCGCGCGCTTGATCGAGGATGCGGCAGCACTCGAAGGTATCGTGCGGCGCCTGGTTGAGACCTTCGAGAGCCCTCGCCCCGTCCCTTGGCGCATGGAGCTGCCGGAGGACTACCAGCAGGGGATGATCGGCGGCATCGTCGGCTTCGAGATCGAGATCACTCAGCTTACCGGCAAGTTCAAGCTGAGCCAGAACCGCACCCCCGCGGACCGCCGCGGGGTAATGGACGCGCTGGAGGCGGGTGGCGCCCACGACCAGGAAGTCGCTGCGCTGATGCGAGAACGGGTGCTGCGCGAGCCCTGAGCCGGCGCATCGCGCCGGGATGAATGGGCGCTTCGTGCTGCCTCGAAGGGGTTGCGCCCCGGGCTTATAATCCCTTGATCGAATCGCAGCATCACAGACATCACAGATATGGCCAACAAAGAACTTTACCGGGAGCGCCGCCTGCGTCTGGCGCTGCAGATGCAGCGCGGAGTGACAGTAATCGCCACCGCACCCGAGCAGGTACGCAACCGCGACGCCCACTTTCCCTATCGTTTCGACAGCTACTTCTACTATTTAACCGGGTTCACGGAACCCGAAGCAGTGCTCGTGCTGAGCGCCGGCGAGACGCCGCGCGGCCTGCTGTTCTGCCGCGAAAAGGATCTCGAGCGCGAGATCTGGGACGGTTTCCGTTACGGGCCCGAGGGCGCAAAGGAGGCGTTCGGCTTCGACGACGCGTACTCGATCAAGCAACTGGACGAGATGCTGCCCCGGTTGCTGGCGGATCAGCCGGCCATCTTCTCCGACGTGGGTGAGAACAGCGACTGGGACGCCCGCGTGATGCGATGGCTGAACGCCGTCCGCGCCCAGGCCCGCACCGGGATCTCCGCGCCGGGGGAGATCCGCGACGTGCGCAAGCTCCTCGACGATATGCGCTTGATCAAAGGTCACCAGGAACTGGACGTGATGCGTCGCGCCGCACAGATCTCGGCGGGCGCCCATCGCCGCGCGATGCGCAGCGCGCGCCCGGGCATGAACGAGTGCGAGGTCGAAGCGGAGTTGCTGCACGAGTTCCGGCGCAACGGCGCCCAGGCCCCCGCCTACACGCCCATCGTCGCCGGCGGCGCCAACGCTTGCGTGCTGCATTACGTCGCCAACGATCAGCCGCTCCGGGACGGGGACCTGCTGCTGATCGACGCCGGCTGCGAGCTGGACGGCTATGCTGCCGACATTACCCGCACATTCCCGGTGAACGGGCGCTTCGTCGGTCCGCAAAAAGACGTCTACGAGCTGGTGCTGGCGGCGCAGGCCGCGGCCATCTCGCAAGTCAAGCCCGGCGCCCACTGGGAACTGCCGCACGAGGCTGCGGTGAAAGTGCTGGCGCGCGGATTCATCGACTTCGGGCTGTGCTCCGGTACGGTCGACGCGGTCATCGAATCGGGCGACTACAGGAAGTTCTATATGCACCGCACCGGGCACTGGCTGGGTCTGGACGTGCACGACTGCGGCGACTACAAGCGCGACGGCAACTGGCGGCCGCTCGAGCCGGGCATGGTGCTCACGGTCGAGCCGGGTTGCTATATTCGTCCCGGCGAGGGCGTGCCTGAGCCGTTTCGAAACATCGGCGTCCGGATCGAGGATGACGTGGTAGTCACACCCGGCGGTTGCGACGTGATCACAGCCGAGGCGCCCAAGACGGTCGCCGATATCGAGGCCGCGATGCGGCAATAGCCGCACCGGACACCGTGGCTTTTCCCACCAGCCAGCACGACGTCGTCATCGTCGGCGGGGGTCCGGTCGGCGCCGCGCTCGCGCTGGCGTTCGAACCGAGCGGCCTGTCGGTGCTGGTGGCCGATGCGCGCGACGAGAACCCGCGCGAGGACGATCCCCGCACCCTGGCCCTGTCTTACGGCAGTCGACTCATTCTCGAGCGTCTCGGCGTGTGGGGCAATGTGACGATGGCCACACCCATCGCGTCCATTCACGTGTCTCAGCGCGGCGCATTCGGACGCGCCGTGCTGAGCGCAGCCGAGAGCGGGCTGCCAGCGCTCGGCTATGTCGTTCCCTACGCCGCCTTGCAGCGCGCGCTCGATGCGGCGATGCAGCGCGCGACGCATGTCACGCTGGTTGCCGGTGCCCGCGTCGCGGACGTAGAGGCCGGTGCGGAGTTCGCTCGCATCGAGCTGGAAGACAACGCGTCGAACCGCGAGGTTCGCGCGCGCCTGGTGGTAATAGCGGACGGGGGCGCAACGTCCCGGGCGCTGACGCGAGTCGAGGTGCGCGACTACGGGCAAAGCGCCATCGTCGCCAATGTCCTCACGTCGAGATCGCACGGCAACATCGCCTTCGAGCGTTTCACTTCCGCGGGCCCCCTCGCACTGCTCCCCCGCGAGAACGGCTACGCCCTGGTTTGGACCACGACACCGGATGCGGCGCAGCAGCTGTGCACGTTGCACGCAAGCGCATTCCTGGCGCAGCTGCAGACGGTATTCGGTGACCGCGCCGGCCGGTTTACTGATGTCACGGCCCGAGCCGCCTTCCCGCTCACCTTGCGCGTGGCGCAACCACCGACCGCGGCACGAACCCTGCTGCTTGGCAATGCCGCGCAGACACTGCATCCGGTGGCCGGACAAGGCCTCAACCTTGGGCTGCGCGACGCCTGGGAGCTTGGCGAATGCATCCAGTCGCATCCGGGTGATCCCGGCGGCAGGGATGTCCTCGCGGCCTATGCGGCGCGGCGGTGGCGCGACCGCACCGGCGGGATTCTGTTGACCGACGCGCTCGTGCGAGTCTTCTCGAACGACCGCTTGCCGCTGCGTTGGCTGCGCGGGTGTGGACTCACCTTCCTCGATTCCCTGCCCCCGGTTAAGCGCGCCTTCATGCAACAGATGATGTTCGGCCGTCCGTTCTGAAGCGGCCCGCTGGAACACTCATAGCACCCACACATTTTGTCCTCGCGTGCACCTTCGATTGCGCTAAAATTGCGCTCTTTGTCTTCCGGCGCGTTGCAGAAAAAAGCGCGCTGTGGATCAAAGGTGTTGTGGACAAGAGGAGCGTTGTGGATAAAAACAAGTCACCCGCCCCGATGCAGATCGGCCCGCATAAGCTCAAGAACAACCTCATCGTCGCGCCCATGGCGGGAGTGACCGACCGACCGTTCCGGCAGTTGTGCAAGCGCCTGGGTGCCGGCATGGCCGTGTCCGAGATGGTGGCGAGCAATCCACGCCTGTGGGACACGCAGAAGAGCCGGCGCCGTGCCGACCACGAGGGCGAGGTCGAGCCCATTTCGGTGCAGATCGCCGGTGCGGAGCCCGGGCAGATGGCGGACGCGGCGCGACACAACGTGCAAAAAGGCGCCCAGATCATCGACATCAACATGGGCTGTCCGGCCAAGAAAGTATGCAACCTGGCCGCAGGCTCTGCACTGCTCAAGGACGAACAGCTGGTTGGCCGGATTCTGGATGCGGTCGTGGCCGCGGTAGACGTTCCGGTCACCCTGAAAATCCGCACCGGCTGGGACAGGGACAACCGTAACGCGGTGCGTGTGGCAAGAATCGCCCAGTCGGCCGGCATCGCCGCGCTGGCGGTCCACGGACGCACGCGCGCCTGCGCCTTCGGCGGGGAAGCCGAATACGACACCATCGCCGAGGTGAAATCGCAAGTCGACATCCCGGTGATGGCCAACGGCGACATCGATACGCCGCAGAAGGCGAGACGCGTACTCGATCACACGCGGGCCGACGCGCTTATGATCGGCCGTGCAGCTCAGGGACGGCCGTGGATCTTCCGTGAGATCGTCCACTACATCGAGACCGGCGATCAACTCGCGCCACCCGAGGTATGCGAGATTCACCGCGTGTTGCTGGACCATCTGCAGGAGCTGTACGCTTTCTACGGCGAACAGTGCGGAGCTCGCATCGCGCGCAAGCACATCTCCTGGTACACAAAAGATCTGGCCGGGTCGACCGCGTTTCGCCATGGTATGACCCGGCTGGAGACCGCGCAGGAACAGATCGCCGCGGTCGACGCGTTCTTCCGCCGGCTGGCGCAACTCAACTGGCGGCTGAGCTACGGGGAAGAGGGGCTCGCAGCATGATCAACGAAAACGAAATCGCACGCTGCGTACGGCGGACGCTGGACGGCTACTTCCGCGACCTGGACGGAGAGAAGCCGGTCGCCATCTATGACATGGTCATCGGTTGTGTGGAACGGCCATTGATCGAAGTGGTGCTGAGCCGCGTCGGAGGCAACCAGACCCAGGCCGCCGAGCTGCTCGGCATGAACCGCAACACTCTGCGCAAGAAGATCAAGGTGTACGGTATCAAGTAGCCCACGCGATGCGCGCCCGCGCGCGGCGCTGCAGTCGAAGCTTCCTCCAATGACCATCACCAGACAGGCGCTCATCAGCGTCTCCGACAAGACCGGCGTGGTCGAACTGGCTCAGGGACTGACCCGCTTCGGCATCGGCATTCTTTCCACCGGCGGCACCGCGAAGCTGTTGCAGGAAACGGGGTTGAAGGTGACCGAGGTTGGCACCTACACCGGGTTCCCCGAGATGCTCGACGGCCGCGTCAAGACGCTCCATCCCAAAGTCCACGCGGGTATCCTGGCGCGGCGTGACCTGCCCGCGCATATGCGGGCTGTGGCGAAGGCTGACATCCCCACCATCGATATCGTGGTGGTGAACCTCTATCCGTTCGCGCAAACGGTGGCCAGGCCCGACTGCGCCCTGGCCGTCGCAATCGAGAATATCGACATCGGCGGGCCGACCCTGGTACGCGCCGCCGCCAAGAACTACCAGCATGTCGCCGCGGTGACCGATCCGGCGGACTACGGCGCACTGCTGGCCGAGATGGAGTCCTCTGGTGGGGCCATCAGCCTGCGCACGAGGTTCAATCTGGCGCGCAAGGCCTTCTCTCACACCGCCGCCTACGACAGCGCCATCAGCAACTATCTCACCGCCATCGACGCGGACGGCAGGCGGATTCAGTTTCCGGACCGGCTGAACCTCAACTTCGCCAAGGTGCAGGACCTGCGCTACGGAGAAAACCCACACCAGCAGGCGGCCTTTTACCGCGATCTGCGGGGCGTTCCGGGCGCGCTGTCCGGATATGTTCAGCTTCAGGGCAAGGAACTGTCTTACAACAACATCGCCGACGCCGACGCGGCGTGGGAATGCGTCAAGACCTTCGACCAGCCAGCCTGCGTGATCGTGAAGCATGCCAATCCCTGCGGAGTCGCCGTAGCGGGCGACCTGCTGGCTGCGTACAGGCGCGCATTCTCCACCGATCCGACCTCGGCCTTCGGCGGTATCATCGCCTTCAACCGCGAGTTCGACGCGGCGGCGGCCGAGGCGGTGATCCAGCAGTTCGTCGAGGTCGTTATCGCGCCCAAGATCTCGGGCCAGGCCAAGGCGCTGCTCGCAACCAAGGCCAACGTGCGCGTCCTGGAAATGCCGCTGGCCGATGGCCGCAATGACTTCGATACGCGACGTGTCGGTGGCGGCCTGCTGGTACAGACGCCGGACGCGCTCAACGTGCCCGCCTCGACGCTAAAGGTGGTGACCAGGCTCAAGCCCACCGAGGCGCAGCTGAAAGACCTGCTGTTCGCCTGGCGCGTGGCCAAGTTCGTCAAGTCCAATGCCATCGTGTTCTGCAAGAACGGCATGACCGTGGGCGTAGGCGCAGGGCAGATGAGCCGGATAGACTCGGCTCGCATCGCCTCCATCAAGGCGCACAACGCCGGCTTGACGCTGACCGATTCGGTGGTCGCCTCGGACGCATTCTTCCCGTTTCGCGATGGGCTGGACGTCGTGGTGAACGCAGGTGCCGGCGCCGTGATTCAGCCCGGGGGCAGCGTTCGCGACGACGAGGTCATCGCCGCCGCCGACGAGCATGGCATCGCGATGGTCTTCACCGGCGTGCGGCATTTCCGGCACTAAGGTGGCACTGAGGCCTACGTGAACTTACTGGTAATCGGCAGCGGCGGGCGAGAGCACGCTATCGCCTGGCAGCTGGCGCGCTCACCGCGCGTGGGGCGCGTCTATGTGGCGCCGGGCAACGCCGGAACGGCCAAGGAAGATGGCCTGTTCAACCTGCCGCTCACCGGCATCGACGAGCTGGCCGCGTTCGCGAAGCAGGAAGCGGTAGCTCTGACCGTAGTGGGACCCGAGGCACCGCTGGCCGGCGGGATCGTGGATGTCTTCCGCACCGCGGGCCTGAAGATCTTCGGGCCGACCCGACGCGCCGCGCAGCTGGAAAGCTCGAAAGACTTCGCCAAGAGCTTCATGGTCGAGCACGGCATTCCCACCGGGCGCCATCGAACGTTTGCAGATGCCGCCGCGGCACACGCCTACATCGACCAGGAGGGCGCACCAATCGTGGTCAAGGCCGACGGCCTGGCTGCAGGCAAGGGCGTGGCCGTAGCGATGACGCTGGAGCAGGCACACCAAGCGGTCGACGACATGCTGGTCGACAACCGGATGGGGACAGCCGGCGCGCGCGTGGTGATCGAGGAATTTCTCGAAGGCGAGGAGGCGAGCTTCATCGTCATGGTGGACGGGCGGCACGTACTGGCACTTGCCACCAGCCAGGACCACAAGCGGCTGCTGGACGGCGATCTGGGGCCGAACACCGGCGGGATGGGCGCCTACTCGCCGGCACCGGTGCTCACACCTGCCCTGCACGGCAAGGCAATGCGCGAGGTGATCCACCCTGTGGTCCAGGGCATGGACGCCCTGGGCGAGCCCTACACCGGGTTCCTGTATGCGGGCCTGATGATCACCCCCGAGGGTAAGCTCAAAGTGCTGGAGTTCAACTGCCGCCTGGGCGATCCTGAGACTCAACCCATCCTCATGCGGCTGAAGAGCGACCTGTTCCTGCTGATGGAGCACGCGGTCAATGGCACGCTCGACCGTGCGGAGACGCAATGGGATCGGCGCGTGGCGCTGGGCGCGGTGATGGCGGCCGACGGTTATCCGGACAACCCGCGCAAGGGCGACGAGATCACGGGGATACCCAAGGCGGAAGAGGATTTCCACGTGTTCCACGCCGGCACCACCCTTAGAGAAGGGAAGCTGGTCACGAACGGCGGGCGCGTGCTGTGCGTGACAGCGCTGGGGGATACCGTCCGCGTAGCACAGCGGCGCGCCTACGAGATCGCCGAGCAGATTCACTTCGCGGGCAGCCAGATGCGGCATGACATCGGCTATCGCGCCATCGGCGCCAAGCGCAGCCTGCTTTAGGGCGGATGGCTGATATCGTGGACCCACAAGCAGTCAAGGACTACCTCACCGGGTTGCAGTCGCGCATCGTAGTGGCGCTGGAGCAGCTCGACGGCTTGGCGTTGCGCCGCGACTCCTGGGATCGACCCGAAGGCGGCGGGGGCGTGAGCTGTCTGATCGAGGAAGGCCACCTGTTGGAGCGCGGCGGCGTCAACTTCTCGCACGTGACCGGCGCGGGCCTGCCGCCGTCGGCGACCGCGTCGCGGCCAGAGCTCGCCGGACGGAGCTTCGAGGCGATGGGCGTGTCTCTGGTGCTGCACCCTCGCAACCCTTACGTGCCCACCGTGCACATGAACGTGCGTTTTCTGATAACGCAGAAAGCGGGCACCGAACCGGTCTGGTGGTTCGGCGGCGGCATGGACCTCACTCCCTACTATCCGTTCCAAGAAGACGCGGTGCATTTCCACCTCACCTGCCGCGAGGCTCTGGCACCCTTCGGCGCCGACTACTACCCGCGCTTCAAGCAATGGTGTGACGAGTACTTCTATCTCAAACACCGCAAGGAGCCTCGCGGCATCGGCGGAGTGTTCTTCGACGACCTCGCCGATCGGGATTTCGACTTTTCTTTCGGGCTCATGCAAAGCGTGGGCAACAGCCTGCTGCCCGCCTACCTGCCGATCGCCGGGCGCAGGCGCGAACTGGCTTACGGCACCCGCGAGCGCGACTTCCAAGCCTATCGCCGCGGGCGCTACGTCGAATTCAACCTGGTCTACGATAGAGGCACGCTGTTCGGCCTGCAGTCGGCTGGGCGCACGGAATCCATCCTCATGTCGCTGCCCCCGGCAGTGAAGTGGCGCTACGACTGGCACCCGGCACCGGGCACCCCGGAAGCGCGGCTGTACAGCGAGTTTCTGATCCATCGCGACTGGGTGTGAGCTTGCCAC
>JBGPMS010000204.1:0-10472 GCA_041487115.1 Gammaproteobacteria bacterium
GCCACGGCGACGCAAGTCTTGGCCAGGGCGCGCTGGGCTGATAGGCGCGTGTAGCGGCGTTTTCTCCGGCGCGGCACCCATGCCTGCCGCTCCGCTCTCCTCGCGCAATGCTGCCTGCACCTGGCGCGGCGTTACCTCGCCGCGCCCCACCAGCACGAGCAGCTCGTCCAGCTTCTGAAAACTCATGCGTACCGCCAGCGTTTCCAAAGCGAGCGCCGTCATGCCCGCGCGCTGAAGCAGCTTCTCCACCACCTGCCGGCCCTGCGCGATCGCGGCCTCCTGGTTTTGATTGTTGAACCATTGGCGCACCTTGGCCCGCGCCCGCTGGCTGTGCAGGAACCCGAGCTCGGGGTTGAGCCAGTCGCGGCTGGGCCCGCCGCTCTTCGCCGCGACGATCTCCACCGTCTGCCCGTTCGCCAGCGTGGTGTGGAGCGGCACCATCTCCCCATCCACCCGCGCGCCGCGGCAGCGATGCCCGAGCTCGGAGTGGACGTGGTAGGCAAAGTCGACCGGCGTCGCACCCCTGGGAAGGTCGATCACTCGTCCTTGCGGGGTCAACACGTAGACGCTCTCCTCGAACCATCCACTACGGAAGTATTCGGACAGGTCCGCCAGGTCCGACAGGCCGTCCTTCCAATCCAGGATCTGCCGCAGCCAGGAGATCTTGTCCTGAGCCTGGGACGTCTTCCCTTCGACGCCGGTGCCGCGTCCGCGCTCCCTGGCCCGCGTTCCCTCCTTGTAGCGCCAGTGCGCCGCAACGCCGTATTCGCAATGCTGATGCATCTCGAATGTGCGGATCTGCACCTCGAGAACTTTCTGGTCCGGTCCGACCACCGCCGTATGCAATGACTGATAGTTGTTGGGCTTGGGCTTGGCGATGTAGTCGTCGAATTCCCTGGGCAGCGGCGTCCACAGGTTGTGTACCAGCCCCAGCGCCGCGTAGCAGTCCTGCACATCGTTAACCAGCACCCGCACGGCGCGGATGTCGAACAGCTCGCCGAGCGTGCGGTCCTTGCGGGACAGTTTCCGGTAGATGCTGTAGATGTGCTTGGGCCGGCCGGTCACCTCGCCCTCGATGGCCGCGTTGGCCAGTTCCGTGCGTAAAACAGTCGTGGCCTGTGCGATGAAGGCCTCGCGATCGCTCCGCTTCTCGTGCAGTTCGCGAGCGATACGCTTATAGCTGTCCGGGTCGCTGCAGCGCAGAGCGAGGTCTTCCAGCTCCCACTTGAGCTGCCAGATACCCAGCCGGTTGGCGAGCGGCGCAAACAGCTCGAACGTATCGCGGGCAGCTGCGTGGCGTGCGGGAGTGTCGGCGCTGCCGGCGAGGTAGCGTAGCGTCTGCGTCTGATCGGCGAGCTTGAGCAGAACCACTCGCACGTCCTGCACCATAGTGAGCAGCATCTTGCGCAGCGCCTCGAGCTGGGCACTGCGGTCGGCCGCTTTCTTCGACGCCTGTCCCTGCGCGCGCAGGGACTGAATCTGACCCATGCGGGCAAAGCCTTCCACCAGTGTGGCCACGCCAGGACCCAGTGCATCCTGCGTGTACTGCTGCCAGCCCTCGTCTACCGCCGGCAGCCCGCTCGACAGAGCCGCAGCCAGCGTCTCGGCGTCCAACCTCAGGTCGAGGAGGATGCCCGCAACCGCGCGGCAATGCGGCAACAGCGGCTCACCCGAAGCGCCGGACCGCCCGTGGTAGCGTTCGAGGGCGAGCGCGAGGGCGCGTGACAGAAGCCCCTGGTGGGCTTCGCCCAGCCGCTGGGTCACCGCCGACAACCACTGTGAGGGGTCGGCCTCGGTGGTCGCTTCTCTGACCTGGATTGTCATCTCAACTCTGTGTACCACCCACGGTCGGTCGACCAGCGATCAACGGTCCTGCCAGTAGCGTCGATAGCGCGCACGGTAACCCTCTGCCGACAAGCCGGCGGCGGTAAAGCGCAACATCACCTCACCGTCGCGATCGCTGCGCAGGATGCGGCTGCCCAGAGCTTCATAGCGCTGGACCACTTCCGGCTTGGGGTGGCCGAAGCGGTTGCGATAGCCGACCGGTATCACGACCACAGCGGGAGCGACTTGCGCGAGAAAGGCAACGCTGGAAGAGGTGCCGCTGCCATGATGCGGGGCGACCAGCACATCCGCGCGCAGGACGTCGCGGCGTGTTCGTAGCAGATCCATCTCCGAGCCCAGCTCGATGTCCGCAGGCAGAAGCACGCTACCCGCGCCAGACTCGATCTTGAGCACACAGCTGCGAGCGTTGTCCTTCAACTCCGGCACATTATAGCTCTGCCACTCGGGGTTAAGAACGGTGAAGCGCACAGCGTCCCATTCCCAGCGCTCGCCCGCGAAGCAGCGTAGACGCCGACGGGCCAGCGCGAGCGCCGGGGCATCGAGCGGCAGAGAGCTCGCCACCCAGGCCACCGGCACTGCCTCCAGCACCGAAGCGGCACCTCCGCTGTGGTCGCTGTCGTCGTGGGTGACGATGAACCCGTCCAGGCGCTCCACGCCCTGCGCGCGCAGGAACGGCACCACTACACGGCTGCCCGCGTCCGTATCGGCCGAATAGGAGGGCCCGGCGTCGTACAGGAGGGTATGACGATGCGTGCGCACCACCACGCTCAAGCCCTGTCCCACGTCGAGCACGTCGACCCAGACCTCGCCTGGCGCCGGCGCGGGAGTCCTGACCACCAGCAGGGGGAGGAACGCGGTGAGCCCGAGCCAACGCCCAGGAATCCCGCGCGGCGCCAGCACCCAGATCGTACCCAGCAGCGCCAGCGGGACGGCCCACCAGGATGGTGCGTGCTGCTGCCACACCGCGGCCGGCAGCGAGCTCATCCATTCCAGTCCGGTGGCGCACAGCGACATGAGCCACGCAGCCAGCTTCAACAACCAGTCCATCGGCAGCAGTACACCGACAAGAGTGAGCGGGACCACGCCCAGACTGATCAGCGGTATCGCAGCCGCGTTGGCCAGCGGCGAGACCACTGAGATCTGCTGAAACATCGCGACCAGGAACGGCACCAGGCCGATGGTCACGGCCCACTGCACCTGCGCCCAGTTGACCAGCCAGGACGGCTGGCCGAGCCGTCCGAGCGTCACGTACATGATCAGGGCGACCGCTCCGAACGAAAGCCAGAAACCCGGCGCCAGTACGCACATGGGGTCGGCAACCACCGCAACCAACAGAGCCAGCGCCAGCACAGTGAGCGGGAGGGATGCGAGTCCGAGCCAAAGGCCCGCCGCTACCGCAGCCAGCATGTACACCGTCCGCTGCGCTGGAACCGCGAAGCCCGCCAGGAGCGCATAGGCGCACGCCACCAGCAGGCCCGCGACGGCCGCGGCCTTCACCGCAGCCACCCGGGCAGTCAACTTCGGAATGCGGCGCCAAACCCATAGCACCAGCGCGAAGGCCAGCCCGGACACCATGGTGATGTGCAGGCCGGAGATGCTCATGAGGTGATTGACACCGGTGCGGGTGAATACCGTCCACTCGCTGCGCGAGATCGCCTGCTGATCGCCGATGGCCAGCGCGACCAGCACCCCGGCCGCTGGCTCACCGGGCAGCGCGGTGACAATCCGGTTGCGCACCCATTCCCGCGCTCTCTCCACCAGGTACGCCGGTCGCCAGACCATTGGCTCGAGCAGCTGGTTGGAAGCCTCGGGCCGAACGTAGCCGGTGGCACGGATGCCGCGCTCGAGCAACCAGGCGTCGAAATCGAAACCGTTGGGGTTGGCCAGGGCGTGGGGACGGCGCAGCCGCACCGTGAGCTGCCAACGCTGGCCGGGATGAAGCCGCGGCAGAAACTCCGGTGTACTGGTATCTCTCTCCGCGTACCAGGTAAGGGCAATGTGACGCGGCACCTGCGCCAGGGGTGTGGTGAGCTGCTCTACGTCGAACTCGAACCGCACACCCCGGTCGGTAACCTGAGGCAGGTCTGCAATCGCGCCTCGGATGGACACATCCCGGCCTTCCCATTCCGGCGTCAGATGGTCGGCGAGCTTCACGTGGGCAACCAGCGCTGCCCACAGGAAGCCAGTAGTGAAACACAAGATGGCGGCCGCTGACCGCCGCAACAGAACCTGCCGGGGGCTGACCGCGTCGGGAAGCAGCCACCATCCCAGAATCGCCGGCACCAGCGAGTAGACCCATACGATCCCCGGCAGCTCGGCCTGCTGCTGCAGCCAGGCCGCACCGAGGACGAACAACACCGCGTTGAAGATCACGAGGGATAATCCCTATCCTTCGCCCCTAGTCCCTCGCCCCTTCTGCTCGAAGCACCCCGTCGTCCAACCGCAGCACCCGATCCATCTTCCGCGCGATCGAGTCATCGTGCGTCACGATCACCAGGCTGGTGTCCAGGTTGCGGTTGAGCTCCAGCATCAGCTCCAGGACACCCTCAGCCGTGTGGCGGTCGAGGTTGCCGGTGGGTTCGTCGGCCAGCAGGCAGGCGGGCCGCGTGACCAGCCCCCGGGCCAAGGCCGCGCGTTGGCGCTCCCCGCCCGAGAGCTCACCGGGCGTATGGGTCAGCCGATGAGACAGACCCACGCGGCCCAGCATGTCGGCCGCCTGCGCCTTTGCTTCCGCGTCGGACAGACGGCGGATCAGCAGCGGCATCGCCACGTTCTCCTGCGCCGTGAACTCCGCAAGCAGGTGATGAAACTGGTAAACGAAGCCCAGAGCCTGGTTGCGAATGCGGCCCTTCTCCGCCTCGTTCACCGAGGCGATGTCCTTTCCCTGGATCATGACGGTACCCGCGCTGGGGGCGTCGAGCCCGCCCAGCAGGTGCAGCAGCGTGCTCTTGCCCGAGCCCGAGGTCCCCACGATGGCCACGCTCTCGCCCTGGCGCACGTCGAGGTCGATGCCCAGAAGCACCTGCACCTCCTGCGGACCCTCGCGGAAGATCTTGCGCACGCCACGCGCGCTGATCACGAGCTCACTCATAGCGCAGCGCCTCGGCCGGGTTCACGCGCGAGGCGCGCCAACTCGGGTACAAGGTTGCGAGCAGGCTGAGCACCAGCGACATCAACGCCACCGTGATCACGTCCCGCCACAGCAGATCCGAGGGCAGCTCGCTGATGTAGTACACCTCCTTGGCCAGGAACTGCACGCGGAACAGGCGTTCGATGGCAGGCACCACGACGTCGACATTCAGCGCGATCAGGATGCCGCCGATCACGCCGATCACGGTGCCGATCACGCCGATCAGCGCACCCTGTACGACGAAGATCTTCATGATCGAGCCGGGCGAGGCGCCGAGCGTGCGCAGAATGGCGATGTCGGGCTGCTTGTCGGTCACCGCCATCACCAGCGTGGATACCAGGTTGAATGCCGCTACGGCGACGATCAAGGTGAGAATGATGAACATGACGTTCTTCTCGATCTGCACCGCGCGGAAGAAGTTGGCGTGGCTGCGGGTCCAGTCGGTGATGTAGAGGTCACCGGTCAGCGCGCGCGTCAGGTCGCGCCCCACTTCGGGCGCTTCGAACAGGTCCTTCAGTTTCAGACGCACTCCCGACACGGTGTTCTCCAGGCGGTAGAGCTTCTGCGCGTCTTCCAGATGGATCAGCGCCAGAGCGGCGTCGTACTCGTAGTATCCCACTTCGAACACCCCCACCAGGGTGAACTGCTTGATGCGGGGCAGGATCCCGGCGGGCGTCACTTGGCCCTGCGGCGCGATCAGCACGACCTTTTCGCCCATCCGGGCGCCCACCGAGTGCGCCAGCTCGGCGCCCAGCACGATGCCGAACTCGCCCGGACGCAAATCGGTCAGCTTGCCGCGCTTCATGTGGCTGCCGATGTCCGCCACCTTGTCCTCGAGATCTGGCAGCACCCCGCGCACCAGCGCGCCCTGGACGCTCTGCTGATTGGCCAGCAGCCCCTGGGCCGAGACATAGGGCGCTGCAGCCAAAACCGCGGGGTTGGTCATGGCCTGCTTTGCGACCTCCGGCCAGTTGGACAGCCGCCCGTCGAACCCGGTAATCTGCAAGTGCGACGCGACGCCCAGGATACGGGTGCGCAGTTCCTTCTGGAAGCCGTTCATCACCGACAGCACCACGATCAGCGCCATCACGCCGACGGAGATGCCCACCATGGAAGCCATGGAGATGAACGAGATGAAATGGTTGCGTCGCTTTGCGCGCGTATAGCGCAAGCCGACTAGGAGCTCGTAGGGCTGCACAAGTTGGAGAGCGGGAGGGTTCGGGCGGGCGGCAAAATGGCGAGAAGTGTGCCACAAGTCGATCACCTACTGCGACTTCACGTCGAGTCCATCGAAGGTGCCTAGGGAAGGTCTGACCAATTCGCACGACGCGCGTTGCGTCAGGTGCGGATGAATGCAAGGCGTCGCTCCGCAGCTAAGGTAGGTACCTTTGCAAGGAGCGCAACACAGCAGGCGCCGCACCTGACGCAACCCGACAATATTCGCCTCTTTCGAGGGACCGGGCGCTTTGGGCCCAGGGCGTTGTTGCTCGTCGCTTGTGTAGGCGGGCTACACTGCGCTCCTCGATGCCTAGCGCGCCCGCGCAGGGCGGAGCAGGTTCCGTCGGCCTTGGCCGATGGAGGCGACCCCGGAGCGGGATGCCAAGCGCCGGGACCTGCGGGCTAATGCGCGCCTACGCGGTCGCATCCCCAAAGGGGCCCTGCTCCGCGCTCCGGCGCGCGGCCCAAAGCGCCCGGTCGCGCATGTACGAATTGATCAGACCTTCCCTAGACTCGAAGCACCCCGTCATGCGATCGCTCCTGCTGTTCCTGCCCCGCACCCTGCGCGTCGATGCGGACGATGCCGTGCCGCTCGATGCCCGCCCGGCTTGGCGGCGGCTCTTGTCGCGCGCGCGTGCCACGCGCTTTGCGCGACAGGATCTCGAGGCTGCCCTGCTCCAATCCTTCGGCGTGCAGCGGCAGCGCGACTGGCCGGTGGCACCTTTCACCTGGTTAGCCGACGGCGGCAGCGGCGACCAGCGTTTCTGGCTGCGAGCCGATCCCGTGCATCTGCGCGCCGAGCGCGACGCGCTCGTGCTGGTGGATGCCAGCCGACTCAAACTGGAAGGCGCAGCGGCCGACAGCCTGGTGGATTCGCTGAACGCGCATTTCGACGCGGATGAGTTGCGCTTCCACGCGCCGGCTCCGGCGCGATGGTACGTCAGCCTCCCGCAGGCGCCCGACATCGCGACCTGCCCCCTGCCCGATGTCGTGGGGCGCAGCGTCGATCCCCTCTTGCCCCACGGGAAAGATGCGCTCACCTGGCACCGCCGGTCGAACGAAGTCCAAATGCTGCTCCACGAGCATCCGACCAATCAAGCGCGGGAGGCCGCCGGGGAGTCGAGCATCAACAGCGTCTGGTTCTGGGGTGGCGGCACACTGCCCAAGATCGTGCATCGCGCCTTCGCCTGCGTCTGGGGCGACGATCCGCTGGCGCGCGGGCTCGCGCTGGCGGCGCGACTCCCGTCGGCACCCGCTCCGGATCATGCGAGGCAATGGCTGGAGCAGGCCACGGACGGGGAACATCTCCTGGTGCTCGATGCTCTCTCCGCAGAGGGCGCCGAGGCACTGCGAGCCTTGGAGGAAAGCTGGTTTGCCCCGCTGCTGCAGGCGCTCAAAGTCGGGCAACTGACTCGGCTGAGCTTGATGATCACGAGCGGAGAGGATTGGCTAAGGCTCGACGTGGCGAGCGGCGACCTGTGGAAGTTCTGGCGTCGCGCGCCGGCGTTGATGAGCTGACATGCCCGACATCGTAGATCGCACTTTCTCCCCCGACGACTGCCGGGTTCTCACCGCAGCCGGCCTGGACCCCGTGCTGGCGCGGGTGCTCGCGGCGCGCGGCATCAGCGGGACGGCGCAGCTCGACACGGCGCTCACCTATCTGCTCGCACCGAATCGCATGCACAACCTCCAGCGGCTGGGAGAGATTCTGGCCGATGCGATCGCGGCGCAGAAGCGGCTGCTGATCGTCGCCGACTACGATTCGGACGGCGCGACCGCCTGCGCTGTCGGCCTGCTTGCTCTGCGCGAGATGGGGGGCCAGGCGGACTACATCGTCCCCAACCGCTTCGAGTTCGGCTACGGGTTGACCCCCGAAATCGTGCGTCTGGCAGCCGAGCGCCAGCCGGATTTTCTCATCACGGTGGACAACGGCATCAGCTCGGTCGAGGGCGTCGAAGAAGCCAACCGTCTGGGCCTGCAGGTCCTGATCACCGATCATCACCTCCCCGGCGAGACGCTGCCCGACGCGGCCTGCATCGTGAACCCGAACCAGTCCGGCTGCGGCTTTCCCAGCAAGCACCTGGCGGGAGTCGGCGTGATGTTCTACGCCATGCTCCAGTTGCGCGCCGAGTTGCGCGCGCGCGGCGCCTTTGGCGCCCATCGGGAACCCAACCTAGCGCACCTGCTGGACCTCGTCGCGCTGGGCACCGTGGCCGACGTCGTGCGGCTGGACGACAACAATCGGCGCCTCGTGGCGCAGGGCCTGAACCGCATTCGCGCCGGCCGTTCGCGGCCCGGCATCCAGGCTCTCCTGCAGGTCGCCGGGCGAGATGCGGCGCGCGCCAGTGCCTACGATCTGGGCTTTGTGCTGGGTCCGCGGCTCAACGCCGCCGGGCGGCTCGAGGACATGTCGATCGGCATCGAATGCCTCATCAGCGCCGACGCCGACAAGGCCGCCGAGCTGGCAGGTCGGCTCGACGCGCTCAACCGCGAGCGGCGCGGCATCGAAGCGAACATGCACGGCGAGGCGCTTTCCCGTCTCGACGCGATCGAGCCCGGCGAGGCCTTCGGGCTATCGCTCTACGACCCCGGCTGGCACCAAGGCGTGATCGGCATCCTCGCTGCACGCATCCGCGAGCGCTTCCACCGCCCGGTAATCGCCTTCGCGCCGGGAGCGGCGGGCGAGCTGAAGGGATCGGGCCGCTCGATTCCCACCCTGCATCTGCGCGACGCGCTCGACCTCGTAGCCAAGCGTCAGCCCGGCCTCTTGCTGCGCTTCGGCGGTCATGCTGCAGCTGCGGGCCTGTCCATACGCGAGGCGGATTTCGCGCGCTTTCGCGACGCCTTCGACGCCACGCTGCGCGAGCTGTTGACGGCGGAAGATCTGGAGCTGCGCATCGAGACCGACGGGCCGCTGTTTCCGCCCGAGATGAGCCTCACCTTGGCGCAGAAACTGAGCGAAGTCGTGTGGGGCCAGGGCTTCCCGCCGCCACGCTTCCGGGGCGATTTCCACGTAGAGAATCAGCGCGTGGTCGGGGAACGCCACCTCAAGCTGCAGCTGCTCAGCCGGCAGCCCGGTGCGCGCAGCGTGAACGGGATGCTGTTCGGGAGCGCGGATCCTTTGCCCAACGATATCCGGGCGGTGTTCCGTCTCGAGGCAAACGAGTTCAACGGCACCCGTGTGCTGCAACTGATTGTGGAACACTGGGAGCCCCTGGACGGAGCGGTGAGCTGAATGGACCTGTCCGGGCTGACGGATTTCTCCTGGCTGGCCGCTGAAGGCCTGGACCGGCTGCCGGTCTTTCTCACCAGCTTGAGCATCGGGCTGCTCATCGGCCTCGAGCGCGAGCGCAACCCGTCGGCGCGGGCGGGCCTGCGCACCTTCGCGCTGGTGGCCTTGCTCGGAACCGTATGCGGCGTGCTATCGCAGACGCAGGGCGCGCCATGGCTTACGGTGACAGGATTCGTCGTCGTCGGAGCGATGATCATCACGGCGTATCTGGAGGTCGCGTTGAATCGCACTCACGAGGTGCAGGAAGAGCCGGGCACGACGACCAGCGCGGCGCTGGTGCTGTGCTTCGCGTTCGGCACCATGGTGGCTTACGGCTTCGGGAAGATGGCCGTGATGCTCGCCATCGCGACCACTGTGCTGCTCTATTCCAAGCCGGAGTTGAGGGGCCTGGCGCAAAACCTGGATCGGCGCGACCTGCGCTCCATCCTGCAGTTCGCCGTGGTGTCTTTCATCGTGCTTCCGATCCTGCCGGACCGCGACTTCGGCCCGTTCTCTGCGCTCAACCTGCGCCAGATCTGGCTGATGGTGGTGCTGATCTCGGGCGTAAGCCTGGCCGGCTACCTGGCGCTGCGTAGCGTCGGCAGCCGGCATGGCGGCGCCCTGCTGGGACTGTTCGGCGGGCTCGTGTCGAGCACCGCCACCAGCCTGGTCTATGCCCGCCACGGCCGCTCCGCTCCAGAGCTGCGTGACTTGTCTGCCGCCATCATCGTGCTGGCCAACCTGGTCGTGCTGGTACGGCTGGCGGTGTTGACCGCCGTGGTAGCGCCAACATTGCTGGGCCAGCTGCTGCCCGTGCTCGCTTGCGCCCTGGTTCCCGGTGTGGCGCTGGTCGCGTACCGATTGCGCCAATTGCTGAGCCGCGCAGAGCCTCCCATGCCGGCAATAGGCAACCCGACCGAGCTGCGGACTGCCATCGTGTTCGCGCTTCTGTATGGAGGCGTGCTGCTCGTTGCGGCCTGGATGCACGACAAAGCGGGCGCCGCCGGC
>JBGPMS010000205.1:0-10422 GCA_041487115.1 Gammaproteobacteria bacterium
TCGCCGTCGATGCCGAGGGGAAGCAGAGCGCACCCTCCAATGAAATCGAGGCTGTCGCTGAATAGTCCGGAAAGCCGCGAGCAGGCGCGCCCGGTGTCAGCGACTCCGACTCGTCCCCACCTCGACGCTCTGCTGCCGGCCATCGGGGTGGAGTATAGTCGTCCAGCATGACCCCGTCCTCGCGAAGCGAAGCTCAGCAGCGCGCCGACGCCATCCGCGTCTTTCAGAGCGAGCTGGAGCGTTTGGAGCGCGAGGGCGTGCTCGCGCTCGGCGAGGACCAGCGCCGCGCGATCGCGCAGCATCACACCGGTCTGCTCGCCCAGTACGCGCGAGCGTTCGACATCGACCGCGACGTGCAGGCAAAGCAGATGTCGCTGGGGATGCGGATCGCCTCGTTCCTGGGCGCATTGGCATTGGCAGCGAGCGTCTTCTTCCTCTTCTATCAGTTCTGGGGCCTGATCTCCACCACGGCACAGGTGGCGATTCTGCTGCTCGCCGCGCTGGGCACACTGGCCGGCACGGTATGGGTTCAGGGCCGGGATGCGTCAGGCTACTTCACCAAGCTCGCTGCCATGGTCGCGTTCGCATGTTTCGTGCTCGACATCGTCATGCTCGGGCAGATCTTCAATATCACGCCCTCCGACAAGGCGCTGGTGCCCTGGGCCGCGTTCGCATTGCTTCTGGCGTATGCGTGCGACCTTCGGCTGCTGTTGGCGGCCGGAATTCTGTGCCTCGTCGCGTTCGTCTCCGCGCGCACCGGGACCTGGAGCGGAATGTACTGGCTGTACTTCGGCGAGCGGCCGGAAAACTTCTTCCCCGCCGCCCTCGCGCTGTTCCTCGTCCCGCAGGTCGTCCGTCACGAGCGCTTCGACGGGTTCGGCGCGATCTACCGCGTATTCGCGCTGCTGACGCTGTTCTTGCCCATGCTGGTGCTGGCCAATTGGGGGCAGGCGAGTTATCTGGACCTCGACCCGGCCCTGGTGAAGGGGTCGTACCAGGTGCTCGGCTTCGCGCTCAGCGCGGCCGCGGTATGGCTCGGTGTGCGGCGTCACTGGCCCGAGGTCGTGAACACGGGCGTGACCTTCTTTGTGATCTTCCTGTACACCAAGTTCTTCGACTGGTGGTGGGACACGATGCCGAAATATCTCTTCTTCTTGGTGGTGGGCCTCACGGCCATACTGTTTCTGGTCCTGTTGCGGCGCCTGCGAGGGATAGGCCAGAAGCTCCCACGAGGGTCCGCATAATGCGGTGGTCGCGCGCGCATACCCTCATCGCCGGAGCAGCCCTGATTGTGCTCACTAATGGGGTCGCCTTGGTCGGAGTTGCCTACAACCGCAGCGGCGATCCCGACAGCGTTCTGGCTTTGACGCAGCGCGAGTTGGGGATGCCTTACAAATGGTGGAGAGAGCGCGAGAACAGCGGCATCGCGCTCAGGTTGCTGTGGCGCGCGCACGAAGAGGAGGTCGGCGACGAGATAGATCGAGGAACCTGGTACGCCGGCGTTGGTGGCACAGCGGCTTGGCTCACCAAGGCCAAGCTAGGCGAGCTGGGGTTCAACGTCTCGCAGCCCGAGAGCTCGGATCCGGGCCGCAGGCACTACGAGAAGCAGCTCCCGAAGGAGGTCCTGCTGGTCTTGGAGTTGGACGGTCCTGCTTACGCGCAGGCGCGTGCGCGCGCCAGGCGCTACGCCGATCGGGAGGATGCCTTGCGGGCCGCCAACCCGGACAAGAAGGAGTTCGAGCAGCGCTCCAAGCAGGCTCGCGACCGGCTCGACAGAGAAGAGCGCGAGAACAGCCGCTTGTTCGCCGTCGACGCCGGTCTCGATGCCGGCGCTTTGCGCTCGAAGTATCCGGACCGCGCGCATTACGCCATCGTGCGCGGGCGAGTGCACCCGCTCGTCACGGGCGCCGGACGCTCGCTGAGGCTCTCGGGTTACCTTGGCGAGCTGAGCGTGGACGAGATCAGCGTGCCGCTCGAATTCCGCAGCGTGTTCGAGCACGCACTGCCCGCAGGTGCAACGGGCGTGGGCAGTCCGGCGCGCTTCGACGCCACGGTTGCCTTTGGCAAGCGTCTCGAGCCGTGGCTCACCGCGGCGGTCCGGAGCGGCTCGAACTGACCTCGACTCGCCATCATCCCGAGTCCCTTATGAATTGTCCAGGCTAGCGCGGCGTGCAATCGCGCACGGCGCGCTCGTCGTCGGCGCTGAACGGCATGCGCAGCGAGCGAGCGCGCTCGAAGTCGCGCCGCGATGCATCGCAATCGCCCAACCCGCCGTTGACCAGTGCCCGCATCGCGAGCGCGCGCGCATCGGTCGGATCGATGGTGAGGGAGTGGTCCAGCGCTTCACGTGCGGAGGACGCGTCCTCGTCGACCAGGTACAGCACGGCACTCGCGTAGTAGCCCCCGGGGTGGTTGGGAAAGCGGGCAATGGTGTCGTCCGCGAGCCGATGCGCCAGCACGGATTCGGCCTGCACGCCTTCCGCGCGCAGCAATGGCACGCGCATGCCGCGGGCCATGGCCTCGACGGCCGGAGCGAGCGGCAGCTCCGGATCGAGCTCGCGTGCCTCGCGCGCCTCGGCGGCCGCGCTCTCGAGGTCGGTGATGGCGCCGTACGTGTCGAAGGGCTTCTCCGGAGCGGCGAGCGCTGCCAGCAAGCCGCTGGTCGCGCGACTGGTGCGCTGTGTCGCGCTCAGCGTGAGAGCGAACGCGAGGCGCCGCTGCACACCGCCTGCCTCGCCGTGCGCAATCTGCTCGCGATAGGCGCGAATGGCCCGGACCACATCCCGCCGCCGGGCCGAGGTATCGCTTTCCGGCCGCGCGAAGAAGCGCACCAACAGGGCCTCCGCGTTGTTGCTGGACAGCTCGAGTGCGGCAGTGGACAGGCGCATGGCCTGCTCGCGATCGGCTGCGTGCAACGCGGCGTAGGCGGCGGCAACATAGTCTTGGCCTAGATCGCGGCGAGCGCTCTGGTCCAGACCGGCCAGTGCTCGTGCCGGGTCCGCGCTCCGCTCGATCTCGAACGCCATGACGCGCACCGCCGGATCGGCGGGTTCCAGCTCGAACGCGCGCGCCAGCGCCTCGCGCGCGCGTTGCGCGTTGCCCGCAAGCGATTCCGCCAAGGCGAGCTGGGTCCAGGCATCGACGTCCAGCGGATCGCTCGCGGCAGCGGCGCGAAAGCGCTCGCCGGCCTCTACGTAGTCACCGCTCGCGAGTGCGCCTTTTCCTTCGCGCAGCTCGGCCCTGGCTGCGCCAGCGTCGTATGCGGCAGGGCGCGCCAGCGAGACCGCGAAGGCAAGCGGCTGCGCGAAGCGGTCGACTGGAAACTTCTCTACCGCGGTCTCCAGCGCACTCGCGACGGGGTCGGCATAGCGGTCTACCGCACCCGCACGGGGCCGCAGCCGCAATTGCACGCCACCAGCCGCGTACAGCGTGCCCTCTTCCATCTCGCGCGTGGCATACACGCCGGGATAGAACGCCGGCACGCGTTCCTCCGCGGACGTGAGCTGCCGATACGGCAAGCGGGCGAAGGCGCTCAAGACCGGGTAGCCGATCCTCAGCTCGCGCCAGAGCCGTGCCACGGCCACCGCGTCGAGCACGCCGTGCAGGCGCACGAAGATCCGCCGCGGCGTGATTGCGGGCGCAGTCTCGAAGCGATCCAGGTGCGCGGTGAACTCCCTCGCCGCGGCCGCAGCGATGTCATTGGACTCGCCCGAGTCGGTGAGCGCGCCATCGCGCAGCCGCTGGTTCTCGGTGAGTACCTGCAGGCCGGCGCCGAACAGCCAGGTACGGCCGCTCGGAGACGCGCGCAACGAGTTCATACCCAGCGGTACAGGATGGAACCAGAAGCGGTCGCGCGAGGTCTCCACCGCACCGGACTCGGCCGCCAGATCCAGCGCGCTGACGTAGTCGTCCACCCCCGGATCGAGCGTGCCGAGCATGATGCGCTTCATGGCGTAGTCCGCGTCCAGCATGATGCGCGCGACCACGGAGTCCGGCGGCACGCTCAGCACGCGGGGGTACTGCGGACCCGCTGGATCGTCGGGCAGCGGGTCGAGCGACACCGCGGGAACCTGCCCCTCGCTCCACACGGAGCGCAGAGCCAGCACCAACGTGTCCACGTCCAGGCGCTCATCCGGGTCGGCGCTCGCGGACGCCAATACGAACACATCCTGGTGCTCGCCGTCGAGCACGAAGCCGTAGATGCGCGCGGCGCCACCGGGATGACGCAATGCCTCGGGCAGACTGCCCCACCGCTCCGGGGTCGCGTACGGCGCCAGCCGCGCGTAGAGCTGGGTGAGCGAAAGCAGCAGCGGACGTTCGACCAGCGCGCGTGATCCCAAGCCACGGAAGTCCGCCACTCTTGCGAAGTCGAGCGATTCGAAGGTCACGTCCAGGGCTACGCCGCCCACCTGCTTCAACCGGTCATGATCCTCGGGATTCGCCATCAGCTCCCTGACCGCCGGCGACGGGCGCAATGCACCGCCGGCCGCAGGATCAGGGACGAACAGCGGTTGGCGCGCGGCTGCGGGCCGTACCGCCGCCACTGCGCGTTGCAGCGGCGCTACGTCGATGGTGCGGCCATCCGATAGCTTCAGCGTGCCCTTGTCGCGGTCGAACTGCGTGGGCACGGGCGTGTTCGCATAGATCGACGTGCCGATGGGCCGTTCCCCAGCGGCCGGCGCGAAACTGGACAGCGCGGCTGGACCGTCGTAGCCCTGGTTGTCCCCTTGCCCTTTCTCGATAGCCCTGAGCTGTTTCATCGCCAACCCCTCTTCCTTCAGACGCGGGGTTGGCGGCACAGCTGTGGGGGCTGGCTGGCGCTGCGGATCGACCGTGGCGAGGATGGATTCCGCCCGTGTAACCGCGTTGCGCACGCTCTCCAGCCGATGCGTGGCCTCTTTCAAGTAGTAGCGCTGCATCGCGGGGTCGGTCGCACGCGACGCTTGCGCCAGCGCCTGCGCCGCGGCGGCTTGATGGGTCTGCGCAGCCTGCTGCAGGGTCTCCACCATCTTCACGTCGAGCGCAGGAGTGGCTCGTGGAGCCTCGGGGGCAGGCTGCTTCTTGGCGTCGGCCTCAGCCTGGGCCTTGGCGAGGCGCGCGATGAGCTCGTCCTTGCCTGCGTTGAGCTTATCCAGCGCCTGCTGCAGCTTACCCCCCTCCGCCTCGCAGAAGCGCTGCTGGCTCTGCAGGGCGGCGGACGGATCGCCGGGAGCGACGGTCGGCGGCTCCGCCGCCACAGCCGGCATGAACGCCGCAAGCGCGAGCAGCATGGGCAGGTGCGCGGACTGCTTCACTGCCGTTCCTCCTCTTGCCCCTCCTGGTCGGCTGGCTCCTCCTCCTCGGCGCCGAAGTCGTCCCGTTCCTCCCGCGCTCCGACACGCAGGAAAATCTGGAGGGTCATGCTGCCGCCCTCCGGGTTGGGCGCGACGACGGACAGAAAGCCATAGGTGTCCTGCGAACGCAGATAGCGGCCATCTACTTCGTATTGCGCGTCGCCCTGCAGGCGGAAGCTCGACAGCTTGCCGGCCAGCTTGGAGTCGGAATCGGGCACGAAGCGCGCATCGACCGCATCCAACCGCAACTCGGCACGCGCGCCGCTATCCGCTGCCGAGATCCCGATCAGCGTAGCCATCAGCCGATACTCCACGCGGCCGATGCCCGGGAAGGGTATCGTGCGCTGGCCTACGCCCCACGATTGGCCGATGGCCACGGGATCCTTAGGCACCACCAGCACCGACTTCTCGATGCTGTCTTCCAACGCCTTCTCGATCGTGGCACGCACCTGCGGCGCCACGCCTTGCACGTGGAAATCGCGGATGCTGCCGTCGGACTCTTGCTCCACCATAACTTCCAGCTTGTCCAGCGCGAGCTCAGCGGGGATCAGATTGCTGTCCGGGTCCTCGGCGTCGTAACGCATGACGGCCTTGCCGTCTTTCTCGTAGGTCATCCTCAGCAGCCGCGTCTTCCAGGTCACCGTTCCATCTGCAGCGACTGCCACCGCTTCGAAGGCCTGGGTCGCTTCGTTGTGCAGTTGCAACGTGAGTGGATCGCCACCGGCGAAGATCAACAGCCCTACGTCCGTGTGCGCAGTGATCCGCGCGGTCTGGCCTGGTTGCGCACCGATGAACAGGCGCACCGTCTCCTGCGCGCGCAGGGGGCCACCCGTGCTCACGGCCAACAGATACGCGCCGAGCACGAGTAACAATCGCAGCAGCGCTGCATGGCTCATGGTCGTGCTGCCTCTTCGCGTAACCGCACGCAGCTGTCCACCAGCCAATCGCGCGCCGCAGCGAGCGCCGCCTGGTCACCCGCTTGCGCCGCATCGCCGACTGCTTGCAGCGCCGCGGTGGCCTCGGCGAGCAGCGGCAGCAGCACCAGTTGCTGGCGCAGCCGTTGCGTCGGCGGCAGCGTCTCCAGCAGTTGCGCCACGTGTCGGTTCAGCGCAGCGCTCGCCTGCGCGAAGCTGGGCACCTCTGCGGGCGCGCCGGGCGTGGCGGGAGGTTGCCGCGCGGCCGCGATGAGATCGCCCATGGCGGCCAGCCACAGGGTGTCGTAGTCGGACAGGCTGGCGGCGGGACCATCGGCGCCCCGCACCTGCTGTGCCGATGCAAGTCCGAGCAGCAGGACGCCGAGCAACAGGGCTCTCAGGCGGATCGACCTCACGGCTGCTCCTTCGTGCTCTCGAGCAAGGCGGCGATGCGCCGGCCCTGATCGACCTGCTGCTGCGCGTGATCGCGCAACCGGGTGAGCCGGGCCACCTCCACCTCCGCCTTGTGCACGCGTTCGCCGAAGCGCTGCTCGTGCAGTCCGAGCTCCTGACTGCGCTGGCGCGCCTCCTCCATCAGCACCGCGTTCTGCAGCAGAAGAACCGTATCCAGAGTGATGCTCAACAGTCCGGCATAGACCTCGGCTCCGCCGAGTGTCGCCTCCAAAGCGTGCGCCTGCGCGATGCGTGCGCCGGCCGTGATCAGTGTGCCCGCGGCGCCTGCTGCTTCGAGACAGGCCTTCAGGGTGTCCCCATGGTTGCGCGCATGAGCAACTTCCAGCCCGGATTGGACACTGTTGCCGGCCAGCATCGCCTGTTCGCCGAGTTGGCGCGCGGTCTCGCCGTACGGACCGAGCTGGCCTGTCCTGGCCATCGCCAGCGCGCTTTCGAGCGCGTAGGAGGCCACGGTCTTCACCGTGTCGATCGCCGCCACGTACAGGATGTCGTCCTGCTCCTTCGCGTAGCCCTGCATGTCGCGCTGTGCCGCCTCCCGCGCCGGGCCAGAGGTGTGCAGATAGCCATCGAGGAACCGCTGCTCCCGAGCCATGCGTTGCTGGGCGAGGTCCACCTGCGACTGCGCGCGCCGCACGCTTGACTCCAAGTAGCTGCTCATACCCGGAGCGGCGATCGCCTCCGCCATCGCGCGCGCGTAGCGCCACACGGGCTCGGATGCGCTCAGGCGCTTCTGGGTCATGTCGATCAGCTCTGCGTCGCCGAGCTTGCGCGCCTGCTCGTAGAAGGCGCGGTCCTCGCGATACGCGGCCCACGCTCCTTCGATGTAGGACTGATACGCATCCCACTGCTTCTCGAGGGCCTTCGCGAGACACGCCTCGGGCGAGGGACAAGTGGACGCTGCCTGTGTCGCAGCGCCCAGCGCGGCCATCATCAGCGCCACCAGAAAGCGGCAAGCGAGCGGAACAGGTGGCTTCATGGCTTGGTCCTATCGATCGTCCTGCTCAATACCTGCGCGGACTCAGCCGCGGCGGCATCGCCCTGCTTTGCAGCCGCGCGATACCACTCGAGCGCTTCGTGCAGATCGTGCGTCACGCCTTGGCCGGTCTGGAGCAACATGCCCAGCAGTGACTGTGCCTGCACGTCGCCGGCGGCGGCCACTTTGCGCAGCCACTCCACCGCCTTGTCGGGATGGCGTACGGTGCCTTCGCCAAACAGATAGGCCAGGCCGACGGCATACTGGGCCTGCGCATTGCCGAGCCGCGCGGCGCGCAGCCGGTGCAGGAATGCGCCGCTCTTGTCACCGAGCGCGGCCAACCGGTCGGCGGCCTCCAGCTCCTCCTTGTCCGTGCCGATGGGCGCACTCATGATCCGCACGCGCCGCTCGGCCACGGCGACCCCGCGCAGGGCCGCATGGTCCAGCAGGACTTTGGCCACGGCGTGGTCCGCACCGATGCCGAGCCCTTCGTCGAGCATGACGGCAAGCTCGTACTGGGACAAAGGATGGTCCTTGAGAACAGCCTTGTGCAGCCAGAAGGCCGCCGCCGGCTCGTTGCGCGGGACGCCGTCGCCGCTCAAGTAAAGCAGCGCGAGGAGGTATTGGGAAGGGGCATAGCCGTCCGCGGCCTGGATGCGCAACAGCGGCAGCGCGGTGCCATAGTCGGCACGCAAATAGGCTTCGACCGTCGCGCGGAATTCAGGCGGCTCGGACGGCTGCGCCCGCAACGCCGGGCTGGCCAGCAGGCACAGCGCGGCTGCGGCCATGGAAATGGCGCTTCGAGCCACACTGCCTCCTTGTTGTAACAGCCAACTCGCTGCCCTACTCTAACCCATGACGCCGCATGGCGACAAGCGCCCGGGGTGGGCGAGCCGTTGCACAAGGGAGGTTCACGTTTGTGAAGGCGCGGCTGGTTAGCAACTCAGGCGCTGGTGCTCGCCTCACTTCCCGAACCGGCTGTTGGCATGACGCCGGAACTCGCTCGGTGTCATGCCCTTGATCTCGAGAAAGCGCCGGTTGAAGTTGGCGACGTTGTTGAAGCCCACGTCGTAGCAGATGTGCGTGATGTAGCGGCTCGACTCCATCAGCAGCAGGCAGGCGCGGCTGATGCGGACGCGGTTCACGAAGTCGATGAAGTTGTTCCCGGTGGCGCGCCGGAAGAAGCGGGAGAAGCGGCTCTCGCTCATGCCCAGCTGATGCGCGAAGTCGCTCATCGAAGGCGCCTGGGCGAGGTTCTCCGTGAGCTGGTTCACGATGCTGTTGATCTGCTCCAGCGAGACGTCGTCGTCGAAGCTCTCCAATCGCGCACTGGACAGCAACTGATAGTCGGTGCACCGCGCCAGATCGGCCATGAACTGGCAAAACGCCGAAAACCGCTCGAGGCCGCGGCTGCTCTTGATCCTCTCGAAGTAAACGCGCGCGCGATCCGAGAGGCCGAAGAACTCGATGCCGTTGCGCGCGCGCTCCAACAGCGGCAGCACCTCGGCCAGCTCGGAGACGTGCGTGCAGGCCTTCGCGATGGGCTCGTGGTGAAACTGGATCACTCGATCGCGCAGCCGTACGCCGCCATCGGGCAGGTCCAGCGTGATCCAGTTGTGCGGCAGCCGCGGTCCGGCAAGCACCAGATGTCCGGGCTGAAATTGCCCGATCCAGTCCCCGACGAAGGCTTTGCCCGACGTTGCTACGATGAGGTGAAGCTCGTACTCGTCGTGATAGTGCCAGCGCGCGAGAGGGGTCGGGTAACCGTGATCGAGGCAGCGAATGAAGCCGGCGTGCTCGGCTGCCTCGTAGCCAAGCGAGGGCACGCGCGAGGCATCGAGCTCGAGCTCGGGTTTGCGACGTCGGGGCAGGAGACGCTCTCGCGCTGTCATATTCAGAACCCTCCCCGGGCTTCTAGCTCATGACGTTGCCGCCGTCCACGTTCAACGTCTGAGCGGTGATGTAGGACGCTTCGTCGCTGGCCAGAAAAACCGCCGCATCCGCCACTTGCTTCGGGCTGCCCATGTATCCGAGCGGCACGGCCTTGCCCACCGCGGCCTTTTTCTCGCCGGGCTTAAGGCCTTCGTAGCGAGCGAACAGCGCGTCGACGTGCTGCCACATGGGCGTGTCTATCACGCCCGGCGCGATCGCGTTGACGCGTATGCCATACGGCGCCATCGCCAGTGCGGCCGACTGAGTATAGCTTACGACCGCTGCCTTGGTCGCGCAATAGTGCGAGACCAGAGCCTCACCGCGCCGGCCGGCCTGCGATGCGAGGTTGATGACGGTTCCGGCTGGGCGCGCCTTGCTGCGCTGCGCAACCATCTGCGCGAGTACCTTCTGCATCACGAAGAACATGCCGCGCACGTTCACGGCAAAGAGCCGGTCGTACATCGCTTCGTCGCTTGCGAGCAGCGGGGCGAGGTCGAAGATGGCCGCGTTGTTGAACAGGACTTCGATCGGGCCGAAGCGCGCCTGGGCGGCCGCGAGCAGATCGTCTATGTCGGCAGTCTTGGAGACGTCGCACGCGACGTAGTGCAGCCTGTCGCCATACTGCCGGCTGAGCTCCGCGAGCTCGTGCGAAGGCTCGCGCGGGAGATCTACGGCGGTGCAGCGAGCGCCTTGCGCGAGGTACGCAGCCGTGGCGGCCAGGCCTATTCCCCCGGCCGCGCCGGTCAGCAACGCATGCCGGTTCTGCAGTCGTTGGCTCATTTCTCGTGCTCCCGCA
>JBGPMS010000206.1:0-10376 GCA_041487115.1 Gammaproteobacteria bacterium
ACATCTTCGATCGAGTAGATCTCGCCTGCGAGGTTGAAGACGGCGACCTGCGCGCCGTCGCCTTCCACCACCCGGTGGGTGCCTGGCGGACGCTCGGCTACGCTACAGACGGCAACCCAGTCACTCACGTCGCGCGCGTACCGATCTAAACCGCGACAACCTCGATCTCCGGATCGATCTGCCGCACCAGGCCTTGCGCACACGCTGGGAGTGGAGCGCGTGGGCGTGAGCCTCGCTGCCGAACAGTTGCAGAAGCGCAAACTGATCGACTACAGCCGCGGCAAGATCAGAATCGTTGATCGACGCGCACTGAAAACCCGGCACGAAAACCACGCCAGCGTGGCTCGTAGTGAGCACCGCGAACTGGGATCCACTGTCTCCGCCACGACCAGAACGCTCTGTGCGACAGCGTACAGACGGCAACAAATGGTGTTCACGATCCGACCAATCCCGCCTATCGTTTCTGAACTGCTTACCGCGCCCACTGCCCCAAAGGAATGCTGAAGTAGAAGCCGAACGCCGCCACCTCGTTGTAATTGCCGACCTTCGGAAAGTAGACCGCGTTCAGTTTGACGCGGCCCAGATCGTAGGTAATCAGCGGGATCATGGCGATAAAGGCTACGCCGTGGTTGTAGGTCTGGCTGTCCATGGCGGCCAGCGCGCCGCCAACCCTCCAGCGCTCGCCAAATTTGAATTGGTAGCCCAGCGCTGCAAACTTCGCCCAGCTTCGCCCCGAATCACGGTATGTGCCCAGCTCGGCAAAGGTGATGCTGCGCGCGCCATTGAGCAACTCGTAGTGAAGAGCGAGCCCGGGATTGTATTCGTTGTCCAGGTGCTCGCGGTGAACGGTCTCCCGATCGGGATGGTACGAGAGCCCGTACACGTTGAGATCGAGCCTATCGAGATTGAGTCAGAAATCTGCCGGCCGGACCTGCTTCGAAGAACTCCCGGTCGTGTCGGTGCCGGCCCCGACAACCACGCCTGCGCTGGCGTCGTCGTCTGCGGCCGCCGCAGCGCATCCGGTCAACGCCAAGGCGACGACAACGCTTCGAAGTGCCCAAAATATGCGTTGAATCCTCACAATACCCTCTCTTTTCCGACCGCAGCAGTGCTGATGTGGTGGCGGGTGGCATGAGTGCGCTCATGTCGTGGCCTTCCAGCATCATCGGCATGCCGCGACCGAACTTGATTGGGCGGTGGCGAGGGGGCTGCAACCGCAGATCGCGGCCAGCGGGACAGATGGGCTACGAGGCAATACCGGCTGCTTGAGATCGGCAGAAACGCTGCTGGGCGCCAGCCCGGTCGGGGCGCGCGGCCAGGCTGCGTCAACGCGCACGGCTTTGAGCGGACACACGGGGGTGCGTTGTGGCGCCCATCAGCGCAAGGAACTTGAACGCCTGTGCCGGTATATCACCCGCCCCGCGATTGCCAACCAACGGCTCAAGCGTAGTCGCGCGGGCCAAGTCGTGCTGCAGCTCAAGAGTCCCTACCGCGACGCGACCACGCATATCGTGATGTCGCCGCTGGAGTTCATCCAGCGGCTCGCCGCACTCGTCCCGCCTCCCGAGGCTGCATCTGATTCGCTTCCATGGCGTGCTCGCGCCCCACGCCACGTTGCGTGCTGCGATCGTTCCGAGTCCAGCGCACCAGGTAACCGAGCACGCAGCCGATCAGACTCACGCGCATGGCGCGCCGGCGCGTATGAGTTGTATCGCGCGCGGACGTACGGTTCGCTGTTGGATGTGAGGATGACCCAAAACCCGAACAGGCCATTGCCCTCGGTGTCTCCATATCTATACATGGCTAGCCCGGTTCGCTCTTATCCGCTTGGTTGGTCGGACCCGAAGTCTCAGAAGGTTAGTGCAGGTTCAGACGCGGCAATGCTCACAATTCCTCGCATCCGTATGCGATATGTAAGGTGGAATGCAATATCCTTGTTCCAGGGACGCCGTAAGTTGGGCCGTATGCCGGCGACTCGATCTGGAAAAATCGCACCAGTCACGTTGACTACCACAAGCCTAGAGAAACGACATGGCAACCCGCAAAAATAAATCCGCACCCCAAAGCCAGACGCTCCTGCAAATCGGAATGCCGGACAAGGCTGCCCACAAAGCAGAGATCAAGGCATTGCAGGAGGCTTTGCTCGACAAGGGATTCAATCCCGGCAAGGCGGATGGCGATTTCGGCCTGGGTACCCAGTCGGCCGTCATGGCCTTCCAGCGCAGCGAAGGACTGCTGGCAGACGGCGTCGCCGGGCCGCGCACGCTGGCCGCGCTGAACCAAACCGCCGCGCCGCCGCTCGCCAGTGTTGTGACCCTGATGACCCCGGCGGCAGTGTCGCAAATGTTTCCGCATACGCCATTGGGCAACATCAAGCGCAATTTGCAGTTTGTTCTGACGGCGCTCAGTGAGGCTGCTCTGCATGACCGGTTGATGGTTCTGGCTGCGCTTTCAACGATTCGCGCCGAGACGGAGAGTTTCGAGCCGGTGGCGGAAGGTCAGTCGCGCTACAACACTTCGCCGGATCCTGCCGGCCATCCGTTCGATCTCTACGACTCCCGAAAGGACCTCGGCAACAAGGGCCCACCCGACGGCGAGAAATTTCGCGGCCGCGGCTACGTGCAACTGACCGGACGCAGCAACTACACGACCTATGGCAAGGCCATCGGGCTGAAAGGGCAGTTGATCACCAATCCCGATCTGGCTTCGGATCCGGCGATCGCCGGCAAACTGCTTGCCGCGTTTCTGAAAGGCAAGGAACGGCCAATCAAGGAGGCTCTGCTCGATTGGGACTTCGCGGGTGCGCGGCGTCTGGTCAATGGCGGCAGCCACGGTCTCGATCGCTTTGTCGATGCATACAAGATCGGCATCAGGTTGACGGAGTAATCCACTTGTCCCGGTTCGACTTTCTTGTCATCGCGTGCGCCATGGGCGCGATGCTCGGATCAGGGGGCTGCGCAGTGGTGCGGATCCAGGCGGCGGGCAAGGATGATGTCGAGGTAAAGCGGAGCATCGGCATCGTCTCGGTGGAAATCAAGCCCGGCGCCGGCGCCACAGTGGTCGAATCGACCACGCTCGGCGCGATCAACGGGGTCGAAGGGTTTGCGCTGGGGTATCACGATGCCACGATGGCTGCTTTCGCAGGCGCAAGTTGTCAACTCATTCTGTGGATCAAGACGAACGAGCAATTGCAGCAACTCGATGAACTGTTGCGCGACCGGAGCGATATCTGCGTCGTGCGACCCGACCCAGTGACGAGGAGGAAACCATGAACAGGATGCTATCGCTTTCCGCGATGTGCGCAATTGCAACGCTGGCGGCCGGCTGCGCCACCAATTTCGATATACCGCTTATTTTCGTGCAGTCGAACACTGCCGGGATAGACATCGGCACTTCTGCATCGAGCCAGGGAGCCGATTTCGTGCTGGGCTACAAGGGGAGTGATTTTGCGATTGTTCCCGTGACGGTAGTGCAGAGCGACGGGAGCACCAACCAAATAGAGGCGGGCGTCGAAAAGGATGGCAAAAAGTATTCAGATGCGCTTTCCGTCTTCGGGCAGTTCTCCATCAACAGCAACAACAATGCCAAATCGCCCAAGAGCGGACTGGGAAGATTTTTTGCCACCGGTCAAGCCGCAAAGAGGCTTTCCGACGGCTACGCGGCCAAACTGGGTAAGGAAAAAGCAATGCCGGACACGCCCGGATTCGATTGTTTTGGAGACGCACTGCCCGCCAAAGTCGGAAAGACAGCCGCGAGAACCGAAGCCTCGATCGTGGCTTCAGCGACAGCGACGGTATCCGACGCCACGACCACGTCCAGTGCCTCGACCTCCGCGGCAACAACTGCTCCGGCGCCCACCGCCGCATCCACCGCTTCCGGCAAGAGCCAGGACAACCCGAAGACCAACAAGTCCAAGTCCCTCGTGTTTGCCGAGCATGTGAACTTCGGCCTTGTCCTGACCGGATCGGCAACCGAAGGCGCGGGTGGGCTCTCCCTGGGCTACAAGGACCAGGACGTTGCGGTTATCCCCGCAATCGCGCGCCAGCAGGACGGCAACGGCACACCGTTGCGCGGCGAAACCGAAGGCTACTTCGATGCATTGTCCGTGCTTGGCCAATTCGGCTCGAACGTCAAGAGTGAGTCCGGCCAGGTCGACGTCGACCTCGCGAAATTCTTTGTGACCGGACTCGCCGCCAAGGCGCTCGCTGACGGCTTCGCAGCCAAGCTGTGCCGGGAATACACAGCGCCGCCGGCGCAATAAGGCCTCGGCGCGCCCCTACGGACGATACCCGCAGCGCCGTGCGGTCGAATCTGAACTGACGCTCAGCGACCATGGATAAAACGCCAAGCCTCGGACCACGTCGCACGCCGGGGCTGCAGAGGACACCGGGCATCGCGGATACGCCGGTCTTGGGAGATACGCCGACCACAGCCAACACCCTTCCCTCCCGGCCCACTCCGCAGACTCCCGATACGCCCGACACGCCGCGCACGCCGCAGACTTTCAATACGCCGACAACCGGCGATACGCCATGAACGGGATCACCCGAGCCAGGTAAGAACGAAGGATCGACCAACAACTTTGCGGAGGCTGAAATGGCCGAAAACCTTCAAGACAGTTTCGCCCAAAAAGTCGATTCGTTGCTGCCATGAACAATGCCAAGGGCATTCTGGAGTTACTGCAACGCCTGCCACGTGCCCCGCCACGCTAACGCCAGCTGCGCGCAGGCGCGTTGGAGTGCGCGCAAGCCGCGGGCAGCGATTACATTGTCTCGAGCGATCGCGATCTGCTACGGCTTGGGCAATTCGCGAAGGTACAGATTGTGAAAGTGGCAGAGCTGCTGCAGGCAGTGCAGGAGCAGGGTAGGTAAAGGACGCCCCCTTTCGCAATGGGGGGCAGGGGGGATTTTGGGCGGTGGGCGCAACCGGGAGCTAGGTTCGGCTGGGCTCCATTGGTAATCGAGAAGAGTTTTTCTCGCCCCTCAATCCCAGCGCTCGTCGCGAACCTGAATGACTCCATCCTCGACGCGGACCGGGAAAGTGGCGGTCGGCTCGAACGCCGGTGGCGTTAGAGCTTCACCCGTCTTGATGCAAAACCGCGCACCGTGCCGCGGGCAAACGATCTGGTCGCCTTCGATCGGGCCGCCGGTGAGGATGCCGCCATCGTGGGTGCAGACGTCTTCGATCGCGTAGAGCTCGCCGTCGAGGTTGAAGACGGCGACTTGCGCGCCGTCGACCTCTACCACCCGATGGGTACCCGGAGGAAGCTCAACCACGCGACAGACGGTAACCCAGTCGCTCACGTCAGGCGCGTATCGATCTAAACAGCGACAACCTCCAGAGCGGGATCGATCTGCCGCACCAGACCTTCGATGCCGGCGAGCGTGCCCGAGATGGAGCTGGGACAGCTGCCACAAGCGCCCTGGTAGTGGACCTTGAGCACGTTGTCCTCCAGTCCTAGCACGTAGAGATCGCCCCCGTCGCCCTGCAGATAAGGACGCACCTGCTCGTCCAGAAGCTGGCGGATCGTCTCGAGCTTCTCGCGCTCCTGCGGCGAAAGCTTGGATTCGTCGAACGCGGCTCCATCGGGGCGGTCGGCACCCTGGTTGATCAGCTCTTCGGAGTGCTCCTGCGCCGAGGGTGCATCGCGGATCGGCACGGCGAGCTGCCGCAGCAGCTCCGGCCAGTGCGCCTTTCCGTCCTGCGTGACGGTGATCCAATGGTCGACGTAAAACACGTTGGTGACGTGCGGAATGGCGAACAACGCCTCCGCCAGCGGGTCGCCAGCGGCGGCGGAAGCGTCCTCGTAGGACTTGCTCACGCCATAGGAGAGCGGCTCGCGCAGAATGAACTTCCTGGCGTTGGGGTTGGGCGTGAACTCGATTTCGGCGATTCGGGGCATGAGAACAGGGCTATGGGCGATAGGCGATGGGGGCTCGCTAGGCCGACTCTTTGGTCACGGGGAGACCCATGGGGTCCGCGTTGCCTTCGGTCGATGCGCTCTGCTGGTTGTGAAACGCGGCGTGCAGCGTATGCCACGGAAGGATGGCGCACTTCACCCGCGACGGCAGATCCTTGACACCCGCGAACACGGCGAGCCGACCCAGGTGATGGGGTTGCGCGGCCACATCCAGCTTGCCCGTTGCCATGTCGCGAAACTCCCGTACCAGCTGCTCGACCTCATCTACCGGCTTGCCCTTCACGCTGGTGGTCATCATGGAGGCCGAGGCCTTGCAGATCGCGCAGCTCTCGCCTTCGAAGGCGATGGTCTCGATCCTGCCGTCGTTCACCTTCAGTGCCACCCAGATGTGATCGCCGCACAGCGGATTCAGCCCTTCCGCCCGGTGGCTGGCAGCGGCCAGCTGGCCCCAGTTGCGCGGCTTCTTGTTGTGATCGAGGATCAGTTCCTGATAGAGCTGCTTGCTGTCCATTCGAACACCGTCAGGCGAACATCTTCTGCACCCGGTGAATGCCGGCCGCGAGCTGGTCGATCTCCTCGAAGGTGTTGTAGAAGGCGAAGGAGGCACGCGCCGTCGCCGGTATCCCGAAGCGCTGCATGACCGGCTGCGCGCAGTGATGGCCGGTGCGCACCGCCACGCCATCCTCGTTCAAGATCGTGCCTACGTCGTGCGGATGCACGCCCGCGACCGTGAAAGACAGCACGGAGGCCTTGTTCGCTGCTGTCCCGACGATGCGCACACCCGGCAGCGCCTCCAGCTGGCCAGTCGCGTACGCGAGCAGCTCGCGCTCCCAGGCCGCGATGCTCTCCATGCCGATCTCGGTCAGATAGTCCACCGCAGCACCCAGGCCGATGGCCGCGGCAATCGGCGGCGTACCAGCCTCGAACTTGTACGGGATCACGTTGTAGGTGGTCTTCTCGAAGGTGACCGACAGGATCATGTCGCCGCCGCCCTGGTACGGCTGCATCTGCTCCAGCCAACTGGCCTTGCCGTACAGAATGCCGATACCGGTGGGGCCGACCATCTTGTGGCCGGAAAAACAGTAGAAGTCGCAATCCAGATCCTGCACGTCGACGGCGAGATGAGGCACCGCCTGGGCGCCGTCGACTAGCACCGGCACCCCGTGCCCGTGCGCCGTGGCGATCATCTGCTTGACCGGGTTCACGCTACCCAGTGCGTTGGACACGTGGGTGATCGCGACCAACTTCGTGCGCGCGTTGAACAAGCGCTCGTAGTCGTCGATCAGCAGCTCGCCGGCGTCGTTGCAAGGGATCACGCACAGCTTGCAGCCCTTCTCGTCCCGCAGCATTTGCCAGGGCACGATGTTGGAATGGTGTTCCAGCTGGGAGATGATGATCTCGTCGCCTGCCTCGAGGAAGGCGCGACCGAAACCGTGCATCACCAGGTTCACCGCGTCGGTCGTGCCGCGCGTGTAGACCACCTCGCGCTGTTCGCGGGCATTGATGAACTTCTGGATCTTGCCGCGCGCACCCTCGTAGGCGGCGGTGGCCGTCTCCGAGAGATAGTGCACCGCCCGGTGGATGTTGGAATGCTCCTGGGTCTGGTAACGGGAGAGCCGGTCCAGCACCGGCTGCGGCATCTGGCTGCTGGCGGCGTTGTCCAGGTAGGCGAGCGGCTTGCCGTTCACCTTCAACCGCAAGATGGGAAAGTCCGCACGCAGGCGCTGGAGGTCGACAGACCTCGTTACAGCACGCTCTTCTTGTCGGGACAGGGCGGGACTGCTCATCTCGATTCCTCGTTTTGGGTTTCGCGCACGAGCAGAGCTTCGAGCCGCTGCACCAGGGACGGGATGCGGATCCGCTCCACGATCTCGGCGGCGAAGGCGAAGGTCAGCAGGTTGCGCGCGCTCGACTCGGACAGCCCGCGACTCTTCAGGTAGAAGACCTGCTCGGCGTCGAGCTGACCTACGGTTGCGCCGTGCGCGCACTTCACGTCGTCGGCGAAGATCTCGAGCTGCGGCTTGGTGTCCACGTGCGCCCGCTGGGTCAACAGCAGATTCCGATTCTGCTGGGACGAATCGGTGCGCTGGGCTCCGGGCCGGACCAGGATCTTGCCGTTGAACACGGCGTGCGCTGCGCCGCCGGCGATGCACTTGTGCAGCTGGCGGCTGCGGCCATGCGGCAATGCATGGTCCACGAAGCTATGCGTGTCAGCCAACTGCCGGCCGGAGATCAGCGCCAGTCCGTCGATTTCGAAGTCCGTTCCTGCGCCCGCCTGCATCACGTTCAAGTTGAAGCGCGAGAGCCGCGCACCGAGCGAGACGCTTACGTTCGAATAGCGCCCATCGCGCGCCACGCGGACCCCACAAGTAGCGATGTGGAACGCGCCCGCGCTCTCCCGCTGCAGCCGGATGTGGCGGACGGCAGCATTCTCACCCACGCTGATCTCGCCGACCGCGTTGGTAAAGCCCGTGTCCCCATGCAACGAAACGAAGTCCTCGATCACGGTACAGCGGCTTCCGGGCGCGGCAGATACAAGCACGCGTGGAAAGGAGACAGTCCCGGGGCTCGCGCCGATGAACAGCAGGTGGATCGGGTGGCTCACGTCGCGATCGGGACCCACCAGCACCAACGCGCCATCACGCAACCAGGCGGTGTTCACTGCGCTGAACGCATCGCCGGAACCGATCATCCGTCCAAGTTCCGCACGCACGCGCTCGCTATGCTGCGCCGGCGCGGAGGCCAGTGAGGCGACCGCTAGGCCGTCCTCGCGCTCCAAAGTCGACAGCGCTGCGGCAAACATCCCATCGACGAACACCAGCCGGCTGCCTGCCTCGGGGATCAGGAAGGGTTGGATGGCCGCCGCACCCACGTGCGTAGGCTGGAGGGCCGACTGAAAGGCGGTCTTATACAGCGGGGACAGGTCCGTGAAACGCCAGTCCTCGTCGTGCGTGGTGGGCACTGCCAGCGCGTTGGCGCGCTCCAGCGCGTCGGCGCGCACCTGGTTCAGCCACGACAGCGGGCTGGCGGGCACTCGCCCCTGCCCGCGCAGCAAGCTCTCCAGGTAGGTGTTCTTGACCGCGTCCATGGCCATCAAGCCGCCTGCGCTGCGCGATACTCGTCGGCGACCCAGTCGTAGCCGCGGCTCTCCAGCTCGAGCGCCAGTTCCTTCCCGCCGGTCTTGATGATGCGCCCCTGGTCCATCACGTGCACGTAGTCCGGCACGATGTAGTTGAGCAGCCTCTGGTAGTGGGTCACGAGCACCACCGCATTGTCGGGCGCGCGCAGGCGACTCACCCCGTTGGCCACGATGCGCAAGGCGTCGATGTCCAGCCCGGAGTCCGTCTCGTCCAGGATCGCGAGCTTCGGCTCCAGGATGGCCATCTGCAGGATCTCGTTGCGCTTCTTCTCGCCGCCGGAGAAGCCTTCGTTGACGCTGCGCTCGAGGAACGCCGGGTCCATATCGAGCAGCTTCAGCTTGTCCTGCACGTAGTCGTCGAACTCCAGCGGGTCCAGCTCGTCTTTGCCGCGAGCGCCCTGGACTGTGTTGTAAGCCAGGCGCAGGAAGGACGAGTTGGTGACGCCCGGCACTTCGACCGGATACTGGAAGCCGAGGAACAAGCCGGCGCGCGCGCGCTCCTCCGGTGCGAGCTCGAACAGATTTTTGCCCTCAAACAACACCTCGCCGCTGGTGACCTGGTAGGACGGATGGCCGGCCAACACCTTGGCCAAGGTGCTCTTGCCCGACCCGTTCGGTCCCATGATCGCGTGCACTTCGCCGGCGCGGACGGTGAGCTCGATACCCTTGAGGATCTCGATGCCCGCGACCGTGGCGGTCAGCCCGCGTACCTGCAGCAGCACTGTGCTCATCCCACGCTTCCTTCCAGCTTCAGGCCCAGCAGCTTGGTGGCTTCCACCGCGAACTCCATGGGCAACTGCGTGAACACGTCGCGACAGAAGCCGTTGATGATCATGGACACGGCTTCCTCCGCGCCGATGCCGCGCTGCGCGAAGTAGAACAACTGGTCCTCGCCGATCTTGGAGGTGGTCGCCTCGTGCTCCACCTTGGCGGTGTTGTTGTTCACCTGGATGTAGGGGAAGGTATTGGCGCCGCAGCGGTCGCCGATCAGCATGGAATCGCACTGGGAATAGTTGCGCGCGGCTTCTGCTTTCGCACCGATTTTCACCAGGCCGCGGTAGCTGTTGTTGGAGACGCCGGCCGAGATGCCCTTGCTGACGATGGTGCTGCGCGTGTTCTTCCCGATGTGGACCATCTTGGTCCCGGTGTCGGCCTGCTGATGATGATTGGTCAGCGCGACGGAGTAGAACTCGCCGATCGAGCTCTCGCCCAACAGCACACAGGACGGATACTTCCAGGTGATGGCGGAACCGGTCTCCACCTGGGTCCAGGAGATCTTCGAGTTGACGCCTTTGCACAACCCGCGCTTGGTGACGA
>JBGPMS010000207.1:0-10343 GCA_041487115.1 Gammaproteobacteria bacterium
GAGAGCGATGGCGGCGTGGGTCTGGGCCTGGCGCTGGTGCGCCAGATTGCGCGCCGGCATGGCGGGGATGTGCGATACGTGCCGCGCGCAGGCGGTGGCAGCACCTTCGAGGTGGATTTTCCAACAGAGATAAGGTCCCTCTCCCTTTGGGAGGGTAGGGTGAGGGTACAGCAGGCGGTCGGGGCCAGAGATAGCTGAAGGAAAAGCGCCAAGCGTCACCGCCGCGACCCGCCCTCCGGCGGCTTCCTCCGGTGCAGCTCCCGGAACTCGTCCAGCTCCCACGGCCGCATCGCTAGCACCAGGCTCGCTGGCCGCCGCCCGCTCAAGGGCAGGCCGGCGTCCGCGTTGTGCATCTCGGCGAACTCGTTGGCCATGCGCTTGAGCCGGGACAGCATGAGCTGCGTCGAGGCGGGCGAGAGCATGCCGTTGACCATCAGCAGGAGCTCGTCCGGCCCGTCGAACCGCGAGCGGAAGTACTCGTTCTGCGCCCGTGCCTTGAAGAACTGCTGGATCGGCCCTTCCGGCAGCCAGGAGAAGGTCCGCGCCACCAGCAGCTTGACCTGATTGTTCGGCAACAGCTCGACAAACTTGATCCGGTCGAGTTTCACCAGCAGCTGGATGCACTCGGTCTTCGACACGGTGTAGGTGTCGACGATCTGCTCCAGCGTCAACTGGTTCAAGACGCACAACGCAACCAGCAGCAGCTTGTGGTCCCGGATGATCTCCTTCTCCTGCTCCAGCGTGAGCTGCGAAATATGCACCTTGCCGCTGTCCGCCTCTCGCGCCAACTCGCTCAGGCCGGTGCCTGCGAACTTGCAGATCTGCTCGAACCGGTCCAGGGTGAAGCTGCCTTTCGAGAACATGCGCTTGACGCTCGCCTCGCTGACCCGCAGCGATTTCGCGACTTCCGCGTAAGTCACCTTCTGCGCCTTCAGATGCCGCTTGAGCGCATCCACCACCGCTGCAACCTCCGCCATCCCTCCTCCCTGTCATCGCCGTTCGGTAGCGGCATTCGATACCGCCAGGTTAGGCGCACACCACTTTCCGTGCGCCGCTTCTCCTGCCGGTAAAACTCGCTGAACATGGACTCATGCGCGACGGGGGAGGGGGAAACAGAAACCCCCGCAGCGCCTCAAAAACGAACAAACAAAAAGGGGACTCCACCATGAACACGAATACGCTAGCCTCCGCCTTCACCACCGCACTTACCGCCGCTCCGAAACCCGCTTCCCTGTTCCCGGCGTCGCGCCCCGCCACGGTTACCGTGTCGGCGCAGGCCATCCCCATGCAGAAGCGGGCGGAGAGCCCGACCCGGTGGACCATGAACGACGACCTGTTGCTGACCGCCTTGCAGCAAAGCCTTACCCCGTCGGATCAGCTGATGGCCCGGCGCACGTTACTCCGGCCCGCGCCCTGGGAGCAGACGCACTGATCGGGTTCCCAAGCTCTGCGCGGGCAATCGCGTCCTTCGCGATCGCCCGCGGAACGGAGCGGCTACAGCACCCCGAACTTCCGGAACACGTCTCCCAGCAGCTTGCCCTGGCGCAGCTCGTCGCGCGTGTGGTCTTCGCCCAGCGCCTTCTCCCTGGCTTTCGCGATCACCTCCGCTGCGCGCTCCTGTGGGATCACTACCACGCCATCCGCATCGCCGACCACGAAGTCGCCGCTGCGCACGTGCACGCCCGCGCAGTCGACCGGCGTGTCGCGCTCCATCATGCGCGCCCGCCCCTTGGTGTCGAGCGGCCCGATGCCGCCGTGGAATACGATGAACCCCATCGCCTTGATCTGGCGCACGTCGCGCACCAGCCCATCGGTAACGCAGCCGGCGGCGCCGCGTGCCACGCAGGCGGTCGACAGCAGCTCGCCCCAGGGCGCGATCCGCTCGGTCGGCCCGCCGCAGGCCAGCACCGCGACCTCGCCCGGCTTCAAGTCGTCCACCAGCGCGATCTCCACTGCGTAGGGATTCTCGCCCGCCCGCACCGAGTACACCGGCATATAGAGCCCGGTGCGTGCGCGCCCGACCAGCACCTTCTGCTCGTCCAGCGGCCGCACGAACGGCTTCATCGCCTGCTGCCTCAAGCCGAGGCTGTCCATCACGTCGGACAGGATGGGGGCGCTGAGACTCTCGAGATCGGACAACTGGGGTGGCTGCATGCTCGTTTCCTCGATTGATTGCACGTCGTCGCAGAGAGACGGAGGTGCCGTTCCTGCCCTCATGCCTCGCTGCATTGATGCCCGGGAGGCATGGGAGCTATTCCCCCTACCGGCGTTCTCTTTCTGTGCTCTGAAGCCCACCCTGTTGCAACGCAGCATGAGCCCGAGGCGTTGTCCGTTTCAGGCCCAGTGCATTGATTCAAGGAGGTTCATCATGTTAGAGCGAATACTGGTCAAGGCTTTGATGGTTCCGCTGTTCGCCATTCTGAGCGCCGTCTCGGCTTCCGCTGCCGAGGACGACGAGTATGGCGTACCTATCGTAGCCGTCGATTGGATGTCGCTGCACCATACGGGTGCGACCGCGGATGTCTGGGTTACGAAGAGTTTCCCCGAGACCATTACGCTGGGGCACGACACTTACCCGCACCGGTCGCAGAAGCTGCAGTACGCGATCGAGTGCTCGGATCGTACCTATGCGCTGGAACAATGGGTACTGACCGATGGGCCCGACGGCGAGGGCAACACGGTATGGGCCGATCGAGCCGAGCGGCTGGATTTCCTGCACCCCCCGAAGGGCACGCTGGAAGCGGCTGTCGTGCACACCGCCTGCGAAGTGAACCCCAAGTCCACGGTTGCGCGCACTCCGCGCCCCGCCACTCTGCAGTAGCCTTCGCCAAGTGGCACATGAAGGCCACCTTCTCATCCCCTCCTGCCTGCAAACCACCCCGTCGCATTCGCGCCACCCCTCTCGAAAGGAGGGAGGATCGGGTGCCCGCAGCGGGCGGGGTGGTGGGAGCCTGTTCGCGGCTGAGCTTCGTTCGCAATCAGCTTTCTGCGCGCGCGGGCTACGCGCGATAGGTGACCCGCGCGGACCGGACGGTGATGCTGAGATCGCTGGCACTGGACGCGGCAAGGTTCCAAGGTGTGGCGCCCGCCAGGGCTGCTGTTGCATCGACGTCTGCGGTCAGCGCGCCGTCGCGCGGGCTGGATAATGTGAGAGTGGTGTCGTTCAGTGCCAGTCGCACCGGGGGTGCTGTCACAGCATCCGGTTCCGCCGCTTCGAGTGGGAAGTGGAGCGGCTGCAACGGCACGTTGGTGGTCGCGCCGGGCGCCGGCGGTGTCCGTTGCCAGAGCGGTCGAGGACCTTCTGCGGTTTCGCCCAGCCACAAGCCGGAGCCCTTTTCCACCTGCACGCGCAGCCAGTAGCGGCCGGGTTGCATCGCGGTCTGCGGCCACAGGCAGCGCAGCCAGGCAGCCTCCGCTGGCGCTGTGTCAACCCGTCCTTCGGCCAGCGTTGCACCGGCGCCCGGACCGGCGGCTTCAGCCCGCAAGGACAGATGCAAGGTGGCGCGTTCGGACATCGGGTACCACGCCAGCGCGAAGCCGATCAGCCAGGCGGCAGTGTCCGCCTCCCACAGCGCAGCCGCCTCCGTGCCTTCGTCCATGCGGATGCCCGTGCGGCGCGCGTCGTCCGGCAGCGCCGGCGGCTCGCCCGCGTTACGCCCGTCATGCGAGGCGACAGTCGCCTCCAGGTGCAGCCGTACCGCCTGTGCCGGGGCGTCCAGCGGCACCAGCTGGGTCTGCTCGCTGCCGCCGGCGAAGCTCAGCTGCGCGGGCGTGCTCATCAGCTCGGCCTCCAGCAGGAACTCGAGGGTCGCCTGCTGCAGCACCACTTGGCACGGGGCATCGCTCTCGACCATCAGCGGCAACACCAGCGCGGTGTCGGCGGGTTGGCGCAACGCGAGCGCGCGATCCAGTGCCGGCTGCAACTGCTTGGCCAAGTCCGCTCCCTCCGCTGAAAAGGTGACGGTGCTGCTGTGCTCGCCAGCTTCCAGCCATTGCCACAGCGACTCGCTCTGGCTGGTGCTGAGCAGGCGCAGGCGCGGCGTAGCGGGATTTCCGGCGACATCCAGCTGGTCGAGCGCGAACTCCATCATGAATCGCGTATTGGCGAGCGCGTAGTCGGGATCGCCGATCGCCATGACGACGTCGTCATGGACAGCAGCCGCGGACAGCGACTGGAACGTCCCCATCTGCTGCTGGAGCACCCGGTTGGCCACACCTCGCTGAAACGCGTCCTGCCGGAGTCCGTCGAATACCGCCCTGAATGCCGGCCCGACAAAGGGTTGCGGCAGCGCGTGTCCGGTGTCGGCCGCGACGGTCTCGGCCGGCGACACCGCCCCCCCGTCCATGCGGAAGAGCTTGACCCGTCCGTAGAGGTCGCTGTGCACCTTGACGATCGGCGCCGGGTAGGTCAGCTCGACCGTCACCTGGCCGGTCTCCTCGTCCCACTGCTTCAGCCAGGCGTCGCTGCCGCGCGTGATCTGGACGATAGCCGGCTCGAAGCGCACCAGCAGCTTGCTGCCGGACGCCAGCACCAGCCGCTGGCAGCGCGGGTCCAGTGGGACGCGCACGTAGAGCGTGGAGCGGAACAGGGTCACGCCGTTGTCCTGCAGCGGGACGGTCAGGTCTACGGGCTGCCCGGCCTGAACCAGGTGCGCGGCGGTACAGTCGGGATGGTTGAAGATCCCGGCCATGTCAACCGACCCGGCCCGGCCCGATGCGGGTAGCGATGTTGTTCACGTTGAGCTTGACCGAGCCCACATCGCTTTTCACTGCGGTCAAGTCCGTCTTCACGCCGGTCACATCGCTCTTCACCGTGACGAGGTCCGTTTTCAGTCCGCCCACATCGGTCTTCACGGTATTCAGGTCCGTCTTGACTCCGCCCACATCGGTCTTCACCGTGTTCAGCTCCGTCCTGACCCCGCTCAAGTCGGTCTTCACCGCGGCGAGGTCCCCCTTCATCGTGTTCACATCCTGGGTGAGCTGCGTGCGCTGGGTCTGGAAATTTCCCAGGTCGGTGTTGAACTGCGTGAAGCGCGTATTGAAAGTGGCGATGCTCTGGTCGAATGTGTTCAGCCGCCCGCCGATGGTGTCGACGCGAGTGCGGAAATCCCCGTAGTCGACGTTGAACTTGGCGACGTTCTGATCGAAGGTCTGGTAGCGTTGTCCGAAATCGGTGAACTGCGTCGTGAAGGTCTGGAAGCCCGAGTCGAACTGGTTGAGCCGCCCGTCCAGCTCCGTCTTGGCAACGGTGAATGCAGTCACCTCGGTATCGATCTGGCTGGCGCGGGCCAGCATATCGGCATGTAGCCCGCGAACCTCGTCCAGCATCCCCGCGTTGATTCCACCTACCTTCGTGATCTTGTCATCCAGGTCGAGGCGGGTCTGGTTGACCATGGCCAGCGTGCCGCGGCTGGCTGGCGTCAGTTGTGAGGCAGCCGTCTCCAGGTTGGAGAAGAGCTCGCGCTGGGTGCTGTCGTCCACGTCCTGCACCTGAGTCCCGAGGAAATCGTCGACCGCGAGCTTGACCACCCGCTGCGACATCCACTGGGCGGCCAGCCCTTTCTGGGTGGCCACGAAGCTGTGCGCTTCGCCTAGCAGATCGTCGACCAGCCGATAGCCGGTGGCCCCGCGGCGCTTGGCGCCGGTGAAGGCCGACTGCAGTTTCGCCTGACCGGTCAAGTAGTCGCCCAGGAACTCGAACCACGCGCCGACCCAGTTCTTCCAGTGCACCACCAGCACCGCGGTCGCCAGCGCGGCCACGCTGCCGCCCTGGGGATGGCAGTCCGCGCGCAGCACCGACGTTTCCATGGGCCAGTGAAAGCCCAGGTTGCTCGGGTTAAGCTGATCGAAGAAGTGCGTCTTCCACTGGCGCGCGTAGATGTCGAAGGCGCCGCGCAACGCCTTCTGGCGCTCGTCCTGATAGGTCGCGGCGATGCTGAGAAACCCGTCGCGCACGAGATTGGGGCTGTCGGCTGCCGCGTCGAGCGGCGCCAGCGCATTCTGCAGCGCTGCCTGCTGGTCTGCGGTGAGCGGCTCGATGCTGTCGTAGCGTAAGGTCAGCCGTGCGCTGCCGTCGGCTCCGGTGCGCACCGTGACGCCGCGGGCGCGTTGCACGGCGAACCCCGACGCGGCCTCGAGCGTGCCGTTGCTCGCCTCGAGCGTGAGCTGGCGATTGGGCAGCGGGCGGCCGGACAGGTCCCTGGCATAGGCGACGATCTGCAGCGGCTGACCCAGCCAGGCGGGTTGCGGCCCGGCGGTCAGATCCAGTTGCACGTGCTCGGTGGAGCTCTCCAGCGCGGCCAGCCGTCGCTGCAACTGGTCGTAGCTGTCCGCGATCTGGATCTGACGGTCGGCGAACAACGCAAAGTCCTGCAGCCAGCGGCGCGGATCCAGGCCCAGCACCGCGGCGCATAGCTCGGTGAAGCGCTTTGGCCCGATCAGGGGCACCGCGTCCACTTGCAGCAGATCGGTAAATCGCCCGCCCAGCTTGTTGCGTGCGTCGAGCAGGCGCTGCCCCAGCTTCTCGCCGATGTCGAGCTCGCCGGCAAACTCTACGCGAGTTGCGATCTCGACTGCGCTGGCGGCGCGGTTGAGGAAGTCCAACACGCGCGCAGCCTGCGCGGGCGTAAGATCACCGGGTTCCAGGTAGAGGGTGGCCACGGTCGCAGTATCGAACGCCGGCGCGTGCTCAACCGGCTCTGGCTTTCAGCGCGGCAATGTCGGCGCTGATCTTGAGCACGTTCGCCTTCAGGCTGTTCTCGTCCAGTGGGTTGATCGCGCGCACGTTGTCGTTGATCAGGGTGAGGCCGGAGTTGATGTCCAGCCCGACGCGTTCCGCGGCCTGCATGCGGCCTTCCAGAACGTTGACCGAGGCCGTCAGGCCGGCGGTCTGCTGCACCTGCTGCCCGACCTGCTTGACTTCGTTGGCCACGCCGTCGGTGCTCTTGCCCTGGGCGGTGTAGACCTGCATCACCCGTCCGCCCTGGCCGGCCTTGCCGCCGGCGTAGATCTCGTTCGCCTCCTGCGCCTGGACGCCGAACTGGATGCTCTGTTTGGCCGCCTGCTTGGCCGTATCCGTACCGGGGTTGATCAGCTCCAGCGCCTTCCCGGTCGCGGCGATGTACTTCTTGCGTCCGATCACGCCGTACTTGGCGAGATCGCCGTCGAACTTGGTCTGCACCTGGGTGTAGACATCGTCCAGCCCGAACAGCGGCGTGTATTGCTGGAACACCTGGTCCTGCAGCGGCTGGAAGTCGTCCAGGTAGTCCTGAGTCCAGGGCCACACCCAATCGCGGAACGTGACCTGAATGCTGGCCGCGCCGCGCGCGCCGTCCGCGGTGGTGGGGTCCGCATCCGGCTTGGCCAGCGCGATCACCGTGGCGCGATAGTCGCGCCACTGCGTCCAGAAATTCGGTCCCAGCGGCGCGAGACTGTATTCCGGTGTGCGCACATGATAGGTGTCGGCATACGAGCGCAGCGCGATCGAGTCCTGCCGCTCGTACTCAGTGTGCAGCACCTTGTAGGCTGCCTTGGCGCGGCCATCGGACGGCGTCGGCGCCGTGAGAAACGCCTGGGCGATGCTGGTGTTGGTAGTGGGCACCTGCATCTGCATTACCGCGCTCACTTGCGCTTCGTCGGTTTCCGAGAAGCCCTCGCTCTGCTCGGCGCGTAGCTGCACGCGCGCGATGCCCTGCGCGTTGACCTGGACCGAGATCGAGTTGTCGCCGCTGCCGGCGCGGCTGGTGAAGCCAGCTACCGCACGCAACCTCCCCCAGGCGGCGACGAAGTCCACCCAGGGGAAGGGTGCGGCGAGCGGCCGTCCGCGCAGATCGGTGACCTTGGCGGTCAATTCGGAGATCTCGCCGGTGGCGTAGGTCAGGCGATCGCAGGCCATGGTGACCAGATAGTTGTTGAGCAGCGGCTGGATGCTCTGTTCGAGATCGTCCACGCGGTTGTCGAGCGCTTGCGCCTGGGCCACCACGTCGGTCAGTTGCGTCTGGATCTGCGCCACCTGGGTCTTGACCGTGGCGAGGCCCTGCGTGTTCGCGGTGATGGAGGCGCCGAACTCGCCCAGTGCGGCGATCAGCGTGTTCCAGTCCTGCGGACGGACGAGATTGCCCGCCGCTTTGGGGGCGAGGCCCTGGATCTGGGTGATGGCGTCCTGCAAGCTCATGACTCACTCTCCTTTGACGACGGCGCCTTCCACCGCGAGCTGCAGGGGCACCCCTGCGGCCTTGGCGCGCGCCAATAATTGCCATACGCGTTCGATCAACGCCGGGTCCACATTCTGGTCGGGCGTACGCTTGAACAGGCGCACGCGCACGCCGACCACCGGTCCGATCGCATACTCCATCCACACCCGCGCCGAAGGCGGATAGGCGAAGATCGCATCGTCGAAATGCCCGTCGACATGCCAGGGGCTCGACTCGTTGCGGAAGTGGCCGGGCCATGGGGATGGCCACTGCGGCGGCGGAAACAGCCGGCCTTCGCGTGACCACCACGGGCGTCCGGGTGCCGGCGTGAGGCCGCTCGGCTCCATCTGCAGATAGCGCCAGGTGCCGGCACCACGCGGAAGCGCCGGCAGCCCGCCCGCCACGATGCGCGTCTCATCGGGCTTGATGCGCAGGGCGAGCTGATCCAGCCCTACCGCCTGGGCGCCGCTGAGCTCGCTGCCGTCGAACTGCCCCAGCTCGGCGCGCACGCTGTCGGTCAGCAGCACCGCCTGCGCGTCCGGGCTGTTGCCGGCGCGCTTGTCGACAGCGGTGACATCGAACCGATCCACGGTCGCATCGAAGCGCGCCCAGGCGTCCTGCGCAGCGTCGAAGCGCCAGTGCCCGCGCGGCTGCGAGCTGATGTCGTCGGGATAGAGCGTATCGGCCTGCCCCATCGACGCCCAGCGGTTCTCGGCCAGGAGGTACTGCGCGATGTCGCGTCCGTCGTAGCGGAACAGGCCATCGTCGCTCGCCACCCACAGCATGCCACGCTCGTCGACGTGCAGGGCGCGCACCTCGCCGGTGCCCAGATCCGGGAAAGCCTCCAGCAACGTGGTGTGCTCCTGGTAGACGTAGTAGCGCGCCAGCCCGCGCGCCGTGCCGAGCCACAGATTGCCATCGGGCGTGGCGGCCATCGCGTTGATCGGAGGCAGCGGGCTCAGCGCGGCGGCGGCCTGCGCCGGCGCGATCGGCACCCAGTCGGCTGCGTTTTCGCTCAGCTCGGCGCCCTCGTAGCGGAACCACCGCTCGTGGTCCATCAGCAGCAGAGCCTGCGCGGTGGCCAGATATAGTTGATCGCCATCCGCCAGCATGGCGCGCACATCCACCCCGGGGAGCAGGCGCACGTCGAGCGTGTCGTCGGCTTTGATCACGGCAAGCCCGTTGGCCGTCGCAGTCGCGAGGCGCCCGTCCGGCAATTCGCCGAGGGCGCGCACGGCTTCGGGGACTGCGGTCACTGCGGTCAGTGCATACGGTTGACCCTCGTCCGGAAACGCGGCGCAGTGGAACAGTCCCTGCTGCGTCCCCAGATACACGGCGGCACCGTGCACCAGCAGCGCGAAGTAGGGCCCGGCTGGCGCCCCTTGCGTGACGGCGACGAACTGCGTTCCATCGTAGCGATGCAGGCCCCAGCTTCCGGCGTTCTCGACCACGACCCACACGCTATGGTCGGCGCCCTCCGCCAGCACGCGAACCTGGCCGGCAGGCGGATTCGACACCGCGGCCCACGGTCCGTTGGTCGACGGATCCTGCGCCGTATTGGCCAGCGTCTCCGTCGCGGAGATGTGCAAGACGCCGTCGAGCACCAGCCAACTGCGCCGTGCCGGCGACAGGCGCAGCGTCTGCCCCGGTGCCAGCGTGCCGCGATACGCTAACGCGATGCCGGCCGGCGTTTGTCCCGGCGTGAAGCGCTCGATCGCCGGCTGCTCGGTGGCTCCGATCAGGTCGCCGTTCGGTGCCACGCCCTGGATGTAGACCGCCGGCGTGCCGAGCGCGTCGTCCAGCTCCCGCCGGAAAAGCGGGCTCACGAGGTCTCCCTCCTGCGCGTCCGGTACCGTGATCTGCACGCGCTCGCGCTTCAGCGCCACCGGCTCTTCGATGGCGAAGGGCCAGCGCTGCTGCGCCAGGGCTGCGCCCATGTCTTCGGGCAGCGCTGCTTCGGCCAGGCGCCGCAGCGCCGGGACGGTGGTCAGCCCCAATCGATAAGCATCCAGCACGTCGCTTACGCGCTGGCGATACTCTTCCACGCCCTCACTCAGATCGGTGGGCTGGAGCCAGGGCGGAAGATTGAGCAGCGCGCACACCCGCGCGAGATCGTCGACGTACGGATACTGCTGGATCTCCCTCACGTCC
>JBGPMS010000208.1:0-10324 GCA_041487115.1 Gammaproteobacteria bacterium
GCACGGCTGCATCGAGGTAGTCCAGCGCGCCTTGCAGCGTCGCCAGCCGCTGATAGTCGGCTTCGGGGACATCGACACCGAGCCGCTCGTGCAGGGCGATCACCAGCTGCAGAAAATCGTATGAGTCGATATCGAGCTGATCGCGCAGCGGCTGGTCCGGCTGCAGGTGCTCGAAGTCGCCTTCGGGAGCGATTTGTCCCAGTGCCTCGATGAAGGCCTGCCGCACCTGCTCTGGCGTCATCACAGTTTCTCCGGTTGCTGCAGCAGCCGTTCCAGCACGGACAAGAAAACCGCTCCCCGGTGGCCTACGCTCGCGCGATGATCGGCCGACAGCGTGGCCTGCAGCACGTCGCGAGCCTGCACCGTTCCCTCCACCACCCACGGCCGCGCGGCGAGGCGACCGAAGCCCACCAGCGCCACCTGCGGCGGATAGATGACTCCGTAAACTGCGTCCGCGCCCTGTTCGCCGAGGTTGGTCACGGTGACGGTTGCTTCGCCCAACTCGGAGCTGCGCAGGCTGCCCGCGCGCGCACGCCGCACCAGATCGGACATCGCAGCCATCATTTCCGAGATCGTCTTGTCCTGGGCGTTGAGGATCGCGGGCGCAACCAGACCGCCGCCGCGCAAAGCGATGCCGACACCCAGATGGACCTCGCGGGACATCTGCAGGCGCTCGTCCCGCCAGGCACCGTTCAACTCCGGCACTTCCCTGAGCGCCAGGACCACCGCACGCAGGAGGATCGCAGCGAAGAGGATGCGGTCCTGCACGCTGCGGGAGGCGTTCTCCCGCGCGAGCCACCCCACCGCCGGCGTGACATTCATGCTATTCGCGAGATAATAGTGAGGGATCTCGCGCTTCGATTTGGTCATCGCCGCCCCGATCGCCCGCCGCATCGCCTCCATGCGGTCGGCGACCGGCGGCGGCGCTGCGCGGCCGGCGCGCTCGACGTCGGCAAGGGAGATGACCCCTTCCGGACCGCTCGGAACGAGCTTGGAGAGATCGACCTTCAGCTCCTGCGCCTTGCGTCGCGCCGCCGGGGAGACCTTGTAGCGCTCCGCCGGGACGGCGAGCGGTGCGGGCTTCGCGGCTCCGGGGCTCGGCGCAACCGGGGCGGGGGCGACCGCACCGGAGGGAGGCGGCGGCGCTGCCACCGCTGAAGCTTCTCCGTGCAGTATCGCGAGCACGGTTCCGGCCGGCACCGTGGTGCCGGGTTCCACGATCAGCGCGTCGACCGTTCCATCTTCCCAGATCTCGACGTCGACAGCGCCCTTCTCCGTTTCGACTATTGCGACCACGTCGCCGCGCTTGACGCGTTGCCCGGGTTTGATCAGCCACTCGACGAGCTCTCCGGCCTCCATGTCCGCGCCGAGTACAGGCATGCGGAATTCACGCACGGTGCAGAGTCCCGCGTGCCGCGACAACGATGTCGGCTGTTTGCGGCAGAGCCGCCTCCTCCATATGCTTGGCGTAAGGGATCGGGACTTCCCGGCTGCACACTCGCGCCACCGGTGCATCGAGCTCGTACAGCGCGCCTTCCATGATGCGCGCGCTGATCTCGGCGGACAACCCGACGCTCTTCCAGCCTTCGTCAACGACCACCGCGCGATGTGTCTTTCTCACTGAAGCCAGGATGGCCCCGGTGTCGAGCGGGCGCAGCGTGCGCAGGTCGATCACTTCGGCACCGATGCCAGTCTGCGCGAGCTGCTCCGCAGCTTGCATGGTCTTGCCGAGCGTTCCACCGTATGCGATGAGAGTGACGTCGTTTCCAGTGCGCCGCACCGCCGCAGTGTCGATGCCCACCGCGCCGGCATCCGCCGGCAGCTCGCCTTCCAGGTTGTACAGCAGCGCGTGCTCGAAGATGATGACCGGGTCGGGGTCTTCGAGTGCCGTCCACAGCATGCCGCGCGCGTCTTCCAGGGTGGCGGGTGCGAGTATTCGCAAGCCGGGAATGTGCGCGTACCAGCCTTCGAGGCTGTGCGAGTGTTGCGCCGCCAGCTGGCGTCCGCCCCCGGTCGCCATCCGGATCACCAGCGGGATGGAGATCTGACCTCCAGACATGTGCCGCAAAGTAGCGGCGTTGTTGACGATCTGGTCCAGCGCGAGCAGGCTGAAGTTGACGGTCATGATCTCCACGATCGGCCGCATGCCGCCCATCGCCGCGCCGATGCCGGCGCCGACGAACGCCGATTCCGACAGCGGCGTGTCGCGGATGCGCTCTTCGCCGAACTCCTCGAACAGACCCTTGGATACAGCGTAGCTGCCGCCGTAGCGCGCGACGTCCTCGCCCATGAGAAACACGCGCTCATCCCGCTGCAGCGCCTCCCGTAGCGCCATCCGTAGCGCTTCGCGATAGGTCGTACGCACGCGCGCGGTGGGTTCGTTCGGAGGCATATCGAGAGAAAGTTTGGCCTTTGCGGGCATCAGGTTCGTTCTGCAGCCTCGACGGAGCGCACAGGGCGGGTGTAAACATCGCGCTCGAGGTCCTCTACCGGCTCCCAGGTCCCCGCTTCGGCGAAAGCGACTGCGCGCCCGACCTCCTGGGTAACGTCGGCCTCCAGCGCCGCCAACGCGTCGTCGTCCAGCTCGCCCGCGCCGCGCAGGCTTTCGACGAAGCTCGCGATCGGACAATGCCGCTTCCACTGCTCGACCTCGGCCTTGCTGCGATACAGCTCCGGGTCGAACATCGAATGCGCGCGGAAGCGGTAGGTCTTCAACTCGAGAAAGTACGGGATGCTCAGGCGCTTGACCGTCGCGACGGCTTCCTGCGCCGCGCGATAAACGGCCTCGACGTCCATGCCGTCCACGCTGGTAGCCGCCATGTTGTAGCTGGACGCTTTGGCAACGAGGTCGGTATCCGACTCCGAGCGCCAGAGCGCGGTCCCCATGGCGTAGAGATTGTTCTCACACAAGAACAGGACGGGCAGCTTCCACAGCTCGGCCAGATTCATGCTCTCGTGGAACTCGCCTTCCGCGACCGCGCCTTCACCGAAGAAGCAGGCGGTGACGCGATTGCGCTTGCGCATCTTGTCCGCCAGCGCCAGGCCGACCGCGATGGGCAGGCCGCCGCCGACGATCGCGTTCCCGCCATAGAAGCGCGTCGCGACGTCGAACAGGTGCATGGAGCCGCCGCGGCCGCGGCTGCACCCTTCCTGTTTGCCGTACATCTCGGCCATGATTCTTTCCGCGCCCACGCCGCGAGCCAAAGCCTGGCCGTGCTCGCGGTAGGTCGCTACTACGGCATCGTCCGCGCCGAGCGCCGGCATCACGCCGGCGGCCACAGCCTCTTCCCCGATGTACAGGTGCATGAAGCCGCGTATCTTCCCGGCGCTATAGGCTTCGGCGCACTGCTCTTCGAAGCGACGGATGCGGATCATTTGCCGCAGAAGCATGATCGCCGTGTCATGCGGCAGGCTCATATGAGAATCTCCTTCGGCGCTCATGTGTCCGCCTCCAGCGTGGAAGTGTCCCCTTCGGGAAGGCCCAGCTCCCGCGCCTTCAGCAGCCTGCGCATGATCTTGCCGCTGCGGGTCTTCGGCAGCCCGGGGAGGAAGCTCAACTCCTTCGGGGCGACGGCGGTTCCCAGCTTGCGGCGCACGAACGCCATCAGCTCCCGCTCGAGCTCGGGCCCGGCGCTGTACCCGGGCTTGAGTGCCACAAACGCTTTGACGACCTCGCCCACGACGGGATCGGGCTTGCCGATGACGCCTGCTTCGGCCACCGCAGGGTGCTCGAGGAAGGCGCTCTCGACTTCGAACGGCCCGATCAGATGGCCAGAGGACTTGATCACGTCGTCAGCGCGCCCGACGAACCAGAAATAGCCGTCCGCGTCGCATTTCGCGAGGTCGCCGGTCAGGTACCAGTCGCCCGCGAAGCATTTGCGATAGCGCTCCTCCTCGTCGAGATAGCCGCGGAACATCGACGGCCACCCCCGTTTGAGCGCGAGCTCGCCCTGGATGTCGGGCTCTTCCGCGACCGCCACGCTGCCGTCGGCCTGACGCTGAACGATCGCGGCTTCGATGCCGGGCAGCGGCCTGCCCATCGAGCCGGGCTTGATCGGCATCGAAGGATAGTTGGCGATCATGATACCGCCGGTCTCGGTCTGCCACCAATTGTCGTGGATCGGCAGCCCCAGCGCCTCCTCGCCCCAGAATACCGCCTGCGGATTGAGCGGCTCGCCGACGCTGGCGATGAAGCGCAGATCGGGAAAGCGAAACTGCCGGGCGGCGTCCGCGCCGCCTTTCATCATCATGCGTATCGCGGTCGGCGCCGTATACCAGACGCTGATCCGTTGCTGCTCGAGGTTCCCATACCAGCGCTGCGCGTCGAAGTCGGCCTCGTCGACGAAGATCGTGATGCCGTTGGTGAGTGGAGAGATGATGCCGTAGGAGGTGCCCGTCACCCATCCCGGATCCGCCGTGCACCAGAACACGTCCCGGTCGTGGAAGTCGAGGGCGAGGCGCCCGGTGACGTGGTGCGCGACCACCGCCTCGTGCACGTGCACGGCGCCCTTGGGACGGCCGGTGGTGCCACTGGTGAAATGCAGCAAGGCGGGATCCTGCGGTCGAGTGTCGGCGACGCGATACTCGTCGGACGCCATATCCAGCAGCGCCGGGAGGTTCAGCACATCGGCCGGCAGCTCGGATTGCCCTTCGTCCGGGACCACCAGCACGTGCTTCAGGAACGGGACGCGGACGCGGATCGATGCCACCTTTTTGCGGTACAGGCTCGACGTCGTCACCAGAACCGCGCCTCGGCCGATGGTGAGCCGGGTCTGAATCGGCTCGGGGCCGAACTGGGAGAACAACGGTGAGACAGCGCAACCGTGCTTGAGTGCACCGAGCACGGCGATGTACAGCTCCGGGATGCGCCCCGCCAGCACGAATACCCGCTCGCCGCGACCGACGCCGAGCTTGGCCAGCAAGTTGGCGAAGCGGTTCGTCGCCGCCCGCAATTGGATATAGGTGAAATCGCGGCGCTTGCCCTCACGGCCGAGCCAACGCAGCGCCACGCGCTCCCCGCGGGGGCCTGCTGCATGGCGGTCCACTGCCTCGTGAGCGATATTCAGGGCGCCTCCCGGCAGACCGTCGAGCTGACTGCGCGCCGCCTGCCACGAGAATTCGGCACAAGCGCGCTCGTAGTGGTCGAGATTGGGACTCGGCCAGCCCGGCCGCATGCGCTTCTCGACTAGGGTCGACGACATCGGGGTTCCCCTATAGGGTCACTATCGGCTGACAGCGCCCCATTCGCGCAGCAGCCTCCGACGCGCTCAGAACCAACCCAGAACGTAGTGTCCGACAGCGCCGGCTGCCAGGCTGGCGAGAAGCAGGACAAGCGCAGCGACGAGCGCTGCCCACCACCGGAACACGGAGTGCGGGGGTTTGGGTACCGATGCGGTTGGCTTCATGGTGCTTCTCCTTTTGCTGTCTTGGACACACCCGACTATGCAGACAAGTTTGAACTTTGACACCGTCGCGGCTTTGACGCCACTGGCGGCTCATGCACTAGGCGCAACCCGCCCTTGACCCGCCGGTTTTCCCCATCACCTCGCGGCTTTCGAACGGTCCTCATCGGGAGCGGCTCTGATCAAGAGAACGGGAACCGGCGCATCATGTACAACAGCCTCGGCATCGCTCCCGAGAACCAGATGCGTGAAGCCGCGCCGGCCGTGCGTCCCCATGACGATCACGTCGGCCCGCCACTCCCGCGTCTCCTTGAGGATCTTGTCCGCAACGCGCTGTTGCAGCGTCTCGACCATGCCGCCCTCGACGTCGACTCCGCTGCGGGCGGCCAGGGCTTTTGCATCGGCAAGCAATTTCTCCCCTCCCCCGCGCAACGCCTGCGTTACGCTGTCCCAGTTCACCACGCCGTACATGTCGTATGCGAGAAAAGACTCGTCGATCACGTGGAACAGTCTCAGTTTCGCGTTCTGATCCCTGGCGAGATTGATCGCCTCCGTCAACCCTCGATTGGATGTCGGGCTCCCATCAATGGGCGCCAGAATGCGGGCGTACATCGTCCACCTCCTTTCCCGGACCGACTTTCGTCAGAGCACTGGGCTGTGTTGCTCGATCTATGCAAGGTTGCGTACTTCCGTACTGCAAGTCTCCGCGCACTTGCCGGCTTCCCTTTTGACTCAGATCAAGAAGAATCGGCGCCATGTCGAGCTACCCGCGTCGCCGCAGATGCTCCGGGTGTTCACAGCCCTCCAGCGTCATGCCGATCCCGCTGCAGGTGTACCGGCTGGCCCCGTGCCGAGCGCTGAACCGGGCCGCTCCGGCGAGCGGGTCGCAGCGGCAGTCGCGATGACGCGCCTGAGCTTTCCGCTTACGGGGTTCGGCTGCAGATCGCGGCGCTCGACGCGGATGCCCGCGTTCGGCACGCCTTGAGCGTCCAGGAATCGCCTGAGCGACGCACGACAGCGCTCCGCCGCCCCCGCTCCGACGCGCTCTGGATCCACGCGCAGCACGAGCTCCGTCGCGTTCGCCTGAACCAGCTGAAATCGATGCACGCCACCCTCGTCCTCCAGCACGGTCGTGAGCGCGAGAGGCAGCAGCTTGACCAGCTTTCCGTCCGCCGCTCGCATGCCGACGATGTCGTCGCACCGCCCTTCGACGCGGATCGCCGGAAACGCGCTTCCGCAATCGCAGGGACGGTCGAGCAAGGTCACGCTATCGCCCAGATCGTAGCGAATGAGCGGCTGCACCCGATTGGCGAGATTGGTCAGTAGCACGGTGTGGGACGCAACCCCGGGCGGCACTGGCCGGCCGGCGCGATCGACGGGCTCCAGGACGATCCAGTCGGCGTTCACGTGCAGCGCGCCATACCCGCAGTCCCAGGCTATGGCCAGGAACTCCGACGCGCCGTAGCCGTCGCGAACCTCCGCGCCGAATGCCCGGGCCAGCAGCGAGTGCTGCGCGCTGGACAGCCGCTCACCGCCGGTCCAGATCTCGCGCGGCCGAATCGCGAGCCTGCCGGCCTGCTGTTCTTCAGCCAGGAGGCTGGCCGCCGTCGGATAGGTGGCCAGCAGCGTTGGTTGATATTCGTTCAGCTGCGCCGTGATCCTGGGCGTCGACTCCAGAATGGAAAAGACGCGCGCGCGTTGGCCCAGCCAGGGGTAGAGCGCGCGCAGGCGCTCGAGCATCGCATGACCGGCAAAGTGCCCCCCGACTGCAGCGACGAGCGCATAGCGGTCGCTCCCAAGACATGCCGCCGCGAGCGCCAGCGGTGACGCCAGCCGCCGGAAGCGGACGACTTCGAGCGCGTCGTAGACGGCGAGCGCATGGCCATCGTGCAGGAAGATGCCGGGTTCACCGGTGGTTCCAGAGCTCGCCCAGACGGCGTAACGCTCCAGCAGAGGCTGCCCGACGCGATGCGGATCGGCAAGGAATCGACGCACCAAGGGCCGCGTCACCTCGCGGTCGGTGAGCGTCGCCTCGAACCGCGCCATCAGCTGGCCTTTCGTAACCGGCGGCAAACGGGAAAGACTGCACTGCGCGGCCGGCAGCCCGCGATACAGATCGCGATAGAAGGGCGAGTGCTGGCGCGCGAAGCTGATCAGGTCTGCCAGCCGGGCCCGGGCAAGCTGTTCGACGTGGGCGGGCCCGGCTTGGAGGGACCACCAAACATCCCCCACCGCCCTCAGCGACTGCCCGGCATCGAAGAAAGCGGGCACGCCACCGGGCGGATCGGGTACCGGCTGAGACCTGCGAGCCGTCATGCGCCGACGTTCCTATCACGTGGTCCATCGATGGCCGCGCTCACGTCCGCTCGCTGTCCCGGGTCGCCTCCTCCACGGCACCATCGATCTCGCGTTCCGAGTGGCGCGATGGCGCCGCGGCGCGCGGACGCATGCCTGGCATTTGCGCTCCTCCTGTACCGTCTCGACTGCAGCCTAGCTCCGGACCGGGACGCCGGGTTGACTTGGATCAACAGTTCCGCTAGTCGACGCCGAAGCGCCGGTGAAACCAGGTCTTGACGAAGTGCGTCAGCGACAGATAGGCAACCAGCATCGCGGCAACCAAAGCGAAATACAAAGGCGGCAGCGGCGTGAAGCCGAGGGCGTGCGCGAACGGCGAGAACGGCAGCCAGATGCCGATCGTGCAGATGATCAGGCTGGTGAACACGAGCGGCGTGCTCGCATGGCTCTCGAGAAACGGCATTCTGTCGGTGCGGATGATGTGGATGATCAGCGTCTGCGACAGCAGCGATTCGACGAACCAGCCGGTTTGAAACAGCGCGGCCTTTCCCACGACATTGGCCTGGAACAGGTAATACATGGTGAAGTAGGTCAGATAGTCGAAGACCGAGCTGATCGGGCCCACGAACAGCATGAAGCGAGCGATGTTGCCGATCTCCCAGCGGCGCGGCTTGGCCAGATACTCCTCGTCCACGTTATCCGTCGGGATCGCCGTCTGAGAGAAGTCGTAGAGCAGGTTGTTGGTCAGTATCTGGATCGGCGCCATCGGCAGGAACGGCAGCCACGCGCTCGCTCCGATCACGCTGAACATGTTGCCGAAATTGGAGCTCGCGCCCATGCGGATATATTTGATGATGTTGCCGAACACCTTCCTTCCTTCGATCACACCCTGGTCCAGGACCAGCAGGCTCTTCTCCAGCAGAATGATGTCGGCGGATTCCTTGGCGATGTCCACCGCGGTGTCGACCGAAATACCCACGTCGGCGGCTTTGAGCGCCGGGCCATCGTTGATGCCGTCACCCAGGAATCCGACGACGTGGCCTTTCCGGTGCAGGGCTTCGATCACGGTTGCTTTCTGCATCGGCGAGAGCTTCGCGAATACCGTCGATCGATCGGCGATGTCGGCCAGCTCCTCTTCGGACAAGCCCTCGATCTGGCTGCCGAGCACCACTTGGTCCACCGCCAGACCGACGTCCTTGCAGACCTTGCGCGTGACCACCTCGTTGTCTCCGGTCAGGATCTTCACCGTGACGCCATGCCGGGAAAGGTCCGAGATGGCCTGGGCCGCGCTGTCTTTGGGAGGATCGAGGAAAGCGATGTAGCCGGTGAGGATCAAAGCCGACTCATCCTTGACCGAATACGTCATGGTGCCGTCGCCGATTTCCTTGCGGGCGATGGCGATGACACGGAAGCCGTCCTCGTTGAGCTCGTTGCTCACCTGTGTCAGCTGAGCGAGGTGGGTGGCGTCGAGATCGAACAGGCCGTTGCCGTCCTCGCCCTTGATGCACACGCTAAAGACCTCTTCCACTGCGCCCTTGCAGATGAGCAGGTGCCTGCCAGCGCGCTCCACGACGACGGACATGCGCCGCCGCACGAAGTCGAACGGGATCTCGTCGATCTTGCGGTAGTCCCGTGCCGGCTGCAGCCGCTCGTGCAGCTCCGCGTACTGGAGCACGGCAACGTCCAGCAGGTTCTTGAGCCCGGACTGGTAGTAGCTGTTGAGGAACGCGTACTCCAGCACTTTTTCGCTCTCGCGCCCGTGCAAGTCAACGTGCCGCTCGAGCACGATCCTGTCTTGCGTCAACGTACCGGTCTTGTCCGCGCACAACACGTCCATGGCGCCGAAGTTCTGGATCGAGTTGAGGCGCTTTACGATGACCTTCCGGCGCGACATCGCGAGCGCACCCTTGCCCAGGTTTACCGTCACGATCATCGGCAGCATTTCCGGCGTGAGCCCGACCGCCACCGCCATGGCGAAGAGCAGCGCCTCCATCCAGTCGCCCTTGGTGAGGCCGTTGATCAGGAAGACCAGCGGCGCCATCACCAGGATGAAGCGGATCATCAGCCAGGCGAAGCGATTGACCCCCTGGTCGAAGCTTGTCAAGGTCCGCTCGCCCGCGATGATCTGAGCCAGGCTGCCGAAGTAGGCACGCGGCCCGGTGAGCGCGATCACTCCCGTGGCGGCCCCGCTCACCACGTTGGTCCCCATGTAGCAGAGGTTCGGCGCTTGCAGCGGGTCTTTGATCGCGTCGGCCGCCGGAGCTGCGAACTTCTCGACCGGCAGCGCCTCGCCGGTCAACGACGCCTGATTGACGAACAGGTCCTTGGCGGAGATCAACCGGAGATCGGCCGGCACCAGGTCGCCTGCGCATAGATGGATGATGTCTCCCCGGACCAGCAGATGGATCGGCAGCTCACGGATCTTGCACCCCGCGGGAGCCGCGGTGGTCGAAGCCGCCGGCGCAGCCATCTCCCCGCCTGGGACCCGACGCAGCACGGTTGCGGTCGTATGCACCATGGCCTGCAGCTCCTCGGCCGCCTTGCTCGACCGGCGTTCCTGCAGGAACGCCAGCGACACGCTGAGACCGACCATCGCGAAGATGATGATCGCGGCTTCCCGGTCACCC
>JBGPMS010000209.1:0-10321 GCA_041487115.1 Gammaproteobacteria bacterium
CGCGATGCGCACGATCCGGATCAGCTGGTTGTACCGTTGGCTGGCAGTACTGTCTGTCACATTGTCGGCTGCGATTTCGGTGTCCATCGCCTGTCCCCTCTATGCTGCACCTGAGCTGACGGAACTCACTATTAGATCGAAATCCGTCAGCCGATCAGGTGTGTCACTCCACTAGTGGGCGTCGTAGGCGCCGAAGCCGTCAGGATGGCCATAGCGCATGCACCCACACCTTTGACCAGCGACCAACCGGGTGACTGCATCTCATTGACCGAATTTTGCTTTCGCCGCGCTTACGCAGGCGTCCTTGTCGGCACCGGACAACGCGTCACATTTCTGCGCCGCGACCTTGTAGTCGGCCTCGCGCGTATCCTCGCGCGCCTCGACGCGCGCATCGCTCACCTTCTTGTCCGCCTTGGCCTCGCCTACCGCCTTCGTATGCACCGCCTTGGCCTCCTCCACGCACACATTCTTGTCGTTGCCGCTCCTGCCGCCGCACTTGGCCTTGGCCACGGAGTAATCGGCATCTGCGGCCGCGATACGCGCAGCGGTCCAAGCCTTGCGGGTGTGCTTGTAGTGCGCTTTGGCGTCGGCCTTGGCGCGCTTCTCCACCGCTTTGGCTTCTTCCACGCAGACATTCTTGTCGTTACCGTGCAACGAGTCACACATGCCTCGCGCCATCTTGTAGTTGGCGGTGGCCTTGTCGACAGCCGCGTTATAGGTCGCGCGGGTCTCCTTTGTCATCGCCGTAGCTGCGGTGGCGAGGGTCAGAGCTACCACTCCCATCAAAGCACTTGCGAATAGCTTAGTCATTACCGGTTCCTTTTTCGAGGCTGGAGGAAGAGCGTAGTGCGCGGCAGGGTGATGCTCCGGATGTTCCGAGTGTCAACGCCCCTTGTCCAATCGGCACAAATCCAAAAATGCGAGCGTAGGCGCATGCCGAAATGCAGTCCGTGCGGTGGCGCACTTATGGGCGCCGTCGAGCAGGCGCTCGGAGCCAGAAGCTTCAGGGTGAAACGTCCGCGCCGGCCGCCCCGCTGGCGTTCTGAAACACGAACGCACAGTAGACTAGGGTGCCGCCGCGCAGCTTGTCGTAGAGAAGCGTTCCGCGTAGCGCCGCGAATTGGCCGAACGCTCGCACCAGGGGACGCGCTACCCGCGCCTCTATCAGGCCTCTCTTCCACTCGTCGTCGGCGTCCAGTGCCGCCACTACGCCGGGCGTGATGTCCCGCTCGGTGACGAGCCGCAGGCCGGCGGCCAGCAGCCCGGCGCGCCAGGCGTCGAGCTCGGCGCGCGCACGGAAATCGGCGTACAGGAAGTGACCGTCAGGACGCAAGACACGCCGGACTTCACGGACGAACGCGGTCGGGTCACCGTAGCAGTGCGATGACTCGACATTGAGAACCACGTCGAACGAAGCGGCCGCAAAGCCCAGCCGCTCTGCGTTTCCGACCTCGAAGGACAGCCCGGGCGCGGCATGCCGCGCGCGCGAGAACGCCACGGCTCGAGGTGACACGTCGACGCCCACCACTCGGCTGGGCCGAAGGTAGCGAGCCACGAACGAAGCGCCGCCGCCCCGCCCGCTTCCCACTTCGAGCACCTCTCGCCCGGTCAGGTCCACCGCGCCCGCGACCAGTTGATACAGCTGGATACAGGATCGATCCGGCTCGTCCTCGGGTGCCAGCGCGAGCGGTGCCGTGCCGTCCGGGAGGCGATGCCCATAGTTCATGAACGTCCATTGCCGGTCCCGGTATTGGCGCGCCAGGAAGTCATACCAGCTGCGCCAGAGTAACCGTTTCACCGGCGGGCTGCGGTACGCGATGGAGACGAGGCGGGCTACCAGCATGGCGATACTATGACTTTGCAAGAGCCTGGTGGCATGAGCGCACGGCTTCCCACCCGGCTAGTGAAAAAAGGGGTGCGGCGAACCGCACCGGAAGGAGGAGACAATACAGGCATTCGCGTCAGGGCATTTGCCTCCCTTTGCGAGTTCCGGCCAGAGCCTACGGTGTATCAAGTTGCGACCCCCGTTGACACTCGGCCACGATCAAGATGGCAGGTTGGCGAGCGCGTTGCCTAACTACCAGGCGTTAGGTTAGTGGGAAAGAGCAGGCTCAGTCTGTGCGGTGCCGCACACAGGCCTGCGATGGCAATCACTCTACGGTACCGACGCCAGCTTCCTGCAACTGTTCTATGCCGGACACACGCACGGAAATGTCATGTCCCCCGCCTGGTCTCGCACGGCGGGGCCCCGGCTTGCGCCGTTGACGTGAGCTTCAGGTCCGGGCCTCATTCGGGAGTGCCTGGTCGCCAGTATCCGCCCGGAAATCGGGTACATTGCTCACCTGCTCGGCGGCAGGCGGATTCGCGCTCTTGTATGTGCGCCAACGTACCGACAGGAGGCGCGCACGCCGCTATTAGATTGGGTGCGGGGGGAACGCGGCAGCGTGAGCCGGGATGGCCCGCCTGTCGCAGCGATCCCCGGTCCTCGAGGGAATTCGAAGCGGCGTCACAAGGAGAAGGGAAATGACCTTGGGAACTATACTTTTGGTGGTCTTGGTTCTGATGCTGATTGGCGCGATTCCAACCTGGCCACACAGCAAGGAGTGGGGTTACCGGCCGAGCGGAGCGCTAGGGTTCATCGCCGTCATCGTGATCGTCCTGCTGGTGCTGGGACGGATATGACCTGCATTCGCCCGAGTGCTGCAAGCCCTTTGTGACTAGAGGGTAAAGGAAGACTCGCTTCGGATTCATCTGGTGCAGCACGCGAAGTTGAAGGCAAGCAGCACGACCATCTCCGCGGCTCTATTCCAGCTGCGGGCGCGTCTGCGCCGGGCCGGCTCGCAGGGTCAGCACGCTGACGAAGAGCCGCCGCTGCGATCGGAGCTATTCAGCGCCGACCAGATGGAGCAGCATGGCAAGAGCCTCGCTGCTTCGCACAAGCTGACGCGCAAGCGCGGTGCAGACCAGCTTCTGCCCCGGCTGGCTGCAAACGAAGCCGTATTGATCAGAGCGTCCAATCTGCTCACGGCCGCGGTCACGGCGAACCGTCGGATCACCCCCGCCGGTGAATGGCTCCTCGACAACTTTTATCTGATCGAAGAGCATATCCGCACATCCAGGAGACACTTGCCGCGCGGTTACAGCCGGGCGCTGCCGCGCCTGGCTCACGGCCCATCGGCCGGGCTGCCGCGTGTGTACGACCTCGCCTTAGAGACCATCTCGCACGACGATGGCCGGGTGGACACGGAAAGTCTCGTTCGTTTCGTGACCGCCTACCAGTCGGTCACCGCCCTTACGTTGGGCGAGCTGTGGGCGATTCCCATCATGTTGCGTCTGGCGCTGATCGAGAATCTCCGGCGCGTCGCAGCCAAGACATCGGCCGGCAGGGTCGACCGGGACCTGGCCGGATCCTGGGCCGACCAGATGACGGCGATGGCCGCACAGGATCCGAAGAGCCTGATCCTGGTGATCGCGGACATGGCACGGTCGAGCCCGCCCATGACGACCCCGTTCGTCTCCGAGCTCGCGCGCCGCCTGCAAGGACAGAGCGCGGCTCTGGCGATGCCGTTGACCTGGATCGAGCAGCGGCTCGCGGAATCGGGCCTGACCATCGAGCATCTGGTGCAGTCGGGCAACCAGCATCAAGCGGCCGATCAGGTCTCCATCAGCAACAGCATCGGCAGTCTCCGATTTTTAGGCGCGACGGACTGGCGCACGTTCGTCGAGACCATGAGCGTCGTCGAGCAGACCCTGCGCGAAGATCCCGGAGGCGTCTACGGCGCGATGGACTTCGCCACCCGTGATCGCTACCGTCATGCGATAGAGAAGCTCGCGAAGGGCAGCCGCCTGACCGAAGGCGAGGTGGCGCGCAGGGCGATACAACTCGCGCGTGAGGGTGTCGCAGAGGACGCCGGCGACGACCGGCGGGCACATGTCGGCTTCTACTTGATCGACAAGGGTTCGCCACAGCTTGAACGAAGCGCGCAGGTCCGGCTCTCCACCTCCGACGCCCTGCGCAGGACAGCGCGCCAGTCCCCACTGCTGCTGTATCTAGGTGCGATCGCGCTGATCACGGCGATCCTGGCCGGCAGTCTCTTCGCCCAGGCGTATGTCAGCGGGGAGCCCGATTGGATACTCCTGGTGATCGGCATCCTCTCCGTGCTGTCTACCAGCCAGCTCGCAGTAGCGTTGGTGAACTGGCTGGCGACGGTTCTGGTGACGCCGCGTCCGCTGCCGCGCATGGACTTCTCCCGCGGGATTCCGCCGGGATCCCGCGCTCTGGTGGTGGTCCCGACGCTGCTCACGAGCGCCAGGAACATAGAGGATCTGGTCGAGGCGCTGGAAGTCAGATTCCTGGCCAATCGGGACTCGAACCTGTATTTCTCGCTATTGACCGACCTGCGCGACGCGCAGCAGGAGACTCTTCCCGAGGACGGTCCGCTCTTGCAGTTGGCGGCGCAGAGGATCGACGAGCTGAACAGAAAATACAGGAGCGCACAAGACGACGCATTCTTCCTGTTCCATCGCGCGCGCCGCTGGAATCCCCGCGAGCGGGTCTGGATGGGCTACGAGCGCAAGCGGGGAAAGCTCGCGGAGCTGAATGCGTTTCTACGTGGCGGCACGAATGGCAGCTCTGAAAAGGGCTTCTCTCTGGTCGTCGGTGCGATCGCAGTCCTGTCGAATATCAAGTACGTGATCACCCTGGACACGGACACGCAGCTGCCGCGCGACTCCGCTCGGCAGTTCGTCGGGACCCTGGCTCACCCCCTGAATCGGGCCCGCTACGATGAAGGCAAGCAGCGCGTCACCGAAGGCTACGGCATCCTTCAGCCGCGCGTGGCCGCGAGCCTGCCGGGCACGAACCGGTCGCGGTATGCGCAATTGTATGGAGGCGAGCCCGGCATCGATCCGTATACGCGCGCGGTCTCCGACGTCTACCAGGACGTGTTCGGCGAAGGTTCGTTCATCGGCAAGGGGATCTACGACGTCGATGCGTTCGCGCGGGTGCTGAACGGCCGTTTGCCCGAAGATCGGATCTTGAGCCACGATCTCCTGGAAGGGTGTTACGCGCGGGCAGGGTTGTTGAGCGACGTGCAGTTGTACGAGGAGTATCCCTCCCGCTACAGCGAAGACGTGAGCCGCCGGTATCGCTGGATTCGCGGTGACTGGCAGCTCGTCGGATGGTTGCGGGAAGGCGTCCCCGGGCTCAGGGGCCGTGAGAAGAACCCGCTCTCGGGATTGTCCCAGTGGAAGATCTTCGACAACCTGCGGCGCAGTGTCGTGCCTGCGGCATTGACTCTCCTGCTGCTGCTGGGCTGGGCGGCGTTGTCCCCGCCCTGGCTCTGGACCTGGTCGGTGATGGCAATCATCCTGATTCTCCCTTTGAGCGTCACTATTGTGGAACTGCTTCACAAGCCGAAGGATGTGCTGCTGGGTCAGCATCTCGATGCGGCAATACGCTCCGCCGGCCGGCGCTTCGCGCAGGCGGCCTTCACGCTGGTGACGCTTCCCTACGAGGCATTCCTCAGTCTGCATGCGATCGCGCGCACGGCGGTGCGGGTGCTGGTCACGCACAAGCGACTGCTGGAATGGATTCCGTCGGGCGAGCAGGATGCGACTGTCCGCACGAGGCTCTTCGCCTGCTTTCAGTCGATTTGGATCGCTCCCGTCATTGCCTGCGCCGCAGGTGCTTATCTCGCGACGTCGAAGCCGGCCGCGTTGTCTGTCGCGGGGCCGATCCTGTTCCTGTGGTTTGCCGCCCCCGCTATCGCGTGGTGGATCAGCCGGCCTCTGGTTGAACGCAGCGCAGAGTTGACGGCCGATGAGACGCTGTTTCTCCGGACGGTGGCGAGAAGGACCTGGGGCTTCTTCGAGACCTTCGTCGGCCCGCAAGACCGCTGGCTGCCGCCGGACAACTATCAGGAGAGTCCGGTTGCCACGGTCGCGCACCGCACGTCACCGACCAACATGGGGCTCGCGTTGCTGGCCAATCTGTCCGCGTACGACTTCGGCTACATCCCGGCCGGGGAGCTCGTCATGCGCACTACCAATGCGCTGCGCACGATGGAAACCCTGGAACGGCACCGGGGGCACTTCTACAACTGGTACGACACGCAGTCGCTGAAGCCGCTGGCCCCTATCTACATCTCGACCGTAGACAGTGGCAACCTGGCGGGCCATCTGCTGATATTGGCGCCGGGCCTGCGCGCGCTCCTCGATGACAGGATCCTGGGCGCACGCGTGTTCGAGGGCATGAGCGATACCTTCGCGCTTCTGCTGGAGGTTGCGGAAGGGGCGGCACGGGCGCGGCTCGCTGCCTTTCAGAAGGATCTGGAATCGGTATGCCGTTTCCCGCCCACCACGCTCGCAGCCGCGCACCTGTGCCTTGGGCGGCTCGCCCGCGCCAGCGCGGAACTGGCCGGCAACTGTGCCGACGCTGCCGAGAGCGAAGCAAGGTCGTGGACGCTGGCGCTGGCCCGGCAATGCCAGAGCGCGCTGGATGATCTGACGTTTCTCGCCCCTTGGATAGCGCTTCCGGCCGCACCGTCCGGGCTCGGCGACCTGCCCGGCGACGCGCAGATTCCGACGCTGCGCGAGCTGGCAAGGCTCGAGCCGGATTCGTGGCCGAGCGGCGAGCATACGCCCGACGCCCAAGCGACAGCGGAGCGCAGAGACTGGCTGTCCGAGCGTCGTCGGCTGGTCACGCAAGGCAACGACCACGCCCGCGAGAGGATCGCGGCCATCGAGGCATTGGCGCTGCAGTCGAGCGAGCTCGCGCGCGTGGAGTACGACTTCCTCTATGACAAGTCCCGCCATCTATTGACGATCGGGTACAACCTCGGTGAGCAACGGCGGGACTCGAGTTACTACGACCTGCTCGCCTCGGAAGCCAGATTGTGCAGCTTCGTCGCGATTGCGCAGGGGCAAGTGCCGCAGGAGAACTGGTTTGCCCTGGGGCGGCTCCTCACCACCGCCGGCGGCAAGCCGCTGCTCATGTCGTGGAGCGGCTCGATGTTCGAGTACCTCATGCCGCTGTTGGTGATGCCGACCTACCGGAACACGCTGCTCGACCAGACCTGCCGGGCTGCAGTGGAGAGGCAGATCGAGTATGGGCGGCAGCGCGGCGTAGCCTGGGGCCTGTCGGAATCCGGCTACAACGCGGTGGACGTTCATCTCAACTATCAATACCGGGCCTTCGGCGTGCCTGGCCTGGGCCTCAAGCGCGGGCTGGCCGAAGACTTGGTGATAGCACCGTATGCTTCTGTGCTCGCACTGATGGTGGCGCCCGAGGAGGCGTGCGCCAATCTGCAGCGGCTCGCAGGGGAGGGGGTGGTCGGAAAGTTCGGCTTCTACGAGGCCGTCGACTACACGCCATCGCGTCTGCCACGGGGACAGCGGAGCGTGATGGTCCGCTCTTTCATGGCGCATCACCAGGGGATGAGCCTGCTGTCTCTTGCCTATCTGATCCTCGACCGGCCGATGCAGCGGCGATTCGAGTCGGACCCGCTGTTCCAGGCTACCCTGTTGCTGCTCCAGGAGCGCATTCCGAAGGCTACGGCATTTTTGCTGCATGCCGGCGAGCTACCCGCCATTCGTGCGGCCTCCGACGCTGCCGACCTGCCGGTGCGCGCGATCGACAGCCCTGACACTCAGGCACCTGAAGTGCAGTTGCTGTCGAACGGCAGGTACCACGTCATGCTCACCAACGCGGGTGGCGGCTACAGCCGCTGGAAAGACCTCGCGGTCACGCGCTGGCGCGAGGATACGACCTGCGACAACTGGGGCACCTTCTGCTACATCCGCGACGCGGCGAGCGGCGAGTTCTGGTCGACGGCCTATCAGCCGACGCTCAAACGGGCGGAGGGCTACGAAGCGATTTTCCTGGAGGGGCGGGCGGAGTTTCGCCGCCGCGACCACGGCTTCGAAACGCATACCGAGATCGTCGTTTCGCCGGAGGAGGACATCGAGCTGCGCCGGGTCCGCATCACCAACCGCTCGTGGACACGCAAAGCGATCGACGTCACCAGTTATGCGGAGGTGGTTCTCGCGCCGGCGGCGGCCGACGCGATGCATCCGGCGTTCAGCAATCTGTTCGTGCAGACCGAAATCATCCGCGAGCGGCGGGCCATCCTTTGCACTCGGCGGCCGCGTTCCCTGGAGGAGAAGACCCCGTGGATGTTTCACCTGCTGGCCGTGCACGGGGCGAACGTCGGCGAGGTCTCCTACGAGACCGATCGCATGCGATTCATCGGCCGCGGGAACACGATCGTCGCGCCGCAAGCGATGTCGGAGTCCCGGGCGCTCTCCGGCACCCACGGCTCCGTGCTCGATCCGATCGTGGCAATCCAGTGCCGCATCACGCTGGATCCGGAACAATCGGTGACCATCGATATCGCCTCCGGCATAGGCGACACGCGCGAGACGGCCTTGAGCCTGGTGGAGAAATACCAGGATCGGAGGCTGGCGGATCGGGTATTCGAACTGGCATGGACACACAGCCAGGTGGTGCTCCAGCAGATCAACGCCACCGAGAGCGACGCGCAGCTCTACAGCCGCCTGGCGAGCTCGGTCATCTATGCGAATGCGTCGCTGCGTGCCGACCCCGCCGTTTTGATCAAGAACCGCCGCGGGCAATCGGGTCTGTGGGGCTACGGGATCTCCGGCGATCTGCCGATCGTGCTGTTGCAGATCGGAGACCCGGGCCGTATCGATCTGGTGCGCCAGCTCGTACAGGCCCATACCTACTGGCGGCTGAAAGGACTGGCGGTCGATCTGGTCATCTGGAGCGAAGATCACGCGGGCTACCGGCAGCAGCTGCAGGAGCAGATCATGGGTCTGATCGCCGCCGGCGTGGCAGCGCACGTGATCGATCGACCGGGCGGCATTTTCGTGCGGCCGGTGGAGCAGATATCGAGCGAGGACCGCGTCCTGGTCCAATCGGTCGCTCGCGCCGTCATCACCGATGGCCGCGGGACGCTCGAGGAACAGATCAGCCGGCGTGGTCCGGCGGAAAGGCGAGTTTCGCGGCTCGCGCCGACCAGAGCTCATCGCCCGGAGGTCTGGGGCGCAGGCGCGCTGCCGCGGCGCGCTCTGATCCTCTCCAACGGACTGGGCGGGTTCGCCCCTGACGGGCGCGAATATGTGATTGCGCCGGTGCCCGGTCAGATGACACCGGCGCCGTGGGTGAACGTGCTGGCGAACGCGCAGTTCGGAACCGTGATCTCGGAGAGCGGCCTGGCCTACACCTGGGGCGAGAATGCGCACCAATTCCGCCTCACGCCCTGGCACAACGACCCGGTCAGCGATTCCAGCGGAGAAGCCCTTTATCTGCGCGACGAAGAGAGCGGCCAGTTCTGGTCTCCCACGTCGCTACCCAGCCCCGCGGCGATGCCCTACATCAGCCGGCACGGATTCGGGTACAGCGTCTTCGAGCACACCTCGGGCGGCATTCGTTCCGAGCTGTGGGTTTACGTCGCCGTGGACTCGGCGGTCAAGTTCTCGGTGCTGAAGGTGCGAAACGAGTCGGGCCGACGCCGCAGGCTCTCCGCTACCGGCTACGTAGAATGGGTGCTGGGGGATCTGCGGTCGAAGTCGAGCATGCACGTGACCACGGAAGTCGATCCGAACAGCGGTGCGCTGTTCGCGCGCAACCCGTACAACACGGACTTCGGCGATTGGACTACGTTCTTCGATGTGGACGATACGGCTCGGACTTTCACCGGCGACCGCACGGAATTCGTAGGACGCAATGGCACGCTCAGGAGTCCCGCCGCCATGGCTCGGTCGCGGCTGTTCGGGAAGGTCGGGGCGGCTCTGGATCCCTGCGCCACCATCCAAGTGAGCTTCGATCTCCCCGACGGGGAAGAGCGTGAGATCATCTTCAGGCTCGGCGCTGGACGGGATGCCGATGCTGCACGCAGGCTTGTACGCCGCTTTCGTGGGCCAACCGCCGCGCGCGAGGCGCTCGAAGCGGTGCGTCAGTACTGGAAGCGCACTCTCGGCGCGGTGCAGGTGGAGACACCCGACGAATCCCTCAACGTGCTGGCCAACGGTTGGCTCTTGTATCAGACCTTGGCGTGCCGTGTCTGGGCGCGCAGTGGATACTACCAATCGGGCGGCGCCTTCGGCTTTCGCGATCAGCTGCAGGATGTGATGGCGCTGATCCACGCCGAGCCCAAAATCGTGCGCGAGCACCTGCTCCTGTGTGCGAGCCGTCAATTCCGCGAAGGGGATGTCCAGCACTGGTGGCACCCACCATCGGGCCGGGGCGTGCGCACCCATTGTTCGGATGACTACCTCTGGCTGCCATTGGCGGCGTGCC
>JBGPMS010000210.1:0-10169 GCA_041487115.1 Gammaproteobacteria bacterium
AAATGGCTTGCACGCTTCGACTCCGTGGCTCACGCCACTAAATCCGTTCGTCCTGAGCGTAGGGCGCCTGGCCCGGAGTCGAAGGATCAGCGCGAACGGTGTTTTTCAACAGCCTGCTAGCGCGCCGTCACACCGCGCGCGGGACGATGCCGTGCCGCCCGGCCCAGTCGCGCGCGAACTGCGAAGCGATGCGCCCGCTGCGGGAGCCGCGCTGCAGCGCCCACTGCAGGGCTTCCCGGCGCGCCTCCTCGCCGTCTGCAACGCCGTACTGGCCGAGCCAGTAGCGCACGATGGCAAGGTACTCGTCCTGGTCGAAAGGATAGAACGACACCCACAGGCCGAAGCGCTCGGACAGCGAGATCTTCTCCTCTACGGTTTCACCCGGATGGATCTCGTCGCCGATGTACTTGGTCTCCAGGTTCTCGCGCATGTACTCCGGCATCAGATGGCGCCGGTTCGACGTGGCATAGATCAAAATGTTGTCCGGCGGGGCCGCGACCGAGCCATCCAGCACCGCCTTCAGCGAGGTATACCCCGGCTCGTCGGCACTGAAGGACAGGTCGTCGGAGAATAGTACGAAGCGAAAAGACTGGCCTGCCAACGCCTCGATGATGTCGGGCAGGTCCATCAGGTCCTGCTTATCGACCTCGATCAGGCGCAGGCCGTCGTTGCCGTACTGATTCAAGAGCGCCTTCACCAGCGAAGACTTGCCGGTACCTCGCGCGCCGGTGAGCAAGACGTTATTGGCCGGCAGTCCCCGCACGAACTGCTGCGTGTTCTGGTCGACCAGGCCCTTCTGCCGGTCGATGCCCTGCAAGTCCTGCAGCCTGATCCGGTGCGGATACTGGACCGACTGCAGATGCCCCCGGCCGTTGCGGCGGCGCCAGCGGAAAGCCCTGTCGGCCGCGAAATCCGGCGCACGGAAGTCGGGCGGAAGCAGGCGCTCGACGCGCTCGAGCAGCGCTTCGGCCTTCTGCAGGAATCTGGTGAGGGGGTCCATTTTTAGAAGCTAGGGACTAGGGGAGACTGTTTGGTCGTGCTCGGTTGCGCGTCATATCTGGCCCACCGCGGAGAAGTGCCGCTCGCGCTGAGCGTGTTTCGACTCTGCTGCACGACGCTCAACACGAACGGGAGCAGCAGAGTCGAAACACGCTCAACACGAACGGTATTTGATGTGCGCTGAATGGGTACTCGCCCCTAGCCCCTTCTTCATGTCCGGTACTCCGCATTGATCGTGACGTAGTCGTGCGACAGATCGCAGGTCCACACCGTCGCGGCTTCGCGTCCGCGGTTCAGAACAACGCGCACGGTGATCTCGCCCTGCCGCATGACGCGCTGACCGTCCGCCTCGTTGTAGCCCGGGTTGCGGCCGCCGCGCTGCGCCACCAGGACGTCGTCAAGATACAGATCGACGTAAGCGACGTCGAGATCGGCAATGCCCGCGTAGCCGATAGCGGCCAGGATGCGCCCCAGGTTGGGGTCGGAGGCAAAGAACGCAGTCTTCACCAGCGGCGAATGGGCAATGGCGTAGGCGACCTGGCGGCATTCCTCGCGCGTGGCACCGCGCTCGACCTGCACCGTGATGAACTTCGTCGCACCCTCGCCATCCCGGATGATGGCCTGCGCCAGTGTCGCTGCCACTTCAGTGAGCGTTTCTTGAAATCGGAGATAGGCGAGGCTGGACGCGTCGATGATCTCGGGCGCACGGCTGCGCCCGGTTGCCATCAGGATGAAGGAGTCATTGGTCGAGGTATCGCCGTCGACCGTGATGGCATTGAACGAGCGCTCCGCGGCGTAGCGCAATGCATCGAGGAGCAGCGCACGGGGGAGATTCGCGTCCGTTGCGACGAAGCCCAGCATGGTGGCCATGTTCGGATGGATCATCCCGGCGCCCTTCGCGATGCCGGTGATGGTGACAGTCTGTCCGCCGATCTCGACCCGCCGTGACACTGCCTTTGGCACCGTGTCGGTGGTCATGATCGCGCGCGCCGCCGGCAACCAGCCGCCTTCGGCCAGAGCGGCCATACAGCAGGGCAGGCCTGCGACCAGGCGTTCGACCGGCAGCGGCTCCATGATCACACCAGTAGAGAAGGGCAGCACCTGTTCGGGCGCAATGCCGAGCAACCGCGCCGCGTCGGCGCAGGTCCGATGGGCGTCGGCCAAACCCCGCTCTCCGGTCCCGGCGTTGGCGTTGCCGGTGTTGACAACGAGCGCGCGGATTTCTGCGTGATGCGCGAGATGTCGGCGCGCGAGCACCACCGGCGCGGCGCAGAAGCGGTTCTGGGTAAACAGACCTGCGACTTGCGTCCCCTCCGCCAGCGTCATCAACAACAGGTCGGTGCGGTCGGCCTTGCGGATCCCGGCCGCGGTGACGCCCAGCGAGATACCGGCCACCGGGTGGAGCTGATCAGCGGACGGAGTCGACAGGTTGACTGCCACGGGCGTGAGAGGGCAAGCGGCGCGATGTGTTGTCGACTACGTGAGAGGCTCGTGCCGGCGGTGGCGGGCGTTTCAAGCCTCGAGGCGGCCGTGGCACTGCTTGTACTTTTTGCCCGAACCGCACGGGCAGGGGTCGTTGCGGCCGATCTTCTGGCCGCGGCGCACGAACGGCTCCGGCTTCGGCGCGGTGGCTACTTCCGTGTCGGCTCCTTCCTCCTCGTCGGCCAGCGCGGTGTCGTAGTCGGTATGCTGATAGCGCACGTTCTTCAACTCGACCGGCTCTTCCACCGCCTCGACGTCCTCCACGCTGCGAATCTGCACGGTCATCAGAATGCGCGTGACCTCGTTGCGGACCGCGTCGAGCAGCATGGAGAACAGCTCGAAGGCCTCGCGCTTGTATTCCTGCTTGGGATTCTTCTGGGCGTAGCCGCGCAGATGGATGCCCTGGCGCAGATGGTCGAGATTGCCCAGATGCTCGCGCCAGTGGGTGTCCAGGGTTTGCAGCATCACTCCCCGCTCGAAGTGGTGCACCTGTTCGCGGTCCACGTGCGCCAGCTTCCCGTCGGCGTGGCTGTGCCCGGCCTCGATGGTTCGGCGCCGCAGGTCTTCCTCGTCCAGAGACTCGTCTTCCTTGAGCCACTGCTGGATCGGCATCTGCAGCGTCAGCTCGGCGGCCAGCGCCTTCTCCAGGCCGGGGATGTCCCACTGCTCCTCCACGCTGTCCGGGGGCACGTACTGGCTGACGATGTCGTTGACCGTGCCCTCGCGCATGGCGCGGATGGTGTCGGAGATGTCGCTGCTCTCCAGCAGCTCGTTGCGCTGCTGATAGATGACGCGGCGCTGGTCGTTGGCCACGTCGTCGTACTCGAGCAACTGCTTGCGGATGTCGAAGTTGCGCGCCTCCACCTTGCGTTGCGCGTTCTCGATGGCGCGCGTAACCCAGGGGTGCTCGATCGCCTCGCCCTCGGGCATCTTCAGCCGGTCCATGATCGCCGCGACGCGGTCGGAAGCGAAGATGCGCAACAGTGGATCCTCGAGCGAAAGATAGAAGCGGCTCGAGCCGGGGTCCCCCTGGCGGCCCGAACGGCCGCGCAACTGGTTGTCCACCCGGCGCGACTCGTGCCGCTCGGTGCCGACGATGTGCAGCCCGCCGGTGGACACGACCTCCTCGTGCAGCTTCTGCCAGCGCTCCCTGGCCTCGCGCATACGGCTGGCCTTAGTGGGCTCTTCCAGCGTCTCATCGGCTTTGATCTGGTTGATCTCGGGCTCCGGGTTGCCGCCCAGGACGATGTCGGTGCCGCGGCCGGCCATGTTCGTGGCGATGGTCACCATCTTGGGCCGGCCGGCCTGCACGACGATTTCGGCCTCGCGCGCATGCTGCTTGGCGTTGAGGACCTGGTGCGGCAGTTTCTCCTGCGTGAGCAGGCCGGACAGCAGCTCCGAGTTCTCGATCGAGGTGGTGCCCACCAGCACCGGCTGGCCACGCTCGTAGCACTCCTTGATGTCGACGATGACCGCCTGGTAGCGCTCCTTGGCGGTCTTGAACACCTGGTCCATGCGATCCTCGCGGATCATGGTCATGTGGGTGGGAACGACCACCGTTTCCAGGTTGTAGATCTGCGAGAACTCGTAGGCTTCCGTGTCGGCAGTGCCGGTCATGCCAGCCAGCTTCTTGTACATGCGGAAGTAGTTCTGGAACGTGATCGAGGCGAGCGTCTGGTTCTCGCGCTGGATCTTCACGCCTTCCTTGGCTTCGACCGCTTGATGCAGCCCGTCGGACCAGCGGCGCCCGGGCATGAGCCGCCCGGTGAACTCATCCACGATGATGATTTCGTCGTTCTGCGCCACGTAGTGCTGGTCGCGGTGATACAGGTTGTGGGCACGCAGCGCCGCGTACACGTGATGCATCAGCGTGATGTTAGCCGCGTCGTACAGGCTGCTGTCCTCGGGCAGCAGCCCGGCCTGGGTCAGCATGTCCTCGGCGTGCTCGTGGCCGGTTTCGGTCAGCAGGACCTGGTGCGCTTTTTCGTCCACGCTGAAGTCGCCCGGCCCGTTCTCCTCCTTCTGGCGGGTGAGCTTGGGCACCAGGTCGTTGATCTTGTAGTAAAGGTCGGTGGTGTCGTCGGCCTGGCCGGAGATGATGAGCGGCGTGCGCGCTTCGTCGATCAGGATCGAGTCGACCTCGTCGACGATCGCATACACCAGCTTGCGCTCCACGCGGTCCACCGTCTGGTAGACCATGTTGTCGCGCAGGTAGTCGAACCCGAACTCGTTGTTCGTGCCGTACGTGATGTCTGCGGCATAGGCCACTTGCTTGGCGGCGTGGTCCATCTGAGACAGGTTGACGCCGACGCTCAATCCGAGGAAGCCGTAGATGTTCCCCATCCAGGCGGCATCGCGACTGGCCAGGTAATCGTTGACCGTCACCACGTGCACGCCGGTACCGGCCAGGGCATTGAGGTAAGCGGGCAGCGTCGCCACCAGCGTCTTGCCCTCACCCGTGCGCATCTCGGCGATCTTGCCGTAGTGCAGGACCATGCCGCCGATCAGCTGCACGTCGAAATGGCGCATGTTGAGCGTGCGCTTGCCCGCTTCGCGCACGACGGCGAATGCCTCCGGCAGCAGCTCGTCCAGGGTCTCGCCCTTGGCCAGGCGCTGTTTGAGCTCGTCGGTCTTGGCGCGCAGCGCCGCGTCGCTCAGGGCTTCGATCTGCGGCTCGAGCGCGTTGATGGCCCTGACCGCATGCATGTAGCGCTTGATCAGCCGGTCGTTGCGGCTGCCGAAGATCTTTCTGAGCAGGGTAGCTATCATCGGATGTCTTCTAGTCTGCGCCCGGAGTCCGCTATGAGCATGTGCGATCGGTCGCCACAAAAAGCAAGAGGGGCGAGGGACCGTTCCTGGCCCCTCACCCCTCGCGCGGCAGTCTGTTCGTGATCAGCCGGGCGTTCGCAGGAATCGCGCCGGGTTCTGTGCAGCCCCCCGGTAACGCACCTCGAAGTGACAGTGAGGACCGGTGGCCCGGCCCGTCTCGCCGACCTCGGCGATCTTGCGCCCTCGCAGCACTACGTCGCCAACCTTGACCTTCACCTTCGAGGCATGCGCGTAGCGCGTAACGAGGTCATTGCCATGATCAATCTCGACCATATTACCATACTGAGGATGCGGGCCTGCGTACACCACCACGCCGCCAGCCGCAGCGAGAATCGGCGTTCCGACCTCGGCCATGAAGTCGATGCCTTCGTGAAAGGCATTGAGTCCGGTGAACGGGTCGATGCGCCAGCCGAAGTTGGAGGAATAGAAGCCGCTCTGCGTGGGCATGCCGGTGGGCATCAACTGGCGCTTGGCGCTATCCTCGGTGAGCATCGATTCGAGCACGCGCAGCTTGTCGGTGCGGTCTTCCAGGTCCTTGGAGAGCTTGTCGAGGGTAGTGCCCAGGTCCTTCATCGACACTTCGGTGCTGGGCAGGCTGGATTCGGCGCCACCACGGGCCGGGGGGCGGTCGAACATGAAGTCCTGCGGCTTGAGCCCGGCGACCTTGGTCAGCCGTTCGCCCAGGGCGTCGACCCGCATGAGACGCGCCTGCAGCTCACCGACCTTGGAAGCGATGGTGTTGAGACTGTCGCGCAGATAAGACTGCATGCGCTCGTTCTCCTGCGCCTGCAGGCTCACCAGCAACGTGCGTAAATAGGGGCTGTCGTTGACGACCGCGTAGCGAAGAGAAAAGTAGTGGAGAAGGACAGCCAGCGAAATGACGGACAGAAACATGCCCAGCCCGAGCAATGCCAATTGCGGCGTGCCCAGCGTGAACGACCGTACTTTCGATAACCCATTGGAAACTAGAATGATGTTCACGTTTCCCCCTGAGGCGCCTGGTTTCTGTTTATGAACAGCCAAACTATCGGCTTCGTACTGCATTCCTTGAGGGACCTAGAAGCAATTCTTGTGCGCGCGAAACAGCTGGCCGCGTTGGAGCAGGCTTACGCCGCGGCTGTTCCCGGAGAATTCGCCCGACGCAGCAGGGTCGCCTACGAGCGAGCTGGAACCATGGTTGTAGTGGCCGATACCAGCGCGGTCGCCGCCAAGCTACGACAACTCACGCCCCGAATTGTCACAGAGATTGTGAAATCCGCACCGGAGATTACTTCAATGCGCGTGGAAGTGCAAATTGTGCGACGCGGCAGAGTGCGGCGGGAGCCGCGCCCGGAGATCGCCTCGCACGGACTTGCCAGCTTGCGCGAATTGCGCGATTCGCTGTCCGACTCGCCGCTGCGGGAAGCGATCGCCCGACTGGTCAGCCGTCGAGAGGCATCAGACCGCCAGGATCAACCGTTCGAGCGCGAGGAAAGCAAGGACGATTAGGACCAGGATCAGGCTGTACTTGAGGACCTGCCACCCGAAGCGCAGCCAGCGCCGGTCCTTGGTTGCGAGGAAGGTGACGAGCGAGGCGCCGATCGCGATCAGCACCAGAAAGCCGACAACGCGGAGTGCGACAGCGGTCATGGGCTGTCAGTCGAGTACCGCCCGCGGCGCTTGAGCCGCGCGTCAGTTGTACTGCGCCTGCAGATTGACGAAGGCGGGAGCCTCTTCCTGTCTGTCGAACGTGACAAACGCCCACGCCGATGCATGGGCCAGCAGCGCGCGCGCCAGTTTATTGTTCAGCGAATGGCCCGACTTGTGCGCGCTGAACGCGCCTATTACAGGATGGCCCAGCAGGTATAAATCGCCGATCGCGTCGAGCACTTTGTGCTTGACGAACTCGTCCTCGTAACGCAGGCCATCCGAGTTGAGCACACGATACTCGTCCATCACCACCGCGTTGTCCAGGCTGCCGCCCAGCCCCTGGCCCTGGGCACGCATGGTCTCGACATCCTGCATGAAGCCGAACGTGCGGGCGCGGGCGATTTCCTTCACGTAAGAAGTGGTGGCGAAGTCGACCTCGATGCGCTGGCTGGAGTGCTGGAAGACCGGGTGCCTGAAGGCGATGCTGAAGTCCATGCGGAACCCGTCGTAGGGTTCGAACCGGACCCACCTGTCGCCGTCCTTGACCTCGACCGCTTCGAGCACGCGGATGAATTTCTTCGCCGCGTTCTGCTCTTCGATCCCGGCGGACTGGATGAGGAAGATGAACGGGCCCGCACTGCCATCCATGATGGGGACCTCGGCTGCGGTCAGGTCCACATAGGCATTGTCGATCCCCAGGCCGGCGAAAGCGGACATCAAATGCTCGACCGTGGCAACCTTGACGCCGTCGCGCTCGAGGCACGAGGACAGTCGCGTGTCGCCCACGCGCGATGCAATGGCCGGGATGTCGACCGGCTGCGGCAGGTCCACGCGGCGGAACACAACCCCGGTGTCGGGCGTGGCCGGCCGCAAGGTCAGGTAGACCTTCTGGCCGGTATGCAGCCCAACGCCAGTGGCGCGGACGACGTTCTTCAATGTGCGCTGACGAATCATGAATGGAGCTCGGAAATGATGGCTAAGGGGTTGATTTTTTAAGTATACACGAATTCTCGACAAAGACACGAAGTCCATTCGTTGCATCGCAACAGCAGTTGTGCAAGCCTCACGGCATTACACCCGTAATGCCCGGGTCAGTCCGCCTGCTTCCGCAGGAAGGCCGGGATATCGAGCAGATCGACGCCGGACTGACGCATGGCTTCGACTGTCGTCTCGCGGTTACGCCGGCGCATCACAGCGGGCGGCTCCAATTGATCGTAGTCCACGACCTCCATCGGACCGGTATCGGTACCGGTCTTGACGACGGTCAGCGGCTTCGGCTGATTGCGCGTGACGGCGGCACCCAGGCCCGTGGCGACCACCGTCACGCGCAGGTTGTCGATCATCTCCTCGTCGATCACCGTGCCGACGATCACCGTAGCGTCTTCTGCCGTGAACGCGCGCACCGTCGCCATAACGTCATTTACCTCCTTCATCTTTAGGGTCGTGTTCGCGGTGATGTTGACCAGCACCCCGCGCGCTCCGGCCAGATTCACGTCTTCGAGCAGGGGGCTCGCCACCGCCTGTTCGGCCGCCGAGGTCGCCCGGTGCGGGCCGCTGGCCGTGGAGGAGCCCATCATGGCCATGCCCATCTCGGACATCACGGTGCGCACGTCGGCGAAGTCGACGTTGATCATGCCGGGGCAGTTGATGACCTCGGCGATGCCCGCAACCGCCCCGTGCAGTACGCCGTTGGCCGCCTTGAAGGCATCCAGCATGCTCACGTCCTCGCCCAGCACCTGCATCAGCTTTTCGTTGGGGATGACGATCAGCGAGTCCACGTGCCTGGTCAGCGCTTCGAGCCCTTCCTGCGCGACGCGCAGGCGCTTGCCCTCGAAGGCGAAGGGCTTCGTCACCACCGCCACCGTAAGAATTCCCAGCTCGCGCGCGATCTCCGCCACCACCGGCGCCGCGCCGGTGCCGGTTCCACCCCCCATTCCCGCGGTCAGGAACAGCATGTCCGCACCCTCGATCAGTTCTATGATCCGTTCGCGGTCCTCCAGCGCGGCCTGTTTTCCGACTTCCGGGTTGGCCCCCGCGCCCAAGCCCTTGGTTACGTTCGAGCCGAGTTGCAGCAAGGTCCTGGCGCGGTTGCGCGACAGCGCCTGCGCGTCGGTGTTGGCGCAGATGAACTCTACCCCCAGTACGCCGAGATCGATCATGTGGTCCACCGCATTGCCGCCGCAGCCACCCACACCCACGACCTTGATCACCGCTTCCTGCGGAAGCGTATCCACGAGCTCAAACATGCCGTTCTCCTCTTCGATCGGATTGATGCAACCGGAAACCACGTGCCTCGCACCCTGCATTCATGCGTGTCAAAAATTCCCCTGGATCCATACCTTCATGCGCTCGAACACCTGCTTGAACGAGGCGCTGTGCATGCGCACGATCTGCTGCCGCTGGTGCGCGGAGAGTCCCGCGACCAGCAGCCCGACCACCGTCGAGTAGCGCGGATTGCGCACCACCTCGGCCAGACTGCCCACGTAGTTGGGCGTGCCCACCCGCACCGGCATGTGGAAGATCTCCTCGCCCAGTTCCACCATGCCCTGCATCACGCTGCTGCCGCCCGTGATGACGATGCCCGAGGACAGCAGCTCCTCGAAGCCGCTGCGACGCAGCTCGGCCTGGATCAGCGAGTACAGTTCCTCGACGCGCGGCTCGATCACCTCGGCCAGCGTCTGCCGCGAGAGCTGGCGCGAGGCGCGATCGCCCACGCCCGGGACCTCCACCATCTGGTTGGGGTCGGACAGCTCGCGCAGGGCGCAGCCGAAGCGGCGCTTGATCTCCTCGGCGTCCTTGGTCGGAGTGCGCAGCGCCATGGCGATGTCGTTGGTGATCTGGTCACCGGCGATGGGGATGACGCAGGTGTGACGGATGGCGCCCTGGGTGAACACCGCGATGTCGGTGGTGCCGCCACCGATGTCGACCAGGCACACCCCGAGGTCTTTCTCGTCCTCCGACAGCACCGCCATGGCGGAGGCGAGCGGCTGCAGGATCAAGTCCTGCACCTCGAGGCCGCAGCGGCGCACGCATTTCATGATGTTCTGCGCGGCGGACACCGCACCGGTCACGATGTGCACCTTTACCTCCAGGCGCACCCCGCTCATGCCCAGCGGCTCCCGCACGTCCTCCTGCCCGTCGATGATGAATTCCTGGTTGAGGATGTGGAGGATCTGCTGGTCGGTGGGGATGTTGACCGCCTTGGCGGTCTCGATCACGCGGTCCACGTC
>JBGPMS010000211.1:0-10136 GCA_041487115.1 Gammaproteobacteria bacterium
AGGATCCTCCGCTCGGCCGGGTTCGACCGGAAGAAGCCACTGTCCTCCAGCACGATCCGGCGCAGCACCAGCATGCGCAGGCCCACTTCGATGGCATAGTCCCGGGTCCCGCGCGGCAGGTAGACCGGCGCATTCCGATCCGACAGTCGTTGCAATAGAGCAAACGCATCCGCCTTCACCTTCAGTCCTTCCATGGGGCGCTCGCCTTGCTCCACGAACACGCGGGCAACCAGCGAGACCGGCAGCACGGGCACAATGGACTTCACGCGATCCATCAGGATCTGCCCGAGCGATTCCACCTCTGTGTGGCGCCGCTCTTCCGAGAGCGCGCGCAGGTCGACCCCGCGCTCCCGGACATGCAGCCGGAGCGACAGCGGAGTACCGAAATTCACACACGCGTAGCCGAAGCGGAACCAGCGTCCGCGCACCCGCAGCAGTGCCTGCTTCAGTGCGAAGCCGAGAGCAGTCAACAGGCTCCGGGTCACGCCCGCGGGCGCAGGTTCCGCATCGAGCTTGCGCAGCAGGGTGCGGTCCTCCAGCACCCGATCATAGTTGATGCCGACGGGAATGAATACGACGTCGCGCGGACCCGCGGGATCGAACCCGCGCACCATGTAGTCGATCAGTCCGAGCCTCGCACGCCGCAGGCCTCCGTCGACGCTGAGCCCCCCTTCCGGGAACACCGCTTGCGTCATGCCGGCATCGGTGGCCATCTGCACGTAGCGCTGCAGCACCATGCGGTAGAGCGGATCGCCCGAGTTGCGGCGGACGAAGTAGGCGCCCATGCGGCGAATGAGCATCTCCAATGGCCAGATGCGCGCCCACTCGCCGACGGCATAGGACAGCGCCACACGCTCGGCCGCGAGAAACGCCACCAGCACGTAGTCGAAGTTGGAGCGGTGATTGATCACGAACACCACGGCGGACTTCGGGTCGATGGTGGCGAGGCCGGCTTCATCGATAAAACCCAGCCGCACACGATAGAGCGAATTCGCTACCGCCCGCGCGAACCAATACCCGATCCGAAAATAGAGATAGGCGTTGAAGGATGGAACGATCTCCCGCGCGTAGCTCTCCGCGCGCGCCTGCGTGCGCTTGACCGGCTCCCCCGTGCGCGCCGCTTCCTCCCGGACTGCCGAGTGCACGCGCTCGTCATGGCGCAGCCGCTCGACCAGGACCTCGCGCCGTGCGAGCTTGAGCGGCGGGATCTCGACTTGCAGCCGCGACCCCAGCTCCTGCAGGACCGCGTCGATGCGGCGGCGCACGACCCAGCGCAGGCCGGGTACCAGAACGTGCTCGGCCAGCGCCCAGGCTGCGAACAGGCCGAGCGGGAGGAACAGCCAGAATGGCAGCGAGACGTCATGCATCGTCGGGCGCGGTCACGGTATCACCCCTCACCCTGCCCTCTCCCACAAGGGGAGAGGGGGAAGTTCAGTGGACTGCGCCGGCTGATTTGGCAGTAAAGCCCCCGTGGCATCATCCAGGGAGAGGAACGCTGTCTACACCCGCAAAGTGCACAACCCTTTCGCAACATCGGCCCGTTCCCTCTCCCCTTGTGGGAGAGGGCTAGGGTGAGGGGTCACGCATCGACCTGCTGTGGTGCCTGTGGCGCTTCGATCTTGACCCGCAGCCTGGCCTTCAGCCGGGCCAGGTCATCGCGCGTATCGAGGTCGGTGGTGAAGTGATCGTTCTGCATCTCCGCCGCCACCACCAGCTCGGGATTCTCGGCGATGAGGTTGGCGCAGCCGAGGTTGCGACCGCCCGACAACATCTCGTCGCGCAGCGCATAGTCGAAGATGATCGGATTGCCGCGCTGTCCCTGGTAGATCGGCACCACGATCGAGCCATGGGAGCGCTTCTTGTAGGCTCCGATCAGGTCGCCGATGTCGCCGGCGCTCAGCAGCGGCTGATCGGCCACAGCCACGAGCACGGCGTTGAATTCCTCGGTGAGCGCCCGCAGCCCGCACTCGACCGATGTCATCTGGCCTTCGTGATAGTCGGGGTTCACCACCACGGTCAGAGGGAAGTCCTCGACCAGAGGCTGCACGCGCTGCGCCTCGTGTCCCAGAACAACCACCACCTCGTCCACGCCCGCGCCACTCAACCCGATCAACGTGCGCCGGATCAACGGCACGCCGTTGACCTCGATCAGCAGCTTGTTGATGCCCTGCATGCGACTCGATTCGCCTGCGGCAAGCACGATCGCCGCCACGCGCACACGCGGGTAGAGTCCACCACCGCCGGCATTTTTACACAGCATGGCGCGCTCCCAGGTAGCGTTCCGGGTGCTTGGAGAAAAGCTCCGCGCAACCGCTGCAGCAGAACCGATATTCGGTGCCACGGTACTCGACGCGCGGGGCGTCCGCGGCGGAGACGTCCATACTGCACACAGGGTCCACGGCGACGGCTCGTTCTTTGACCTCCGGCGCGCTCGCGTCCGGCGCCGAGCCCGAGGCTGCCGGTGCGGTTGCGTCTGTGCGCCGGTCAGCGCGGGCCAGCGAACGCCGCACGCGGATGATCTCGGCCACCACCGACACTCCGATCTCTTCTGGCGTTTGTGCCAGGATCGGGAGCCCGACAGGCGCCGTGATCCGCGCGAGATTCTCCGCGCTCTGCCCGCGCTGGCGCAGCATATCCTTGAGCTTCCCGGCCTTGCGCTCGCTTGCAATGAGACCAACGAATTGCGCCTTGGTGGACAGCGCCAGCTCGAGCCCTTCCTCATCGCGCTTGCCCTGCGTGGCGACGACCACGAATTGTGCTTCGATCCCGCGCGCGCGCTCGAAGCTGTCGATGATTACGACCGCGTCGGACACGCGCCCGACCGCAACACCCGATCCGGCGATGGTCGCGGCGAACCCGCTGTTTGCCGCGAAGGCCGCAACCGCACACCCGGCCGCCGACGTCCCGATCACCAGCAGGCTCGGGACGACGTTCACCGGGTCCACGAAAATGTCCAAGGTGCCGCCGCTATGGCAAGGCATGCCGAACTCGACAATCCCCTCCACGGCGTCGTCACTGGTCCCCGGGCTGATGCGGACCAGGCGCGGCTGTCCGTCGGCCAGGGCCTGGCGTGCGGACTTGATCACCGCCGGCTGCGCACAGCCGCCGCCGATCCAGCCGTGGATCTCGCCCGCCGCATCGACGATGGCCTTGGCACCGGGCTTGGCCGAGGTGGGCGCCTCGCAGCGCACGACCGTGATGAGCGCGAAGGCGCGACCTTCACGCTCGAACTGCGCCGCGAGCTGGAACACTTGCTTGCTCGAGAACATGGGCGTTTCTCCTAAAGTCGGGTCAGCGCGCTTTCCAGCGCGAGCAGGCTCGCGAGATTATGCGCCGGCGCGAACAGGTCGATATACGGCAGCGCTGCCTGCATGCCGCGCGCCACCGGCTGGTATCCGGCCTGGCCCTTGAGCGGATTGAGCCAGACCACTCGGCGTGCACGTGCCCGCAGCGCCTTGAGCGCGCCGACCAGTTCTTCCGGCTCGTCGGTGTCGAAGCCGTCGCTCAGGATCACGAGCAGCGGCCTGCGGCCGGTGCGCATGACCTTGAACTTGCGATTCAGTTCGATCAACGAGCTGGCGATCCGCGTGCCGCCCGAGAAGCTCTGGCCGAGAATGTCGAGCTTCTCGCGCAGACGATCGCTCGCGCGCTCCCGAAGGAGGTCCGTAGCCGGCACCAGATGAGTGTGGAACACGAAGACTTCCGCATCCCTGAACGCTGTCGCCAGCCCGCGCGCGAAGCGCAGAAAGAAATAGACGTAGGCCTGCATGGACCGGCTGGCGTCGATGACCAGCACCAGGCGCGGGAGCACTTTCTTGCGTCGCCGCCGACGCAGGTCGATCGGCTCGCCGCCGAAGCGGAGGCTCGCACGCACGGTGCGCCGCCAGTCCAGCTGGCGGCCCGTCCGCGCCAGCTCGCGCCGGCGCAACAGCCTGCGGCGCATGCGCCGCGCCAGCCGCTCCGCCAACTCGTCCAGCCCGCTTGCTTCGGCCAATGCGAAATGGCGGAAGTCCATCAGCGTGCGAGCCGTGCTTCGGCTCGCGCCGCCGGTCGTGATCGGCGCCTCCGACGTGGCGCCCTCCACGCCGGTCCCAACGTCGGACGGTGCGGCCTGACGGCCCGCCTGCTCGCCGGCCTCGCCGCCGGCGATCACTTCGGCCAGGTTGCGCGTGCGCGGCGGTGCCGCTCCGATCACTCGGACCGTTCCCCGCCCGGCCCGTTCCCGCGGCTGCCAGAACCGGTCGTAGAGCGGATCGTAACGGTTCCAATCGCTTGCGCTGCCGCACACGAGCACTCGCCACGCCAGCTTGAGGCGCTGCCGATCGAGCAACCCGACGGTATCGGCGACGCGCAGCATCTCCGCCTCCTCGCTCAGCCCCACCGCATAGCCGCGCTCGCGCAGAAAGCCACCGAAGGCGATGATGCGTTCGGACAGAGGATACGTCCCGACACCCTGCGTCATCGCGCTCATCTGGCTCGTGCTCATCTCGCACCTGCCGCGAGTCGCGACGCCACCTCGCGCGTGACCTGACCGCGGTCTTCGCGCGTCTTCAGCAGGCAGCCCAGCGTGCGCAGGACGACCTCGGGTTGGTCGGACAGCACCGAGACCGACAAGCCGGTCAGCGCAGCGGCCCAGTCGAGCGTCTCGGCAACGCCCGGCGGCTTCTTCAGCTCCAGCTTGCGCAAGCCCTGCACGAAGGCAACGATCTGGTCGATAAGACGTTCGTCGATGCCTGGGACCTTGGCCCGGACGATGGCGCACTCTTTCTCGAAGCTCGGAAAGTCCACGAAGAAATACAGGCACCGGCGGCGCAACGCATCGCTCAGGTCGCGCGTGCCGTTGCTCGTGAGGATGACGCGCGGAATAGATTGCGCCGGGATCGTCCCCAGCTCCGGAATGGAGATCTGAAAGTCGGACAGCACTTCCAGCAGAAAAGCCTCGAACTCCTCGTCGGCGCGGTCGATCTCGTCGATCAGCAGAACGCAGGGCTCTGGCTCCTGGATGGCGCGCAGCAGCGGGCGCGGCAGCAGGAACTCCGGAGAGAAGATCTCCGCTTCGCGCGCCCGCGCATCGCCGCCGGGCCCGGTCTCCATGAGCTTCACCGCGAGCAACTGGCGCTGGTAGTTCCACTCGTAGACGGCGGTATTCACATCCAGCCCCTCGTAGCACTGGAGCCGGATCAGCGGGCAGTCGTAGGCGTCGGACAGCGCCTTGGCGATCGAGGTCTTGCCCACCCCGGCGTCACCTTCCAGCAGCAGCGGGCGCTGGAGCATCTCCGCCAGCAGCAGCGTGGTGGAGAGATCCTCGTCGGCGATGTAGCCGCTGGCGGCCAGGCCCGCCTGGACCCGGCCGACTTCGCGTTCGATATCTTCGACTGGCACGCCCTGCTCTCGGGCCTCGCTCCGCGCCGGCTCAGGGTTGCTTGTCCAGCCCCAGCTCATGGATTGTCTTCCAGAGACGATACGAGCTGTGCGGCATGGTGAGGTTCGTCACGCCCAGATGGGCGAACGCATCGACCACGGCGTTGGTGAAGCACGGAATGCTGCCCACGTGCGGCGACTCCGCCACGCCCTTGGCGCCGATCGGGTGATGGGGCGACGGCGTAACGGTGAAGTCCGTCTCCCAATGGGGCGTCTCCACCGCAGTGGGCAGGAAATAATCCATCAGCGTGTTGCCCAGGAGATTGCCCTGCTCGTCGAACGGCATCTGCTGCCCCATGGCGACGGCGAGGCCCTCGGTCAGCCCGCCGTGGATCTGGCCCTCGATGATCATCGGGTTGATGCGCGTGCCGCAATCGTCGAGCGCGTAGAAGCGCCTGATCTTGGTCTCGCCCGTGTACTTGTCGATGTCCACCACGCACACATAGGCACCGAACGGGAAAGTGAAATTGGGCGGATCGTAGTAGTGCACAGCCTCCAGCCCCGGCTCCAACCCGGCCGGCAGATTGTTGTACGCGGACCAGGCGATGTCCTTCATGGTCTTGAAGCGGTCCGGTACGCCCTTCACCTGGAAGCGGTCGATCTCCCAGTCGAGGTCGGCCTCGCTCACTTCCAGCAGGTGCGCGGCGATCTTCTTCGCCTTCGCGTGGATCTTGCGCGCCGCCATCGCGGTGGCCGCACCGGCTACGGGCGTCGAGCGCGAGCCGTAGGTGCCCAGCCCGTAGGGAGCCGTGCTGGTGTCGCCTTCCTCGATCTGGATCTCGTCCGAAGGGATGCCCAGCTCGGTGGCGATGATCTGCGCGTAGGTAGTCGGGTGGCCTTGCCCCTGGTTGATGGTCCCCATGCGCGCGATCGCGCTGCCGGTCGGGTGCACGCGGATCTCGCAGCTGTCGAACATGCCGACCCCGAGGATGTCGCACATCTTGGATGGGCCGGCGCCGACAATCTCGGTGAACGTGACGATGCCGATGCCCATCAGCTCACCCTTGGCGCGCTTCTGCGCCTGTTCCCGGCGCAGGCCCGCGTAGTCCACCGCATCGAGCACTTTGCGCAGCGCCGGCTGGTAGTTCCCGCTGTCGTACTCCCACCCCAGGGCGGAGTGGTAGGGGAACTGGTCCTTGCGGATGAAGTTGCGGAAGCGGATCTCGGCCTTGTCGATGTTGAGCTTCTGCGCCAGCACGTCGACCATGCGCTCGATCAGATACACCGCCTCGGTCACGCGGAACGAGCAGCGATAGGCCACGCCGCCAGGCGCCTTGTTCGTGTACACCCCATCGACCTGCGCGAAGGCGGTCTTGATGTCGTACGAGCCGGTGACGATGTGGAACAGGCCGGCCGGATACTTCGAAGGATCGGCGCAGGAGTCGAAGGCGCCGTGATCGGCCAGCACATGTACGCGCAACGCCTGGATCTTGCCGTCCTTGTCCGCGGCCAGCTCGCCGGTCATGTGATAGTCGCGCGCGAAGCCGGTGGAGGAGATGTTCTCGATCCGGTCTTCGACCCACTTGACCGGCTGGCCCAGCACGATCGAGGCGACGATGGCGCACACGTAGCCCGGGTAGATCGGCACCTTGTTGCCGAAGCCGCCGCCGATGTCGGGGGAAATGATGCGCACCTTGCTCTCGGGGATGCCCGAGAGCAGCGTCACCACGGTACGCACCACATGTGGCGCCTGCGATGTCATGTAAACAGTGAGCTCGCCGCGCACCTTGTCGAAGGAGGCCACGCAGCCGCACGTCTCGAGCGGACACGGATGCACGCGCGGGTAGCTGATCTCCTCCTTGACGGTGACCGGGGCGCTGCGGAAGGCCGCGTCCGTGCCGTCCGCGTCGCCCACCTTCCAGGTGAAGATATGGTTGGGGTGGGTACGCGCGCCGTGCGCGCCTGCGGTCTTGCCGGCGAGGTCTTCGCGCAGGACCGGGGCCCCAGGCGCCATCGCCTTGTGCGGGTCCACCAGCGCGGGCAGCTCTTCGTACTCCACCTCGACCAGCTCCACGGCATCGGCCGCGATGTAGCGATCCTCCGCGATCACCACCGCCACCTCCTGCATCTGGAAGTGCACCTTCTCGTCGGCCAGCACGGCCTGCACGTCCCCGGCCAGCGTCGGCATCCAGTGCAGCTTGAGCGGCTTGAGATCGTCGGCGGTGAGCACCGCGAGCACCCCCGGCAGCGCCAAGGCCTTCGACTTGTCGATCTTCTTGATCCGGGCATGCGCATACGGGCTGCGCACGATGTCGGCGAAAACCATCCCCGGCATCTTCACGTCATCGACGTAGTTGCCCTTCCCCTGGATGAAGCGAGGGTCCTCTTTGCGCAGGCGCGACACACCCAGGCCGGCGAGCTTCGCTTCGCGTTCAGCGATTGGCGCGTTCATTATTTGTCTCTCCTCATGCCTTCGCCGACATCTTGCCGGCGGCGGATTGGATGGCCTTGACGATGTTCTGGTAGCCGGTGCAGCGGCACAGGTTGCCCGCCATGCCGGCGCGGATCTGTTCCTCGTTCGGGCTCGGGTTCTCCTGCAGCAGACGGTAGGCGCGCACCAGCATGCCGGGTGTACAGAACCCGCATTGCAGGCCGTGCTCCTGCATGAAGCTTTCCTGTAACGGGTGCAGCGCGCCGTTGACCGGCAACCCCTCGACGGTGAGAACCTCGCCGCCGTCGGCCTGCACGGCCAGCACGGTACAGGACTTCACCGACTTGCCGTCGAGGTCCACGGTGCAGGCACCGCAATGACTGGTTTCGCAACCGATGTGCGAGCCGGTCAGGTTGAGCTGCTCGCGTAGGAAGTGGATCAGCAGCGTGCGCGGCTCGACCAGTGCCTCGATTGCGCGCCCGTTGATCTTGAGTTTGATCTGTGTCTTGGCCATCGCTCCTCCCCGCAATCTTCAGTGGGCCCGGCTGCGCGCCAGGCGCAGCGCGCGGCGCGTCATCTCGGCCGCCATGTGCAGCTTGTACTCGCGGTCGCCGCGCAAGTCCTCGGCAGGATCGCAAATCGCCATCGCCGCCTGTGCCGCCTTCTCGATCTGCGCGTCGTCCAGAGCCTTGCCCGCCAGCAGTTGCTCCGCGGCTTTCGCGCGGATCGCCGTCGGTGCGAGGTTGGTGAGCCCTATCGTCACCTTCTCCACCACGCCGCCCTTCATGCGCAGCACGACCGCAGTGGCGGCGGTCGCAAAGTCCCCGGTCTTGCGCTTGAGCTTGCAGTAGGCGTAACCGGTTCCCGCAGCGAAGCTGGGCACGCGAATCTCTTTCAGGATCTCGCCCGCCGCCAGTTGGGTGGTGAAGATCGCGACGAAGAAGCCGTCCGCAGGGACGGTGCGCTCCCCCGCCGGACCAGCCAGGACGAAGCTCGCGTCGAGCGCCAGGGAGATGGCAGGATGGTCGTTGCCAGGATCGCCGTGGGCGATGTCTCCGCCCAGCGTTCCCCGGTTCCTCACCTGCGGATCGGCGATCTGGCGCGCCGCCTCCGGCAGCAACGGACACTTCTGCGCCAGAAGCGGCGAGGCGATGAGGTCGTTCTCGGTGGTCATCGCTCCGATGCGCAGCGTGCCGCCGTCTTCACGGATGCCGCGCAGCTCGTCGATCCGGTTGAGATCCACGAGGTGCGCGGGCGCAGCAAGGCGCAGCTTCATCAGGGGCAGCAGGCTGTGTCCGCCCGCGAGAACCTTCGCATCATCGCCGAGCTTCGACAGCAGGCCGATCGCGTCCTTGAGCAAGCGCGGGCTATGGTATTCGAACGCCGATGGGATCATGTCGCCTCCTCCCTAGTGTTAAGTCTTCGTTCTTGGGGTCTTTGTTCTTGATTCTTCTGCAGCGCTGGGGGCCAGAAACCCCTCCCCGCGTGAGTACTCATAATTGCACGAAATGCGTTACCGGTGCATCAAGAAGGGCCGGACGGCGTTACCGACAGATATTGCTGCGTTGCGCAAACGGCCGGCAGGAATCGACCCCGACCGCGTCGTTCGCCAGCGCGAGGCGCGTTTCGAGCCGATAGCAGTGCACGTCCAAGAGCTGTCTCCTGGGTTTGCCCCCAAGCGGACAACGGACCTGATGGGAACTGCCCTGAGTGCCCATCCTGGTGCTCCCCTCGTGAAAAACGAAGCGAAGATCAGCTCCGCCATCTTCCCGTTCTAGCTTCAATGAGGCCGCGGCATCGGGCCGCACATCCGGTAAGCGTAAGCTCGGTGAGTCGCGTCAACCGATCTTGTAGAGCGCCAAGGGTCAGTCGCAACCACTGACTTTCCTCTTCGCGACGCTCTTCCGAATCGGCTTCGTCCTTGTTGACCCCCTCTAAAAGCCGGGGCCGTTCATCAGGAGCATTGCCCGAGATGCATACTTCCGGGTAACAGAGTAATCTCAGATTGGTTTAGCAACGCATGCCGTTGCAGAGGGAACCCCGCGGGAGCTCGCTCAGATAAGAATCTGAGTAACCCGAATCGGCTAGGCCGCTCGTGGAGTCACGCATTCGCTATCTATCTGGCGACACCTCATGACCTGTATCAGATCCCCCCACCATGCGAGATCCTCAGATGAAGTGCACCTGAGGTGCTCTTGAAGTGCTCCTCCCACGCAACCCGTCCACCACAGCAGTCGTTGTCATTGTGCAGATAGCGCGCTCGCCTCCTCCCTACGCGACCGCGAGGTTGGCTTCAGTATCCATCACGCAGACAAACTCGTCGGCGTCTTCCAGCGGCTTCACA
>JBGPMS010000212.1:0-10062 GCA_041487115.1 Gammaproteobacteria bacterium
ACCGCTTCCCGGAGGGCGATCAATTCCTGTTCGTGCGCAGCGACGGGGAGGCCATTGAAGTCGAGTTCGTCGACCCCGACGCGGAGCCGGCTGCAGCACCGGAACCGGTCGCACCGGACGCGGAGTTGTCTCTACCGCCCCTGGTTCTGTCCGCCACCGGCCGGGACGACGAGCGGCGCTTCCTCGAGCAGCGGTTGGCGCTGCTTGCGGCACGGCTCGACGGCGCGGACTGGATCGAGCGCAAGCAACAGTGGCTGAAGCAGATGGGCCGCACGAGCTTCTGGAACAGCGACACTCGTTTCGAGGTGCTGGCCCATATCGAGCTGGCGGACCGCATCGAGAGCGGAGCGCGGGCAGCGCGCTCGCTGTCGGGCCGCCTGGCGTCGCGCTCCGCAGCCAAAGCCGGAGCCCCGCGCACGCTGCTGTCGGCCCTGGCCCAGCAACTCTACTTGTTGACCGCGGCGCTGGAGGACCTCGACGCCGGCGTTGGCTCCGACGCGTTCCTCGCCGTCGAAGCGGTGGCGGGCGATACATCCAAGGCAGACGATCCCTGGCCGCTCGCGCTGGCGCAGATGTACCAGCGCTGGGCGCACAACCGGCAGATGCGCTCGCAGGTGCTGCTGGATGGCGCACAGCAGGCCGGCCCGCTCGCGTTGCTGATGGCGGTCAGCGGGCTGGGTGCGCACGCCATCCTGCGCCGCGAGTCGGGCCTCCACGTGTTCGAGCTGCCCGACACCGATGGCTCCTTCCTGCGCCAGTCGGCGCGCGTGCGCGTCATGCCGCAGCCGTTCACACCGCGTCCGGCCGCGCAGTCCGAAGCGGAGCTCGCGCGTGCCTGCCTCATGAGCGCGCAGCCGGGCGCGAACAGCATCGTCCGCCGCTACCGGGAGTTGCCCTCGCCGCTGGTGCGCGACAGCGTGGCGGGCTGGCGCACCGGGCGGCTCGATCAGGTGCTGGACGGGGATTTCGATCTGATCTCCTGATCGAGCTCGTCGATCAGTACGACAAAAACATTCGGTTGGACCGATCGGGTGCCAGCACCTACGCTTGGCATCCGTTGCCACGACTTCGCCAACCCGTCAGGAGATCCACATGCAACCCCCAAGCCCGAAAACGATGACCACCACTGCCGGTGCACCGATCGCCGACAACCAGAATTCCGAGACCGCAGGTCCGCGCGGCCCGGTGCTGCTGCAGGACTACCAGTTGATCGAGAAGCTCGCGCACCAGAACCGCGAGCGGATTCCCGAGCGCGTGGTGCACGCGAAAGGCTGGGGCGCCTACGGCACTCTCACCGTTACCAAGGACATCTCGCGCTATACCCGCGCCAGGATCTTCTCGGAGATCGGCAAGAAGACCGACCTCATCGCGCGCTTCTCGACCGTGGCCGGCGAGCTGGGCGCGGCGGATGCCGAGCGCGACGTGCGCGGCTTCGCGGTGAAGTTCTACACCGACGAAGGCAACTGGGACCTGGTCGGCAACAACACGCCGGTGTTCTTCGTGCGCGACCCGCTCAAGTTTCCCGACTTCATCCACACCCAGAAGCGGCACCCGAAGACGAACCTGCGCTCGCCCACCGCGATGTGGGATTTCTGGTCGCTGTCGCCGGAGAGTCTGCACCAGGTCACGATCCTGTTCTCCGATCGCGGCGTGCCGGCGAGCCCGCGCTTCATGGACGGCTTCGGCAGCCACACGTTCAGCTTCTGGAACGCGGCTGGCGAGCGCTTCTGGGTGAAGTTCCACTTCAAGACCCAACAGGGTCACGAGCACCTCACCAACCGCGAGTCCGAGGCGGCCATCGGCAAGTCGCGCGAGACCTATCAGGAGGATCTCTTCGGCGCGATCGAGCGGCGCGAATTCCCGCGCTGGACGCTCAAGGTGCAAGTCATGCCCGAGCGCGACGCGGAGAAAATGCTCTTCAATCCGTTCGACTTGACCAAGGTCTGGCCACACAAGGACTACCCGCTGATCGAGGTCGGCGTGATGGAGCTCAACCGCAACCCGGACAACTACTTCGCGGAGATCGAGCAGCTCGCGCTGTCGCCGTCGAACGTGGTGCCGGGCATCGGCTTCTCGCCGGACAAGATGCTGCAGGCGCGGATCTTCTCCTACGCCGACGCGCACCGCTACCGGCTCGGCACGCACTACGAAGCGCTCCCCGTGAACCGCCCGCGCTGCCCCGTGCACAACTACCACAAGGACGGTGCGATGCGGTTCTTCGGCAGCGAGACGGGCGATCCGGACGCCTACTATGAGCCGAACTCGGTGGGCGGCGCGGCGCAGGACCCGTCGTTCGCGGAGCCGCCGCTGAGGATCAGCGGCGACGCGACTCGCTACGACCATCGCGACGGCAACGACGACTACACGCAAGCAGGGAACCTGTTCCGGCTGTTGAATGCGGAGCAGAGAGAGCGGCTGTTCAGGAACATCGCGGAGGCGATGACCGGCGTGCCGGAGGCCATCGTGCAGAGGCAGCTGAAGCACTTCCACGTGGCCGATCCCGCGTACGGGGCAGGTGTGGCGAAGGCGCTCGGCGTGAGCGCGAAGCAGAGGGCTTCGAGCGGCGTCTGAGTCCGAGTTGCGCAGGCACCCGAATTCTCCCCCCTTTCGAAGCAGGGGTGGCGCGTAGCGACGCGGTGGTTCGCAGGCAGGCTCCCACCACCCCGCCTGCAGCGCAGGCACCCCTCCTCCGGCAGGAGGGGAAAGAGCTGTTTCTCCCCTCCTTTTCAAGGAGGGGTGGCGCGAAGCGACGGGGTGGTTGCCGCCGCTCGCCGTAACCTGACTCAGGCTGAGCCTCGTACGTAATCAAGTTATGCTTTCGTACCTTTACCTCAACCTCTTCCGGACCCTCACCTTGCCTGCTGGCTCATGAAAGCCATCGTCGTCGAACAACCCGGTCCGCCGGAGGTGTTGCAGGTGCGCGACATCCCGCGCCCTGCGGCACGGCCGGGATGGGTTCTGGTGCGCGTGAAGGCCTTCGGCCTGAACCGCTCGGAGATGTACACGCGGCAGGGCCACTCGGGTCCGGCAGTCAAGTTCCCGCGGGTGCTCGGGATCGAGTGCGTGGGTACGGTGGAAGATCCGGCCGACTCCGGCCTCGCGCCCGGCCAGACGGTTGCAGCCGTCATGGGTGGCATGGGCCGCGACTTCGACGGCGGCTACGCCGAGTACGCGCTGCTGCCGGCGAAGCAGGTCATGCCGGTGGAAACCTCGCTGCCGTGGGATCAGCTCGCCGCGATTCCGGAGACGTACCTGACGGCCTGGGGTTGCCTGGTCGAAGCGCTGGACCTTCAGCGCGGACAAGTTCTGGTGGTGCGTGGCGGCACGTCTTCGGTTGGCATGGCCGCCATCTGTCTCGGCCGCGACATGGGGCTCACCCTTGCCGCTACAACTCGCAACCCGGCCAAGGCCGACGCCTTGCGCAAGGCCGGCGCCGAGCACGTCATCGTCGACTCCGGCCAGATCGCGCCCGAGGTGCGGCGCCTGTTCCCGGAAGGCGTAGACGCCGTGCTGGAGTTGATCGGCACGTCCACGCTGCTCGACTCGCTCAAGTGCCCTGGCACGCGCGGCATTGTTTGCTACGCGGGGCTGCTCGGTAACGCGTGGGCGCTGGAGAAGTTCGAACCCATGCCGGCGATCCCATCGACCGTGCGGCTCACCACTTACACCACGCACATCGTCACCGCGGCCAACTCGACCGCGCCGCTGCAGCGGATCGTGCGCGCGGTGGAGGAAGGGCGGCTGCCGTTGAACCTCGACCGCGTGTTCCGCTTCGATCAGATCGCAGAAGCGCATCGGTACATGGAGGACAACCGCGCCACCGGGAAGCTGGTGGTCGTGGTCGATTGATACCTTGTCCGCCGGAATGCGGACCGAGGCGGACTCCCTCATCCCCAGCCCTTCTCCCGACCGGCGAAGGGAGATACCGACCCGGCCTACCCCGCGCGAGACTTAGGCCTTCCGGCGCGGTAACATGGTTGCGGGTCGTCCCGATCCAAGCTTGAAGGAACGCCACCAACCAACGGAGGAGTGTCATGGCCAAGGCCAAGAAGAGCTCGCAGGAGCCGGTCTACAAAGTCGTCGAAGTGATTGGTACCAGCCCCAAGTCCTGGGAGGAGGCCGCGTCCAACGCCGTGGCGAGGGCGGCTGAAACGCTGCGCGATCTGCGCATCGCGGAAGTGGTGAAGCAGGACATGAAGGTCGAAGATGGGAAGGTCGTCGCCTTCCGCACGCGCGTGCTGCTATCGTTCAAGTACGAGGGATAGCAACCCCACTTCCTGAACGGTGTACGGCAGCGTAGTCTGCTGCCGGGGTATGCGCGTGTCTGCGCGGCGTGTTTGCTCGCGCAAGGGCTGACGAAGGAGAGGAGCGTGGATCAACCTGATCGCCGCGTCTTTCTACGGGCGGTGACGGCGGCCGCGATCGCAACCGCCTGGCCTGGCGGCGTGCTGCGGGCAAGCGCGGACGAGAAGTTCGATCTCGTCATCCGCGGCGGGGAAGTGATCGATCCGAGTCAGCGACTGCGCGCGCGGCGGGACGTGGGCATCCGCTGGGGGCGCATTGCCGCGGTCGAGGCCAGCATCCCTTCCGAACGCGCGCTGCAGACGATCGACGCCAGCGGCAAGCTGGTGGTGCCGGGGCTGGTGGACATGCATGCGCATGTCTATCCGCAGGCGTCGGCCATCGGCCTGCCGGCCGACGAGCTGGTGCCGTACACGGCGACCACCACCTACGTTTCGGCCGGTGATGCGGGCGCGAACAACTTCTCGGCCCTCAAGCACTACGTCGTGGCGCAGGCGCGCTCGCGCATCTTCGCCTTCGTGCACATCTCGAGCATCGGGTTGGCGGGCTTCCCGGTGGGCGAAGCGCTCAACCTGGACTACATGGACGTGGAGGCCGCAGCCAGGACTGTAGCGGAAAACGCGGACGTGGCCATCGGCGTGAAAGTGCGCATGACCAAGAGCGTCGTCGGCGTCAACGGGCTCGAGCCGCTCAAGCGCGCCATCGCCGCAGCCGAGCGCGCGGGCGGTGGCGCACGCGTGATGTGCCACATCGGCGATGCGCCGGGCGGCCTGTCCGACCTGCTCGACCTGCTGCGCGCCGGGGACATCCTCACCCATACCTACAGCGGCGCGGGCAACAACATCGTGCAGAACGGCAAGGTCCTGCCGGCCGCACTGGAGGCCAAGCGGCGCGGCGTGCTGATCGACGTGGGGCACGGCGGCGGCAGCTTCGACTACACGGTGGCCGAGCCTGCCCTCGCGCAAGGGCTGACACCGGACACGATCGGGAGCGACATCCACGCGCTGAGCGGCAACACGCCAGGGATGCCCTACCTGCCCTGGGTGATGAGCAAGTTCCTGAACCTCGGGTTCAGCCTCGAAGACGTGGTGGCGATGGCCACGATCAATTCGGCGCGCGTCATCGGGCGCGGAGAGTTGCTCGGGACCCTGCAGGTCGGCGCGTCAGCGGATGTGTCGATCCTGGAACTGGTAGAGGCGCCGGTAACCTTCGTGGACACGCGCAAGAACACGCGCGAGGGAACCCGTTGGCTCGAGCCGGTGCACACGGTGCGGGCGGGGCGGCCCTTCGGGCGGCCGTATCCGCTCCCGTTCGGCTATCCGTGAGCGACGTGGGCTTTGCCAAAGGGCGGCAAGCAGGCACTGGCGAAGCTGTGAGCGGGACGGTGGCGCAGGAGGAGTTGTCACGCGCGCGCGCGTTCCAGCTCCTGCGAGTCCCGCCGGACTTCATCGACGATCCCTACCCCTACTACGCGATGCTGCGCCGCCACGATCCGGTGCACGAGCTGGAAGGAGGTGGGATTTTTCTGACGCGGTACGCCGATGTAGTCGGCATGTACCGCGACTCGCGTGCCAGCTCCGACAAGAAAGCCGAGTTCGCGCCGAAGTTCGGCGACGGTCCGCTCTACCAGCACCACACCACCAGCCTGGTGTTCAACGATCCGCCGCTGCATACTCGCGTGCGGCGCCTGATCATGGGCGCGCTGAATCAGCGGGCGATCGCCCGCATGGAAAGCGACGTCGCGGCATTGGTCGATCGCCTGCTGGACGACCTGGCGCAGGCAGCCGAGCCCGATCTGATCGACCACTTCGCCGCGCGCATCCCGATCGAGGTCATCGGGAACCTGCTGGAGGTTCCACGGCACGAGCGCGGGCCCCTGCGCGGCTGGTCGCTCGCCATCCTGTCCGCGCTCGAGCCGATGCCCGACCCGGAAGTGCTCGCGCGCGGCAACCGCTCGGTGTGCGAGTTCCTGGACTATTTGAGAGTGCTGGTGGCGGATCGGCGGCGGCACCCGAGAGATGCTCACAGCGACGTGCTCACGCGGCTGATCCAGGGCGAAATCGACGGCGAGCGACTGACCGAAGCCGAGCTCCTGCACAACTGCATCTTCCTGTTGAACGCCGGACACGAGACGACGACCAACCTCATCGGTAACGGGCTGCATGCTCTGCTCACGCATCGCGGCGAGCTGGAGCGGCTGCAGGCGGAGCCTGCGCTCGTCGCAGCCGCGGTGGAGGAACTGTTGCGCTTCGAGAGTCCGCTGCAGCTCAACAATCGCGTCACGACCGCTTCGATCGAGATTGGCAGCCGCGTTTTTGGCCCCGGCACGTTCATCACGCTCGGAGTGGGTGCCGCCAATCGCGACCCCGCCCAGTTTCCCGAGCCCGATCGGCTCGATGTGGGCCGCAAGCCCAACCGCCATATCGCCTTCGGACACGCCGATCACGCCTGCGCCGGGATGAACGTCGCGCGGCTCGAGGCGCGCGTTGCAGTCGGCCGGCTGTTGCCCCGGTTCCCGGGCCTGGAGTTGGCCGGCCCGCCGGAGCGCGATCGCCGGGTGCGGTTTCGCGGGTTTCGGCATCTGCCGGTCCGGTTGAGCTGAGCAGCACCAGAAAATGTCTGCACGCAAACTCGGCGCGGGAATCCTGCTGGCACTCGCTTCGTTCGCGGTGACCCACGCGGCGCTCGCCCAGAGCGCACCAAAGAGATACCAGGAGTTGTATCGCGAGCTGGACGCACAGCTCAGCGCTTTTGGACGGCGGCTACCGCCCGTCTCCAACGGTAAGGCACCGATCCGCGCCGCCACGCTACTCAGCGCCAGCTGCCAGCGCGGCGAGATCATCCTGGGCGACGCGCAGCGCGAGAGCACGCTGCGCGAGCTGGACGCGCTGAAGAGCCTCGGCGCAGACGCAGTGGTGCTGCAGATCTGCTACCCGCTGCTCACGCCGGGGTTCCGCGATCCGCAGCCGTTCCTGGACTACTACGCCAACCTCGCCAACGAGGTGCGAGCCCGAGGGATGAAGCTGCTGGTGGAGCACGACACCCTGCTGCCCGCCTACGCCTCGGTGGACGCGCGACCCTACTACCACAAGTTGACCAAGCAGCGCTTCGCACGCGAACGCTTCGAGGAGCTGAAGGCCATTCTTTTGGCGTTGCAGCCGGACTATCTCACCCTGGTGTCCGAGCCGCGTACTCATTCCGCCGGATTGAAGCTGACAGTGAAGGATTGGCGCAACTACATCCAGCGCAGCGTGGATACGCTTTCGCAGCAGCTCGGCTCGTTCCCCACGCTCCTCGGCGCCGGCTCCGGGCTATGGAACGACTTCGAGTACGCGGCGGCCTTCGCCGGCATCAAGGGATTGAGCTATATCGACCTGCACCTCTACCCGCTCGCCGGCGGCGGGCAGAGCAATCTCGATCGGCTGCTGGCCTGGCCCGACCGCATCCGCGCCATCGATCCGGACAAGCGCATCGTGATAAGCGAGACTTGGCTGTACAAGGCTGGCGGCGCCGAAGCGTTCAACCCAGCGGCCGACGCCGAGATGTTGAACCCGGCGGTATTCGCACGCGATGCGTACAGCTTCTGGGCGCCGCTCGACGAGAAGTTCCTGCGCGTAGTCGGCGTCGCGGCGCGCGAGAAGGGCATCGAGCTGGTGGCGCCGTACTGGTCGCGCTATTTCTTCGCCTACCTGGACTACAACGACCCGCTCACTTTCAGGCTGAAATCGAAAGACCTGATGAGCCTGGCCAGCCAGCGTGCCTATGAGGCGATCCTGCGCGCTCAGGTGACCGCTACGGGCCTCGCGTTCCACAGTATGTAGGCGGCAACCACCCCGTCGCATTCGCGCCACCCCGCCTTGAAAAGGCGGGGAGAAAAGAATCTTTCCCCTCCTGCCAGAGGAGGGGTGACCACGAAGTGGTCGGGGAGGAGGGAGAGAAGGAGTGGAGAATCGGGTGCCTGCGCAGCAGGCGGGGCGGTGGAGCCCGCTCGCCCTTGAGCCCTTCCGCGACACGTGATACGGTTGGATTTTCCTATCCGTCAACCCGGCTGTTATCGAAGTTTCGAGGGCGCGCATGAAGTATCCGATCACAGTCATGGCAACGCTGTTGACCATCGTGCCGATGGCGGCCACAGCACAGAGCGATCCGCGCACGGGGAAGGAAATCTTCGAGCAGATGTGCGCTGGATGCCACGGTACCAGGGGTGACGGAGGCGAAGGACACAGCGGCGGATTCAGTCCCGTCATCACCACGTTGGCGAAGAAGGAATATATGGACCAGCTCCCCGACGCCTATCTCATGTTGATCATCAAAAAGGGGGGCGCCTATATGGGAAAGATTGCGAACATGCCTGCGTGGGAGACACGGCTGAGCGACGATGACATCCACAGAATCATCGCACACATCCGAACGTTCTGATAAGGACGCATCCCGAGGATGCGCCGATCGAGTTTGCTGTCGGCGTCATAGCGCCGTTCATGCTCTTCGTGCTCAAGGCGTCACCGAGCCTGCTTGCCGCCGCATTCCTCGGCCTGTTGTCCGTTCCAATGACAATTTGCGCGGAACCTCCCGCGCTCCACCCAGGGCATGACGAACCCGTGGAGGCCCAGTTTCGCGGCTGTGATTCGGCAGGCTGGTGCCGGTTCTGGATCGAACCGCAGAATCCTTCGGGGAAGTCACTGTATCGCGTGCGTCCCGATGGCGTTTTGCGAATGCCCGGTGACGCCGCCGTTTCCATCGCGGTGCGCGACCGGCTCAATGCCTTGCTGGCCAGCATGATCCACCAGTCCAAGCGCATCGTGCTGCAGGATCTGCGCGAACTGGACGACGGAACGTTCGCAGCCACAGTGACGGTGAACGGTGCGAACCTGGCGTCGGACCCAATTCTTCTGGAATTGCGCGAGAAGCACCCCGGTACTCAGTAGCTACGGCTTAGCTGGACGCTCGCGTCGCTCGCAGAGAAAACCGGTAGTGAAAAATCCCATCCCGGCGACTGGTGCCGCCGGGACGGGAGATTGACCTGGCTTATTCCTTCGTGATGGTCCAGACGACCCCGGATTTCGGCGTCGTGTAGAACGGCGATTCCATCTGGTAGTTCACGTAGAGCTCGCCGTAGTCCGCAACGTACATCGTCTTGCCGTCGTTGCTGAACTCGACGTCGTTGGTGCGCTCGAACCCGCCCCGGTTTTCCTTCTTCTGGTAAGCATTGGGGCCCGGTTCGATGTTTTCGGCGAAGATCGACCACTTGATGCCGGTCGGGTTGAGAAACTCGATCTTCACGATCGCCGGCCACATCGGGCGCAAGCTTTCCGGACCGTTGTCGATGATGCCGAACACGGCGGTGAAGATCGTGTCCGTGCCAGCACCGAAGGCCTTCGGCGACCAGGACAATCCGTCCATCGGGTTGTTGGTGTCCCATTCCATCACCGGGTTGATGTACCCGTTGGGGTTGGGATTGGCCACGATCAGCGGAGTGCCCCGAACCCCAATCGAATGGTCGATGAAACGATACGGAGGCAGCGTCGGGACGAATGGCTTGTCCCCGATGTAAAGCTGAGGATTCGGCCGTGTGCTGTCGAACTTGTTTCCGCGATAGACGTCAGGGCCGTAGCGCTTGATGTTCACGAAGTTCAGGCCTTCCTTGTCCGGAAAGCCCGCGTCCTGACCCTTCTCGGTGAAGTCGAAGAGTTTCTCGGCCCCGTTGGAAACGCGGCGATTGCCCTTGTCGTTCATTCCGTTATCGCTCACGACCAGCGCATG
>JBGPMS010000213.1:0-10052 GCA_041487115.1 Gammaproteobacteria bacterium
AACCCACGATTGTATGTGCGGGAGCGTACAGACTGCGCGGGCTACGCGCGCGATGCTGCACACTCGGATAGCGCGTTCCATAGAGTTTGGCCGGACAACAAGAGTCTGGCTGGACAAATTGCGCGCGACGCCCCGGCAGAGTGCAAACGACTCGACGGTTAAATCGACAGTCCTCACGATCATCTGCATAACTGCACAGGAGGAGGTCTCGATGAATACCATTCCGTTAGCGATGTGCGCGTTCGGCACCTACTCGAGCACCGCTGTCGCGGCTGACGTCAAGGTGGCGCTGGCGGGTGATCAGGCAGCTCCGCCAGTCAAGAGCGCGGGCTCTGGCAGCGGGTCGATCATCGTAGGCGCCGACAGATCGGTTGGCGGCAGTGTGACGACGACGGGCATGACTGGTTCCGCAGCACACGTCCATGCAGCGGCAGCCGGCCAGAACGACCTGGTGACCATCGCGCTGCCGCAGGATGGAGACACGTACACGGCTCCTGCCGACGCAAAGCTGTCGGATGCGCAATATGCAGCCATCCAGACGGGAAATCTGTACGTCAACGTCCATACGGCGGCGAATGCGGCGGCGAAATGGGCGGACAACTGAAGCCCTGACATTCCTCCGAGGAGCTTCGTCAGCGCACAGAGCGGCGAGAGCTTCGCATTGCGTCTGCCCGCTCCCCACCTCAAGCCGCCAGTGGTGCCTTCCGGATCTGCTCCGCGGCGGCTTCGTACCCCCTCCGGCGCCGCTCATCGATCCCCGCGGCCGAGAAATCGGATCCGCCGCTCACATCATGGTTGGTGAGCTCCACGATCTGGATGGGTGCCTGAAACTGCTTCAGGGTCTTGAAGCCGGGGTGTTCCTTCATCCGCCGCAAATCATCGTGCCGATCCATGATCTTTTCCAGCTCGCTGACAAACCGAATCATCTCGGTCGTCTGGTGAGCGCGCTCGAGGTCCTTTTCGGCTTTGTTGCTGAAGGCAAGCGTCATCACCCGCGCTACCACCTCATGAATGTTCTGCGGAACCGGCGCGGCGGACGGGAACAAGTTGACGACGTACATGATCTTGTGCGGATCGGTGCTCTCCTGCAGCGCGCTGATCACCTTGGACAAAGGCGTGTTGTCGAACAGCCCTCCATCCCAGTAGAGCTGCTCGGTGCCGCCCGCCTCGGATACCGCCAGCGTCGGCGGGAAGCTCGGCGGCAGACTCCCGCTCGCCCGGACATGCGACGGCGTGATCTGCATCCGCCGGCTGTCAAATTTCTCCAACCGGCCGGTGAGGAGATTGGTTGCCGTCAGGATCAGCCTGGGGGCGGGACTGTGAGGCTCCCGCTCGAAATGCGCCGGGCCCAGCCGGTTGAAATCGACGTGCTTCTCGAGAGTCCTTGCCAAGGGGTGCGTGTCATAGAAGCTGGTCCAACCCAGAATGTTGAGATAGTCGGTGCGCGGCCGGTACATACCTGGATTGCCGAACAGCGACATGCTCCGGTTGACCACGTCAGGCTGAAGCGGCACGCTCGGCGTGGTGAGGTCTTCCCACAGCTCGCGTAGACCCACCCGTGGGTCGCTATGTCGGCTGCCGCAGAGTACCGTGGCGTTGATCGCTCCGATCGAGACCCCCGACACTACGTCCGGTTTGATCCCGCTGTCCAACAGGCACTCGATGACGCCCAGCTCGAATGCCCCCAGCGCGCCACCGCCCTGAAGAACCAATCCTGTAATCGCCATGCTTCACCTCTCATGCAAAAGATGTCGCGAGGTTAGCTCGTTATTCGGTGGTCCGTGATGGAAATTCGCGCCGCCAGCAGTGAGCCTGGGCAGGCCGAACCCATCCCCTACAACTTGATCACCTTTGGCGCCCCCACCTCTTCCACCGGCAAGTTGAGCAGCGCACCGAGCTCCCGCCCCACGCCTCGGCCAGCGCCGTCCTTGGTGCGTGCCAGCGCGATGTCGGGCGTGCCAGGCTGGCCCACGAGCCAGACCGCTCTTCGCAGAGCCTTGTCGACGGGGCATCACTCCCATCTACTGACGGGCCCGCTTCCGTAGAAGGTCGCCAGCGTGCTCCGAGGCCCCATAAACGCACAGGCCGGCTTCCAAATGGGGAGATCGCCAGGACCATTATCTTCGCCAACTCGAGGCTATCTGTGCGATAGCGCACATAAACGGATGGAAATACCCTCTATAATTTTTTCCGCCGAGAGGGCAATGCTCGGCTACAGCGCAGCAAGATTCAAGGGTACCTCTCGGGGCCGTAGGCCTGGCCGCGCGCTTGCGGCTCGAAACGGGAGTGCTTCGATGTCTGCCCACATTCACCCAGGAACCGGCGGCTAAATGCGCTGCATCAATTTCCCTCTGATCAGTCCGCTCAACCGGATGCGCACCCTGCGCGCGTGGCGTCGGTGCAAGCACGCGATACACGACCTGCGAGGCGAGACGGTGGCGAACGCATGAGGCAGCAAACGCTCACCAGGGCAGGATTGCGCTACGTTGCAGCGGATGATATCGGCGCCGCGCTGGCCGATTCCGCCGGGGCCGTGCTCGGCTATGTCGGCTTCGGTAACCCCGATCCTGACCATCAGGCGGGGAAAGTTCCCTTCGCCTGGGTGGACATGCCGACGGTGGGCGTGGACCGCGCCTTCGAGTTGTGGACAAGCCAGGCGCCGGTGCGCACCGAACTGCCGAGCCGCATCCGCGTTGCGCGCGACGACCAGGTATTGTTCGGCTGCCTGCAAATCGACGAAGGCGCAGACGCGGACTACGACACGCTGATCTACAGCAACTATTGCCTGATCTTCGAAGCCTTCGTCGCCAAAGGCCGCCTCATCAAGGGCAATGCGCCGGCGGCAAGCGCCGTGGGAAAGCGTCCGGGCAACACGGTCATCTGCTTTCTCGCCGCGCGCCGCGCCGGAACGCCGGTCGAGAACCCGCGGCAGGTCAACCCCTATTCCTACCCCGCGCAATACGGACCCAGGGGCCCTACGTTTTCGCGCGCGCTGTTCGCCACCTGGAACGGCACGTCACAACTCTACGTCTCGGGCACCGCCAGCATCCTCGGGCACTTGAGCCAGCATGCAGGTGATGCTCACGCGCAAGCCGGCGAAACCATTGTCAATTTGCGTACCGTGATGGCGGAGGCCCACAAGCAGGGTCTCGTCGACGCGACTGCCGCCACCGAGATGCTGTTCAAGGTGTACCTGCGGCGACCGGAGCTCCGTCCCGTGGTCGAAGCGCCGCTGCGCAAAGCTTTCGGGCCGTACGCTTCAATCGTCTATCTGCAAGCCGACATCTGCCGCCAGGAACTGTTGCTGGAGGTCGAAGTCGTCTGTTCGATGAGGCAGCCGGACTGACGCTTGTCACCCGGCATTGCGCGCCGGCGATTCACAAGGCAGCGATCTTGTCGCTGCATCACAGGCCACTTTAAAAATGCAAAAATCAAGAAAAAGAGACCACTGGCTGCTTCCGCCCTCGCGGCACAAGGTACGGGACGACCGCACGAATCCGGAAGGCTCCCCCCGTGACAGCTTCACGAAGGCGCCGATTGGGTATCTGGGTCGATCAGGGCGCCTGGCCTACGAATACTTCGTGCTCTATTTCGGCTACCTGTACTTCGGCATCGGGTGTGCGCTAGGCTATCTGGTCTGCACGCTGTTGCACGCCCTCCTTCCTGGCCGCTTCGGCGTGCGGGTGGGACGATCGATGACGGGCGCGCATTTTCGCGGCTTCCTGGCACTGCTCAAGGCCAGCGGGCTGGTGCATGTCGACCTGGCTGCGCTCGATCAGCTTCGCGGCGAGCATTCGATCATCATCGCGCCGAACCATCCCTCCCTGCTCGATGCCGTTCTCATCATCTCGCGCCTGCCGCAAACCGCCTGCCTGATGAAAGCCGAGATATGGGATAGCTTTTTCCTCGGCGGTGGCGCGCGACTGTCGGGCTACATTCGCAATGACGCGCCGATAAGCCTGGTACGGCAGTCGGCGGACCAACTGCGTGCGGGACATCAGCTGCTGGTATTTCCGGAGGGTACGCGCACGCGCCGGCCTCCCATCAACGCTTTCAGGGGCGGCTTCGCGCTGATAGCGAAGAGCTCCGGGGCGGCGGTGCAAACGGTACTGATCGAGGCCAACAGCACATTTCTGAGCAAGGGCTGGCCGCTGTTCAAGAAGCCTCGGTTCCCTCTGATTTACCGCGCGCGCCTGGGCAAGCGCTTTTGCGTCGAAGGCAACGTCAAGAGTTTCGTGTCGGAGTTGGAAAACTACTACCGCCAGGAGTTGGATGCTCGGGCAACTGTCGAGCCGCCTGTAGTTCGCGAACCAAGCCGACCAGCCACTCCGAGATCTGCGTCTTAGGCAGGCGCTAAGCAAAGTTCCGCACGGCGCGCCACGCGCCTCGGTCCTCCGCAATTATCCTGGCGCGCCGATTCTGGCTGATCTCCCTATAGGACGGCTGGCGCCGCGACCCGGATGGTGCTATCAATAGGCTCCGGCTGAGCGTGGGATTCGGCCGGCGCCGGCAAAGCTCGACTGGAGCGTGCCGCCGGCAACGCTTCAACTAACTATATCGGGGAGGAGACGCATGAACTGCAGACACTTCATGGCCGTCGCATTCTGGGCCGTACTGGCCATTGCCTTGCAAGCGCCGATCCCGATCGCCCAGGGCGCCGGCACCGACGATTGGATCGCTACCTGGACGGCAAGTCCGCAGCCTATCTGGGACGCCGACTTTCTCGCGCCCATCGAGGTGCCGAGAAATCTCTGGAATCAGACCGTGCGCCAGATGGCCACGGTCAGCATCGGCGGAAAGCAGGTTCGCGTCGTGCTCTCGAACGAGTACGGCGACAGGCCGCTCGAGATCGGCGCGGCGCACGTCGCCCTGGCCGACAAAGGATCCGCGATCGCGGCAGTCTCGGGCAAGCCCCTCACATTCGGCGGCCGCACCTCGATGCCGTGCTGGACTTCGACGCGCTCGTGCGCAACCCGAGCCGACCGTCCTACATCCAGGCCATCTACGACGCCGGCGATCATCTTCACCCCAACGACGCCGGCTACAAGGCCATGGCGGAGTCGATCGACTTGAAGCTGCTCACCGGCAACCGCTAAAGGATTGTCGAAAAACGGCTGCGCGAGCGCCCACGCGTCTTCTTGCGTGGGCGCAAATGCCCTGCGTCACCCGGATTGGATCGCTGCGTGCCGCTCTACAACAACACAACAATGGGGGGAAAATGACCACGGCCACCGCACCCGCGCCTGCCGCAACCGACACCGACGCCGCCGTTTACCGAAGAGTCGCCTGGCGGATCATCCCGTTTCTGTTCGTCTGCTACATCGTCGCGTTTCTGGACCGCGTGAACGTGGGCTACGCCAAGCTACAGATGGCGGCCGACCTCAAGTTCAGCGACGAGATCTACGGGCTGGGTGCGGGCATGTTCTTCATCGGCTATTTCTTCTTCGAAGTGCCGAGCAATCTCATCCTGGAGCGCGTCGGTGCGCGCGTCTGGATCGCGCGGATACTGATTCTGTGGGGCGTCATCTCCGCCTCCTTCATGTACGTGGAGCCGATGTCCCGCGCCCTGGGAATCCAGACTGCAACCGGATTTTATCTTCTGCGCTTTCTGCTTGGCATGGGCGAAGCGGGATTCTTCCCCGGCATCATCCTCTATCTCACTTACTGGTTTCCGTCCGCGTATCGGAATCGCATGACGGCCACGTTCATGTCCGCGGTGCCGCTGACCGGCGTGCTCGGCGGCCCGACCTCCACCTGGATCATGAAGACCTTTGCCGGCACGCACGGGCTCGCGGGATGGCAATGGCTGTTTCTGCTGGAGGGCTTGCCGGCGGTCATCATCGGGTGCGCGACCCTGATCTACCTCGACGACGGTCCGAAGACAGCCAAGTGGCTGAGCCAGCCCGACCGCGAGCTCGTGCTGACGAACCTGGTGCGCGATCACGCGGCCAAGGAAAGCGTGGCAGGGCACCACGGATTCCTCCCATCGCTCCTCGACTACAGAGTATGGGTGCTGACGCTCGTCTACTTCTGCTTCGCGCTGGGAGTCTACAGCGTGACGCTATGGCTACCCCAGTCGCTCAGGGACGCGGGCGTCAAGGACATCGTGACGATCGGTTTTCTGTCCGCGATTCCCTACGCCGTCGCAGGTGTGGCGATGCTCGCCAACGGCAAGCATTCCGACGCCACGATGGAACGCCGCTGGCACGTGGCGACGCCTGCCATCCTCGCGGGGATCGGACTCGCGCTGGGCGCGAATTCGGCAGGCTCGCTCGCGATCGTGCTGGTCGCCTTTTCGCTGGCGCTGGGCGCCCTGCTCTCCGGCGTATCCGCCTTCTGGTCGCTCCCCACCGCTTTTCTTTCCGGCACAGCCGCGGCAGGCGGCATTGCGCTCATCAATTCCTTCGGCAACCTGGGCGGCTTCTTCGGGCCCTACCTCATAGGCTGGTCGAAAGATCACCTTGGCAGCCAGGCCGTGGGACTGTATGTCGTCGCGGCATTTCTCATCGGTGCCGCCGCGCTGATCGTGGGCGTATTCAAGAAAGCGCAGGCGCGACCTCAGCCGTGGCGATAAACGGAAACCTGGGGCTTCCGGCTACAAAGCGGGTTGAGATCGAATAATTGTGGAGGAGAGGTGAAGCCAAAAGAAGTGGCTACGATCGAGCTACGTTGCCGCTAACGAAAAGGGCCTGCATCGCTGCAAGCCTTTCAGTTGGTGGCGCGCCCGGAGGGATTCGAACCCCCTACCCCTTGGTTCGTAGCCAAGTACTCTATCCAGATGAGCTACGGGCGCACTGCGGCGCAGATTGTAGCAGAGTGGCACTGGGCCGGCCAAGAACGAGCCCGCGCTCCTGCCCCGACTTGCCAGCGAGAGGATGGCTTGGTGAGCCGGGCGTGGTCGCTGCGTCTGTGTGGACCCTCCTCGCAACCCGCGAAGCGGTACACCGCTCGTCACCGCGGCCCGGAGTAGAATTCCTTCCGCCGCGCCCTCCTTCCATCCGCGCCCGCCAACGTGCCCACTGAAGTCTCATCCCCCGCCAAGACCGCTCCGAGCACGCAAGCTTTTGTCCTGCGCGGGTTCACTGAGCAGGCGTTTCTGCGCACCACCGGCACGCCTCTCACGCCCGGCAACAACCTTCGGCTGCTCAAGGACTCCACCGAGAACTACCCTGCCTGGCTGGAGGCGATCCACGCTGCCAAGCGCAAGGTCTATTTCGAGAACTACATCATCGGCAACGACGAGGTCGGGCGGCAGTTCGTGGATGCGCTGGCCGAGCGCGCCCGCGCGGGATTGAAGGTACGCCTCATCTACGATTGGCTGGGGACGTCTATGTCGCGCCGCCTGTGGCAGCCTCTGTTAGATGCCGGTGGCGAGGTGCGCTGCTTCAACCCGCCGCGCCTGGACAGCCCGTTTGGATGGTTGTCGCGGGACCATCGTAAATCCATTTGCGTGGACGGCGGCATCGCGTTTGTATCGGGGCTGTGCGTGAGCCGGCGCTGGCTTGGCGATTCCGCACGTAGAATCGAGCCGTGGCGCGACACCGGCGTGGAGTTGCGCGGACCGGCGGTGGCCGACGTAGAACGGGCCTTCGCCCGAGTATGGAAGGAGATCGGCCCGCCGATCCCGGAGGAAGAGCTGACGCCGGCGGAGACGATAGCGCCGGCCGGAGAGGTTCTCCTGTCGGTGGTGGCGAGCGAGCCCAATCTCTCGGGCCTGTACCGGTTGGACCAGCTGATCGCCACCGCCGCCCGCCGCACGCTGTGGCTTACCGATGCTTACTTCCTGGGCTCAGCTACCTACGTGCAGGCGTTGCGCGCTGCCGCGATGGATGGGGTAGATGTGCGGCTGCTCGTGCCAGGCTCGAGCGATATCCCCATGCTCAGCCCGCTCACGCGGGCGGGCTACCGGCCTCTGCTGGAAGCGGGCGTGCGCATCTTCGAGTGGAACGGCCGCATGATCCACGCGAAGACTGCGGTAGCCGATCGCCATTGGGCGCGAGTCGGTTCGTCGAATCTCAATCTTGCCAGTCGGATCGGCAACTACGAGTTGGATGTCGCGGTCGAGAACGAAGCATTCGCCCGCCAGATGGAAGATACCTATTCGAATGACCTGGAGCGCGCCACCGAGATCATGCTGAATCGGCGCAACCGGGTGCGTCCAAGCGTGCCCGGGACGCCGGTACGTCGCGGCCTTGCTCGGCCGGGTGGTGGCAGCGCCAGCCGGGCCGCCGCCGGTGCACTGCGTATCGGCAACACCGTGGGAGCGGCAATAACCAACCGGCGCATACTAGGGCCAGCGGAAGCCGGTGTGATGTTCAAGGTGGGCGTCCTGCTGATCGTACTCGCGGTTCTGGGCATGGTGTGGGCGGAGCTGGTCGCGATCCCCGTCGGAATCATCGCGGGTTGGATCGGGCTGTCGCTGCTGGTGAAAGCATGGCGACTGCACAGCCAGGAGCGCAACGAATCGGATGACGCAGAAGATGCAGGTGAAAGATGAACGCGTCCACGAACCCCTCCGGCGCCCTTAGCACAATCTCCTTTCGCTCCCCCTGAGATGGGGGCTATATTCTCGGGAGCCTGCCATGCGTCTCGTCCGCTTCGCCTCAGTCCTGCTGGTGTCGGCCACTGCGCTCGCCGACGATACCAACGTCGTAACGCCCGCCGAACCGCCGCCGCCCGTCATTCAAGAGGCATCGCGCCTCGGGGTGGCGTTGGGCGCTGCCCAGCGCTGCGGGATGACCGCCGACGACGCCGAGTCGATGCTGAAACTAGGGTTTGCCCGACTGCAGATGCTGGCGAAGGACAAGGAGCTGTATGCCAAGGCGGCGGCCCTGATGCTCGAGTCCCAGCGCTACGGCGCCACCGAGATGAAGCAGCCACCGGGCGGCTGCTCGACAATCCTGCCGGTGGCCTCGGGCATCCTGGGCAACCTCACCTATCTCGTCGCCCGCGCCGACCTGGACGTGCCCGATCTGCGCCGCAGCTCTCCGCTGGAAAACTTCGCCGTCTGGTCCGGCCAGCTCGCCGTCATGGCGTCCCATTGTGGGGCGCAGGACGAGCTGGTGAACAAATCCGTCGATCTCTCCCGCCAGTACATCGCCAAGCAGGCGAAGGACGAGCGCGGCAGAACGAAGGCCGAAGCCCAGCTGTCGGAGGTGATGCTGCAGGCAGAGCTCGAGAACTGGGGTGACAAGGACAAGTGCGTGCAGATCCTGACCAACTTCGGCAGCTTCTTCGGCAACCTCGACTCGCGCCTGCAGAATTGATGTGCGTCGCACTGTGAGAAGAGAACCACGCGCGAGCAGCAGCGAAGGTCTGGCGGAGAGAGAGGGACAATTCGCTACGCGCGCGCCGTAGGCGGCAGCTGCAAGCGCCATTTCTGGCGCCAAGCGCAGCTTGTTGCGGCGAGCGCAAGGTCTGGCGGAGAGAGAGGGATTCGAACCCTCGATACGGGGTAAACCGTATAACGCCTTAGCAGGGCGCCCCCTTCGGCCACTCGGGCATCTCTCCGCTGCATTGTTCGGTCCACACGGGACCCTGCACTATAGCACAGCCCCCCTATCCGCGCCCCCGAAAGGGCATCCTGGAGGAGGGGCTGAGGCAGCCAGCCTGAGACCGCGAGGCCCGCCTCCCGTCGCTGCCCAGCGGGTCGGGTAGCATTCGCACCTTTCCAGCCCCTCGCAGCCTATGGTTCTCACCTTTCAACAGTACGGCGCCACGGTTACGTCGGGTCCGGTAGTAGTTTCCCTCGGCAGCACCATTCACCCCAGCCCGAGAGGGGCCGCTCAGTGGTACCGCCGAAGTCACCGTTACAGGACACGAGTACGGCGCTAGCGGCTCTTGCCTTTGGCGTAGTCATCGTTCAGGTCGCCAAATCGCACCAGTCCGTCCTGATCGGTTACGTTGTCGACGCCGCGCTCGAAAATTTGGTAGAGATCTCCGGGTGAGACGACCATCTGGCCGACGTCACGGGTCCAAGGCTGCAAGGCCAACGTCGCGGTGGCTTGTGTATCTTGGGTCATCAGCGCATTGAACGAGAACAGAATGTAGAT
>JBGPMS010000214.1:0-10032 GCA_041487115.1 Gammaproteobacteria bacterium
CACCGTGGCCTCGGTGCCGCCGCAGGGCGGGCGCAAGCATCCGAACCAGGAGTTCGTGCAGGTCGATACGACCAACATCTTGTTCGTCTGCGGCGGCGCGTTCGACGGACTGGACCGGATCATCCGCGCGCGCTCGGAGAAGGGCGGCATCGGTTTCGGCGCCGAGGTGCGCAGCAAAGACAACCGCAAGGACATCGGCCTCGTATTGAAAGAGGTGGAGCCGGAAGACTTGATCAAGTACGGCCTGATCCCCGAGTTCGTCGGCCGCCTGCCGGTGGTGGCCACGCTGGATGAGCTCGACGAGGTGGCCTTGATCCAGATCCTCACCGAGCCCAAGAACGCACTGCTCAAGCAATACCAGAAGATGTTCTCCATGGAGGGCGTGGAACTCGAGGTCAGGCCCGAAGCGCTCAAGGCGGTCGCAACCAAGGCCTTGGCGCGCCGGACCGGTGCCCGCGGGCTGCGCTCGATCCTGGAGCAGGCTCTGCTCGACACCATGTTCGACCTCCCCTCCCTCAACAACGTTAGAAAAGCGGTGATCGACGAAGGCACGATCATCGGCGACGTGAAGCCCCTCCTGATCTACTCGGACCAGCCCAAGGTGGCTGGCTCGGCGCAGTAAGAGACGCCTTCCTGTGTGTGCCGCGGGGCGCGGCAGACTGGGAACGCGTGACTTATCATGGACTTCTGCCGCGGCTTGCAATATGCCTGCGGCTGCCCCACCTACTATCGTTGCGTGCTAATTCTCAGGTGAACCACACATGACTGACACCGAAACCGGGGCCGACACCTTGACCCTCCCGCTGCTGCCGCTGCGCGACGTGGTGGTCTTCCCCCACATGGTGATCCCGCTGTTCGTCGGGCGGCCGAAGTCGATCAAAGCGCTGGAGACGGCGATGGAAGCCGGGAAGAGCATCCTCCTGGTGGCGCAGAAGTCGGCCGCGAAGGACGAGCCCTCCGCCGAGGACATGTACGGCACCGGCACCGTCGCCAATATCCTCCAGATGCTGAAGCTGCCGGACGGCACGGTGAAGGTGCTGGTGGAAGGCGTCCAGCGTGCGCGCATCGACGCGATCGCCGACCTCAAGACCCACTACACGGCGGAAGCACGCCCGGTTCCGCCCGAGGCCGAGGAGAGCACCGAGCTCGAGGCCATGCGCCGCGCGATGATCTCGCAGTTCGACCAGTACGTGAAGCTGAACAAGAAGATCCCGCCCGAGATCCTGACCTCGCTCGCGGGCATCGACGAGCCCGGCCGGCTGGCCGACACGATCGCCGCGCACCTGCCGCTCAAGCTCGAGCAGAAGCAGGAAGTGCTGGAGATGTTCGACGTGCGCCGGCGGCTCGAGCACCTGCTCGCGCTGATGGAGACCGAGCTCGATATTCTCCAGGTCGAGAAGCGCATCCGCGGGCGCGTCAAGAAGCAGATGGAGAAGAGCCAGCGCGAGTACTACTTGAACGAGCAGGTCAAGGCGATCCAGAAAGAGCTGGGCGACATGGAAGAGGGCGCCGACCTGGACGAGATGGAGAAGCGCATCAAGTCCGCGCACATGCCCAAGGAAGCCCGGCAGAAAGCCGAGGGCGAGTTGAAGAAGCTGCGGCTGATGTCACCCATGTCGGCCGAGGCCACGGTCGTGCGCAACTACATCGAGACGCTGGTCGGGCTGCCGTGGAAGAAGAAGAGCAAGATCAGCTCGGACCTGGCCAAGGCCGAAACCATCCTGGAAGAGGATCACTACGGACTGGAGAAAGTCAAGGAGCGCATCGTCGAATACCTGGCGGTGCAGCAGCGCGTGGACAAGGTGAAGGCGCCGATCCTGTGCCTGGTCGGACCGCCCGGAGTGGGCAAGACTTCGCTCGGCCAGTCCGTTGCGCGCTCTACCAACCGCAAGTTCGTGCGCATGTCGCTGGGTGGTGTGCGCGACGAAGCCGAGATCCGCGGCCATCGCCGCACCTACATCGGTTCGATGCCGGGCAAGATCCTGCAGAACATGACCAAGGTCGGCGTGCGCAATCCGCTGTTCCTGCTCGACGAAGTGGACAAGATGGGGATGGACTTCCGCGGTGACCCGTCCTCGGCGCTGCTGGAGGTGCTCGACCCCGAGCAGAACCACTCCTTCGTCGATCACTACGTGGAAGTCGAGTACGACCTGTCCGACGTGATGTTCGTGGCCACCGCCAATACCATGAACATTCCGGCGCCTTTGCTCGACCGCATGGAAGTGATCCGCCTGTCCGGCTACACCGAGGACGAAAAGGTCAACATCGCGATGCGCTATTTGTTGACCAAGCAGCTGAAGAACCACGGCTTGAAGCCGGAGGAGATCAACGTCTCGGAGAGCGCGATTCGCGACATCGTGCGCTACTACACGCGCGAAGCCGGGGTGCGCGCGCTCGAACGCGAGATCTCCAAGATCTGCCGGAAAGTGGTGAAGGCGCTGGTGCTGAAGAAGCGCGATTCGAAGACGTCGGTGAGTGCCAAGAACCTGGCGAACTACCTCGGCGTGCGGCGTCACAGCTTCGGCATCGCGGAGAAGCACAACCAGGTCGGGCAGGTCACCGGGCTGGCGTGGACCGAGGTGGGCGGCGAGCTGCTGACCATCGAAGGCGCGGTCATGTCGGGCAAGGGCAAGATGGTCACCACCGGCAAGCTGGGCGAGGTGATGCAGGAGTCGATCCAGGCCGCGCTCACCGTAGTGCGCAGCCGTTCGCAGAAGCTCGGCATTCCGGAGGAGTTCTACCAGAAGAACGACATCCACATCCATCTGCCGGAAGGCGCTACGCCCAAAGACGGGCCGAGCGCGGGCATCGGTATCTGCACCGCGATGGTCTCGGTGCTGACCGGAATTCCGGTGCGTGCGGATGTGGCGATGACCGGCGAGATCACACTGCGTGGCGAGGTTCTTCCGATCGGCGGCCTCAAGGAGAAGCTGCTGGCGGCGCACCGCGGCGGCATCAAGACGGTATTGATTCCGGAAGAGAACGTGAAGGATCTGCCGGAGATTCCGGACAACATCAAGAACCGCCTCGACATCCATCCGGTCAAGTGGATCGACCAGGTGCTGGAGTTGTCGCTGGAGCGGCGTCCGGAGCCGCTTCCGGCCAAGCCCGAGGCGGTTGCTCTGCCGCCGGTGGAGACGCAAGAGGCGGCCATCGCCGTCAAGCACTGAGCCTTTCGTAAGCCTGGCGTTATTGCACTGCGGCGTAGTCGCCTCGACTACGCCGCAACTGCATGTCAACGTAGTACGCTCCGATCCCGTATCTCCGCAGCCGCTGCGAAAGCGCTTGACACGGGCTTTTTGCGCTTGCTATATAAGTTGAGCAGGGTTGCGTCTCCTCAATCGGATCCGCGATACATTCCCGCCGTTCGCCTCTAGCGCTTGGCGGGCACCGCATGCCGGCAAGCTGTAGGGAGGTTCGAGTCTTCAGGGTGAGTGCGATTCCTAAACGACAGCAGCGTTCTGTCGTCGCGCAATTCAACCAACCAGGGACCAAAAGGGGGTGGACGTGAACAAGCAGGAGCTCATCGATGCGGTGGCCAAGTCGGCCGACATCTCCAAGGCGGCTGCTGGCCGCGCGCTGGACGGCGCGGTGGCGGCGATCAAGGGTTCGCTCAAGAAAGGACAATTGGTGACGCTGGTCGGGTTCGGCACCTTCTACGTGGGCAAGCGTGCCGCGCGCAGCGGACGCAACCCGCGCACCGGAGCCGCGATCAAGATCAAGGCGGCAAAGGTCCCGAAGTTCCGCGCTGGAAAAGCGCTCAAGGATTCGGTAAACTGACCGGCTTTCCGCAACGGGCCGCCGAAAAGCGTGGCGGAAGTTGGCCAGATCCGCCGGTGGGTTGGTGGAAAAGTTGGATGGACCAGATGCGTCTGGGGCAGCCCGACAGGGGTGCTTAGCTCAGTTGGTAGAGCGTCGCCCTTACAAGGCGAATGTCGGGAGTTCGAGCCTCTCAGCACCCACCAGCAGGACGGAAGGCAGCGCAGACACGATAGCCCGGGTCTGCGTCATGGTGCCGTGAGGTCCGGCGGCGCTCGCAGCGAGGAGTGGTAGTTCAGTTGGTTAGAATACCGGCCTGTCACGCCGGGGGTCGCGGGTTCGAGTCCCGTCCACTCCGCCAGCTTCCCAAAGGCGAACCTAGGTTCGCCTTTTTTGTTTGCTTAGCCTGGCTTACGCCAGGCACTTTTGGCAGCGAGCCCTGACCCATGTTCGAGTTCATACAGAAACACAAACGACTTCTCCAGATCGTCCTGGCGGTGTTGATCGTGCCGCCGTTCGCGCTGTTCGGCGTCGACTACTACTTCCGCGGTACAGACCCTGCGGACCAGGTTGCCCGGGTCGCAGGCTCGCGCATCAGCCAGCAGGAGTTCGGCCTGGCGCTGCGCCAGCGCCAGGAGCAGCTGCGGCAGATGATGGGCGGGAAGGCCGACCAGACCATGCTCGACAGTCCCGAGGTCCGCCGCGCGGTTCTCAATCAGCTCATCGACGACCGGGTGGTCTACAGCGCAGCCCTGAAGTCGGGGATGACGGTGCCCAACGCGGAGCTGCAGTCGGCGATCAGCGACATCCCGGCGTTCAAAGACGGCAACGGCAGCTTCTCCGCGCTGCGCTACAAAGAACTGCTGCGGGCGCAGGGGATGAACGAGGGGATGTTCGAGGCTGGCATGCGCAAAGACCTCATCGTGGGCCGCACCAGTGCAGCCTTCGCCGGGACCGCGTTCATGCCCAACACCGTGATCGATCGCCTCTACCGCCTGCGGCAGCAGAAGCGCGAGGTGAGCCAGAACGTGCTCGAGCCGTCCCAGTTCACTGCCAAGGCCAAGGTCACGCCCGAAGAGGTCCAGGCCTACTACGGGGCCCACCAGAAGGCGTTCGAGCTGCCGGAGAAGGTCAAGCTGGAGTACGCCATCCTGTCCCTGGAGGGGGTGCAGAAGAAGATCACCGTCACGCCGAAGGAACTGGAGGACTACTACAAGGGACACGCCGCGCAGCTCGGCAAGCCGGAGGAGCGCCATGCGAGCCATATCCTGATCGCGGTCCCGGCAACCGCTACGCCGGAACAGAAAGCCAAGGCCAAGGAGAAGGCCGAGGCGCTGCTCGCGCAAGCGAGAAAGTCTCCCAAGGGCTTCGCGGAGCTGGCCAAGAAGAATTCGGAAGATCCCGGTTCCGCGCGCGAAGGCGGCGACCTCGGTTTCTTCACCCAAGGCAAAATGGTCAAGCCCTTCGACGAGGCCGTGTTCGGCATGCAGGTCGGCGAGATCGTGGGACCGGTCGAAACCCAGCACGGCTATCACGTGATCAAGCTCGACGACATCAGGCCGGCGGAGGCGCCCAAGTTCGAAGCGGTCAAGGCCAAGCTCGAAGACGAGATCCGCAAGGGCACCTCGGGGCGCCTGTTCGCGCAGGACGCCGACGAGTTCAGTAACCTGGTCTACGATCAGCCGGACAGCCTGCAGCCGGTGATCGACAAGTTCAAGCTGCAGAAGCAAGTCAGTGGCTGGGTCACGCGCCAGGGTGGCGAGCCGCCGCTGCTGGACAACGAGAAGTTCCTGCGCGCGGTTTTCTCCGACAACGTCCTCAAGCGCAAGCAGAACACGGAAGCCGTCGAGATCATGCCCAACCTGCTGATCTCCGCCCGTGTGGTCGAGCACGAGCCGGCCAAGCAGCGTCCGCTGGCAGAAGTGCGGGGGGACATCGTCGCGCTCCTGACGCAGCAGAAGGCGGCAGAGCTGGCCAAGCAGGAAGGCGAGGCGCTGCTCGACAAGCTGCGCAAGGGCGGGGATGCCGGACCGGGATGGTCCGCGCCGCAGATCGTTTCACGCGAGCAGCGCGAGGGGCTCCACCCGCAGGCGGCACAAGCTGTGTTTCGCGCCGACGCATCCAAGCCTCCGGCCTATGTCGGTATGGAGGCGCCAGGCGGGCGCTTCGTGCTCTACCGGATCGGCAAGGTGATCGACGCCGACAGCATCGATCCGGCGCAGCGCAAGGGTCTGGCCCAGCAGCTCAACCCGATCGCAGGCCAGGAGGCGCTCGCCGCACGCACGGCCAGCCTGAAGCAGAAGGCCGACGTCAAGGTGGACGAGAAGAAGCTCGACAAGGCTGGCGGCTGACCCTACTCGATCGCGGCGAACGCAACCGTGTTGAATCCGGCGTCGACGTACAAGGTCTCGCCGGTGATGCCGCTGGCCAGGTCGCTGCACAAGAAGGCCGCGGCGTTGCCTACCTCTTCCGTGGTCACGTTGCGCCGTAGCGGAGCGGTCTTCTGGTTGTAGGCTAGAATCTTCCCGAAGCCGCCGATGCCGGCAGCCGCGAGCGTCTTGATCGGCCCCGCCGAAATCGCGTTGACGCGAATCCCCCTGGGCCCGAGGCTCAACGCCAGGTATCTCACGTTCGCCTCCAGGCTCGCCTTGGCCAGCCCCATCACGTTGTAGTTCGGCATCGAGCGCTCCGCACCGAGGTAGGTGAGCGTCAGCAGCGCGCCGTTGCGGCCCTGCATCAGGGGCAGACCGCCCTTGGCCAGGGCCGCGAAGCTGTAACTGCTCACGTCGTGGGCGATGCGGAAAGCCTCGCGGCTGATGCTGTCCAGATAGTCGCCGGACAGGGCTTCACGCGGGGCGAAGGCGATCGAGTGCACGATCCCGTCCAGCCCGTCCCAACGCTCACCCAGGTCACGGAACAGCGCATCGATCTCATCGTCGCTGGCAACGTCGCAGGGGAAAATCAGATCGCTGCCGAAATCGGCCGCCAGCTCCATGACACGGTCCTTGACGCCTTCGCCCTGATAAGTGAAAGCGAGCGCGGCGCCCTCGCGGCGCATGGCCTTGGCGATCCCATAGGCGATGGACCGGTTGCTGAGCAGGCCGGTGACCAGCATCTTCTTGTCGCTCAGAAACCCCATTGCGTTCTCCCATCCAAAGCGGGAATTATAGTCGAGAGTCCGATCCCGACAGCGTCCGGGTGGATCGGCCTGTACGGTTAAACCGGCGCGACGTTTCGGGTACACTGCGCGGGCCATGATCTGGTTTGCCCGTGCCTGCCTGCCGCTCCTGCCCGCGCTGCTCGGGGCTTGCAGCTACCCGTGGAACGACCCCTACCCCGCGTCCCAGCGCGAGGCCAACATCTTCTACGCCTCGTTCATGGAGCGGCCCAAGCACCTCGATCCGGTACAGTCGTATTCGGAGAACGAGTACCTGCTGATCGCCAACATCTACACGCCGCCGCTCCAGTATCACTACCTCAGGCGGCCCTACGAGCTGATCCCGTTCGCGGCGCAGGAAATTCCCCACCCCGCCTATTTCGACAAGAACGATCGGCCGCTGCCGGAGAGCGTCGACTCCAAGAGCATCGCCTACAGCGTCTACGATATCCACATCAAGCCGGGCTTCAAGTACCAGCCCCACCCCGCGTTCGCGATGGACTCCGACGGGCGGCCGGTCTACCTGCGGCTCGGCCTGGAAGACGTCCGGAACGTGTACGAGTTGCGCGACTTCAAGCAAACCGGTACGCGCGAGCTGATCGCCGACGACTACGTCTATCAGATAAAGCGGCTGGCGCATCCGCGCCTGCACTCGCCCATATTCGGGCTGATGAGCGAATACATCATCGGCTTGGGGGACTACGCTCAGAAGCTCAAGGTCGCCGCGAAAGATATCCCGCCCGGCGGCTATCTCGATCTCAATCAGTACGAGCTCTCGGGCGTGACCGCGGTCGACCGCTACACGTACCGGATCAAGGTCAAGGGAAAGTATCCGCAGTTCCTGTACTGGCTGGCGATGCCTTTCTTCTCGCCCGTGCCGGCCGAGGTCGACCGGTTCTACTCGCAGCCGGGCATGGCGGACAGGAACCTCACCCTCGACTGGTATCCGGTGGGCGCCGGGCCCTACATGATGACGCTGAACAACCCGAACCGCCAGATGGTGCTGGAGCGTAACCCGAACTTCCCGGGTGAGCCCTACCCAGGCGACGGCGCCCCGGGCGACGAGGCCGCGGGACTGCTCCGGGACGCGGGCAGGACCATGCCCTTCATCGACAAGGTGGTGTTCAGCCTGGAGAAGGAGGCCATTCCCTACTGGAACAAATTCCTGCAGGGCTACTACGACGTTTCGGGCATCACGTCGGACAACTTCGACCAGGTGATCCAGATGGCCGGCACCGGCGAGCCGCAGCTCACCGGGGAAATGGAGAAGCAGGGCATCCGCCTGCAGACTTCGGTGTCCGCGTCCATCGCCTACACCGGGTTCAACATGCTCGATCCGGTCGTAGGCGGCGAATCGGAACGCGCGCGCAAGCTGCGTCAAGCCATCTCCATCGCCATCGACACGGAGGAATCCATCTCCATCTTTCGCAATGGCCGCGGGATCGCCGCGCAAGGACCGATACCGCCGGGCATCTTCGGCTACCGCGACGGGGAGGCGGGGATCAATCGCTACATGTACGACTGGGTCAACGGCCAACCTCAACGCAAGCCGATGGAGTACGCCCGCAAGCTGCTGGCCGAAGCCGGTTATCCCGATGGCGTCGAAGTGGCGACCGGCAAACCGCTGATCCTCAATTTCGACAGCACCGGTGCGGCGGCCGGCGCGAAGGCCATGATGGACTGGCTGGTCAAGCAGTTCCAGCAGATCAATGTGCAACTGGTGGTGCGCAGCACCGACTACAACCGCTTCCAGGAGAAGATGCGCAAGGGAACCGAGCAGATCTATTTCTGGGGCTGGAACGCCGACTACCCGGACCCGGAGAACTTCCTGTTCCTGTTCTACGGTTCCCAGGCCAAGGTGAAGTTCGGCGGCGAGAACGCCTCCAACTACGCCAACGCGGAGTTCGACCGCCAGTTCGAGCGCATGCGCGAGATGGAGAATGGCCCGGAGCGGCAGGCGATCGTCGACCAGATGGTCGAGACCCTGCGGCGCGACGCGCCGTGGGTCTGGGGCCTGCATCCCAAGGATTACAGTCTGGCCCACCAGTGGGTGTATAACCGCAAGCCCAACAAGATGGCGAACAACGGCCTCAAGTATGCACGCGTCGATCCGGTGCTCCGGGAACGGCTGCAGACCGACTGGAACCGGCCGGTGGCGTGGCCGCTTCTGGCAGCGCTGGGCGCTTTGCTGATCGCCATCCTGCCCGCGGTGATCGTCTATCGGCGCAGGGAACGCTCGGGGGCGCTGACGCCGGTGCCGGGAGCTCCCTGATCGTGCTCGCCTACCTGGTCCGGCGCATCCTCTACGCGATCCCGATCCTGATCGGGGTGAACCTGTTCACCTTCGGCCTGTTCTTCTTCGTCAACTCGCCCGACGACATGGCGCGCATGCAGCTCGGACAGAAGCGCGTCACCCCGGAGGCGATTCAGAAGTGGAAGGAGGAGCGCGGCTACGACAAGCCGATGCTGCTCGACGCCAAGGCGCCGGGAATCCAGAAGTTGACCGCTACCATCTTCTTCGAAAAGTCCGCCAGCATGTTCTGGTTCGACTTCGGGCGTGCCGATGACGGGCGCGACATCGCGCACGAGATCCGCATGCGGATGTGGCCGAGCCTGGCGGTCACGCTGCCCAGCTTTTTGATCGGCCTCGCGGCCTGCCTCACGTTTGCCTTGATCCTGGCTTTTTTCCGGGCCACCTACGTCGACTTCCTCGGGGTGGTCCTGTGCGTGGCCGCCATGTCCATCTCGGGACTGTTCTACATCATCGGCGGGCAGTGGCTGATCAGCAAGCTGTGGCACCTGGTGCCGATCTCCGGGTTCGGCATCGGCCTGGACGCCTGGCGCTTCGTCATCCTGCCGGTTGCCATCGGCGTGCTGGCAAGCATGGGTGGCGCCATCCGCCTGTATCGGACGTTGTTCCTCGAGGAGATCAACAAGGACTACGTGCGCACCGCGCGTGCCAAGGGCATGTCCGAAGGGCGCGTGCTGTTCCGTCACGTCCTGCACAACGCCCTCATTCCGGTGTTGACCGGTGTGGTGGTCGCCATCCCGAGCCTGTTCATCGGCAGTCTGGTCTACGAGTCCTTCTTCGGGATCCCCGGCCTTGGCAGCTATAC
>JBGPMS010000215.1:0-10003 GCA_041487115.1 Gammaproteobacteria bacterium
ACGCGCCGCAGAAGTTACGAGCGGGATTTTTCTGCAGCGACGATGGTGCTGCGTCTTGTGGGCCCTACGCCTGCTGTACCTCGGCCTGAGCTTCCTCGCTCGGCGTCGCTCCCCCTCCATGCCCCAGGCGGCTGCGCAGGAACTTGCGCACTGCGCGCCAGCTGTGGGCATTGAGCGTGATGTCGAAGTGGTCGCTGCCTGCGATATGCACGACCTGCTTCTCGCCGGCCCAGGCGTCGATCAGCCTCAGGGTATGCTCGTGTGGCACGATATGATCGCGCTCCGCCATGAGCACCAGCACCGGGGTGCGAGTAGTACCCGCAAAGCCCACCGAGTCGAAATGGTGACGCAGCAAGAACTGCACGGGACTCCACGGGAACCGCCGTCGTGCAATGGCCATGATCGAGTCGTACGGAGTGATGAGCACCGCCGCCGCGACCGGACGGCGTGCGGCAACGTAGGCCGCTACCCCTGTCCCCAGGCTCCTCCCCACCACGGCCACACGGGAGACGTCCACTCCGGGCTGCGAAGTCAGCCAGTCGTACAGTTCCAGTGCGTCGGAGAACAGGGCTTTCTCCGACGGGCGCCCTTCGGAGTTGCCGTAGCCTCGATAGTTCACGGCCAGAACGTGCGCGCCGGCAAACGATGACGACACTTCGGTCAACCAGGAGACCTCTTCGCTGCGGCCGCCAAAATACAGCACCGCAGGAGCGGGCGCCGGTTTAGCCAGTTCGGGGCGATGCCACCACCCGCGGATTCGAATGCCATCGTGCATGCGCAGCGTCAGTGCGCGCCTGCGGTGATCGGAACCCGCCGGGCGACTGACCGCCGGGGTCCGGGTCGGGTTGAAGACCAACCGGTCTTGCAGAAAGTACAGCAGTGCCGCGCCGCCCACCGGCAGCGCGAGGACGCTGCTCAGTTTCAAAGCTGTAGCTAACCGGCTGGTGATCTTCACAGAAGCAGATGGCTCGCGGATGGCAATCTTCCTGGGGCGGCAGGATCCCGTACAGCCCACATTCGCTGGCTAACGCACGGAAGCCGTGGCTGGCTGACTGCTGAGCCGAACTAGGCTGGTGCTTGGACCAACCTCATCAAGCACAGAACGATCCACACTGCGAGCATGGTATCGAGCCGCACTAGCAGGAACCTACCGGGAATGAGCGTGGCAGGGCCTCAAGAGCGAACGCGTACCGTGGACCACCGATCGTTCTTCTTGGGATGCAACTTGGTCTGGTGGTACTCCCGCACCGCCGTCAGCTCCGCCACGATCTCCGAGGGGAACCCGAGGCGGTTGCCGCGTGAATCGAGCAGCAGGTCCTCCATGCAGCGCTCGAACTTGGAGGGCTTGTGCCAAACGCCCGCAAGGCGGTTGAGAATATGCGGAAAGGCAGCCTGAAGCGCTGTCAGTGGCAAGGCCGGGCTCAACAGCGCCAGCAACCTGACGGCGTCGGGCGAAAACTCGACCCCACCCGACTGCGGGCCCGCGCCGGACTGATTCGGATGCTTTGATCCGGGATCGTTCTGCTGCTCCGCCTTCTTCGGCGGAACGGGTCGGACGTAATGGCTCAGGTCCATGCGCACCTCCGACAATGAGAGTGGAACAACGGTTAAAGCCGCGCAACCCGCGGGGCATGGGCAGGATCGAAAGGCTAGGCCAGCGCACCGCTTGCGTCAACGCCTGCCTTCGGCTAATTGACAATCGGTCAAGGGTGGTGGCGAGATATCCGGTTCTGCCGGCCCCACTCGTAGAAGCAGATCGCCGCCGCCGCGCCGGCATTGAGCGATTCGATTCCGGGCCGCATCGGGATGCGGACGCTCTGGTGGGCGTTCGCGAGCAACTCATCCGAGATTCCCTTGCCCTCGCCGCCGATGATGAACGCCAGCTCGCCGTTTAGTTCGCTCTCGAACACAGACGCTTTCGCATCAGCTGCGCAGGCGATCAGGCGCACCCCCAGGCTCGCCGCCACCGTCGCCAACTGCGGATGCTGGCGGATCTCCACGAGGAACTGCGCGCCCATCCCGCCTCGCAGCGCTTTCGGCGACCAGGCATCGGCGCAGCTGCCGGACAGATGGGCAATTGTGCCGCCCGACGCCGCGGCGCTCCGCAGGATGGCGCCGAGGTTGCCGGGATCCTGTATGCCATCCAGCAGCACCTGAAAGCCCGGCTCGACGGGCTTGGCGGGTGGACGCGGGATCGGCGCCAGAGCGAGAATCCCGACGGGAGATTGCACCGGGGCTGCCTGGTCGAACAGCGAATCGCTCATCGTGACGGCGGGCGCCCTGCCCTGCAGCGCCAGAATCTCGGGATGTCCCGCCGCGCCTCGCTTGACCACCAGCTCCACCCCCTGGGGCCCGAATCGATCGAGATAGGCGTGGACCAGGTGTATGCCGTCGAGAACGATCCTGCCCTCCTCGCGCCGCGCGCGCGAAGAGCGCACGAGCCGCAGGATGGACTTGAACAGAGGGTTGTCTCTGGATGTGAGTTGCTTCATGCCGGGCGTATTCTGCGGGCAGAGGATGCACAAGACGAGCGTCCGGGGCAAGCACGCCGCACGGTTCGCTCGACCCTCAGCGGATTTGCACCGCGACCGGATTGACCGGACCGAACAGGTAGACCAGCACGCCGATCAGGGCCACCAGACCCAAGAGGACCGCCACCAGGCCCCAGATCGGAAGGTTGGCGCCGAACAGGTCAGCTCTTTTTCCTGAGCGCGGCGCGCGCTTCAACGGCGGAGGGGTCGGGGCCGCGCGCCGATCGGCTTCGCTCTGCCGTCGGCTGGCTTCCGAGGCTTCCGGGCTGGGGCTGTCTTCGCGTCGATCCTCACCGCTGCGCTGATCCGCCCAGCGTACCCGCGCGTAAGTCCGCTCCGCTACCCACCCGCCGGGATCAGTCCCTGCGGGTGGCGCCATCGACAAGCTGATCGCTTCGACGAGCTCCGGCCAACCCGCGAGCGGTCTCCAGTCGTCCTGATCCAGGCTGATGAGGTCGGTGTCGGCCAGCCTTCCCACCAGGCGGTCCTGCACTAGCGCGCCGGTCGGGTACGGTCCGCGTACCCGTCCCTCCTCCTTCCTGATGTACCAGCGGTGCACCACTGACGGTGTCTCCCCTTCTGCCTGGTCTACGCGGCAAGCCGTTCCAAAGCGCTGCCCGCCGCCAAGCACAGGTCTTTGAACGCGCCATAGCGCTGTTCGTCGAGCTCGGCCGGGCGCAACCCGCCGTCGCCGTAGAGCAAGCCGAAGGGCTGCCCTTTGACGTGTACGGACATGGCGAAGAAGTCCCGTGTCGCAAGCTTGGGGCGCAAGGCCTCGGGCAACAAGGGGCTCAGCTTGCCCCGCAGCGGGACGCTGAACCAGACCCCCTGCACCTTCGCCATCAGGCGCGCGAACAGATGAGCCGATCCCAGTTCGAAGGTCAACTCTCCCGGCAGCAGGCCAGGATCGAGCAGAAGCGTTTGCCACGGCTCCACTTTTCCTGTGGTTTTGTTGGTCCGTCCAAACCACAGGCGCCGCAAGCCGAGCCCTGCGTTGAGGGCATAGAAGGCGGTCGCTGCGACAACCTCGCTCTCGCCGGTCGCCGGCGTCATGTGCGACAGTTGCTCGAGCACGCGGGCACGCAAGTCCGCAGCTTTCCCTGGCGCCCCGGGGTCCTCCGGCGAGGCACTCTGCTCCGGCGGCCACTCGCCGGGCAGCAGCGGCAGCCAGGCGGCGGCGGGCCGCACGCCCGTCTGCCGCCAACCGCGGGCAGTCTGCACGGCCGACTGGTGGACCCAGCGCTGTACGCCGTCCAGCGGGAGGTTGAGCAGCTTCTTCAGCGCCGTGTAGTCATCGGGCAGCGCGGGGTCGAACCAGTCCTGGTGCGAGTGCCTGGCCACGGCTGCCGACAGTGCGACAGTCCGCACCCTGGGGAGGTTGGCTTGCTTGTCATCCATCAAGGACTGCAGAAGGTTGGGCAGATTCCACGCGCGTGTCAGGGCAAGCTGCAGATCGGCCAGGGCGAACCCCAGGCAGGCACGCTGTGCAGCCGCGCTGCGCAGTCCGCGCTGATGGTGGAGCATGTGCTCGATCTGCATCGCCGCGGCCGGCGCTGTGCACCAGAGCAGAAGTTCCGCGAGATCGTGCAGCAGCGCCCCCGTGACCACCTCGTCGGCATCCATATCGTGCCTCACCGCGGAAAACGTGCGGGCGTAGTTGGCGGCGTGCGAGGCGCGGCTGATGACTCGCAGCGCGCCCGCCAGCGCGTCGGGCTGGGAGGCGAGCTGCTGCTCCAGCACCTCCGGCTCGCCCATCTCCCGGAAAAAGCTCGTGAGGCCGTGCATCATCAGTGCGTGCTCGACCGTCGTGACCTCGGTAGCTTGGCGACGACTGAGGCGCGATTGCGAGAAGCGCAGAACCTTCAGCGTCATGAGCGGATCGCCCAGAACGATCTGCGACAGCTCGCGTGCGGTAGCAGTCTCCTGCTTCACCCGCAACCGCTTCAGGTCCGCAGCAGTCTTGCGCAGAACCGGGATGTTGGTGCTGGTCAGGCTGCGCACCCAGGCGTCTAGCGGCTGCATGGGAGCGAGGACTACAGCCGCCAGACGTAGAGCGGGGCACCACGGCTGCCGGCTAGCGGGAGCACGAGGTCCGGGCTCACCTCGCGCACGCTGAACGCATTGCTCACGAACAGCGTACCGGGCCGCATCTCGCGGCTTACCTTGCACCAGAGGTCGGACATCGGCTCGGGCGAGAGGAAGGCGTACACCAGGTCGTACTGCGACAGGTCCTCCTGCCAGAAGTCCGCGCGCCGAACGTCGGCAAGCGGAACCCGCAGCAGGCGCAACTGCGCAATCCAGGCGGGCAGTGGAGCGATCTCGCGGCCAACCAAGCGCACCCCAGGGCGAAAGCGATGCAGGGCCAGCAACACCCCGCCGAATCCGCACCCGAGATCGAGCAAGCGAGCCTGGCTCGCAGCAGGAAGAAGGGCCGCCACACGCTCGCAGGTGCTGCTGCGGCTCAAGTAGAGCGGCACCCGCGTGCGATAGGTGGTCCAGAACAAGCCTACCAGCAGAGCGAACGCCACGAAGAACCAGCCCGGGTGCACCATCAGCCGCTGCACCCACAGGGCGAGGGGCACGAAGAGCGCGTTGATTGGAAGCCACCAAAGCGGGAGCTTGAGGGCGTGTCCGAGCGCTGCCGCAAGGATGGCGTGCAGCAGGATCGGGTGCAGCCACGCGCTGTCCTGGCGCGTGCTTGCCGCTGCGAAGGCGACCGCGACTACTGCGGCGCCCAGCTGTGCCAGAAGAGCGCGTACGGCCGGCGGCGCGGCCCAGTGGGGACGCCAGAACGCAGGTGTCCCGACCTCATGGCTTGGGATTGCCGGCATCGAGCCCCTCCGCTTTGGGCTCCGCGAGTTTCGCCGCCTCGGCCGAGCTCGCCACCTCGACGGTGCCGCCGTCATGCGTCGCGGCCTCCTCGGCCTTCTTGTTCATGACGATGATGCTGACGCGCCGATTGATCGGACTGTAGGGGTCGGTGGCATCCAGCAGCACAGAAGAGGAAAGGCCCACTACGCGCGCAATGCGTTTGTCGTCCATGCCGCCGAGGATCAGTTCGCGCCGTGCCGTGTTGCTCCGGTCGGCGGACAGCTCCCAATTGCTGTAGCCGCCTTCGCCAGCCGAATACGGCGTGGCGTCAGTGTGTCCCGACAGGCTGATCCGGTTGGGCACGTCGTTGAGGACTTTGCCGATCTCATGCAGGATCTGCCGGGTGTAGGGTTGCAGCTGAGCGCTGCCAATCGCGAACATGGGACGGTTCTGGGCGTCCACGATCTGGATTCGCAACCCTTCGGTCGTGACGTCGATCAGGAGCTGATTCTTGAACTGGCTGAGCGTGGGGCTGGCGACGATGGCGGATTCGATCTTCGTCTTCAGCTCACGCAGCATCAGTTTGTCTCGCTTGGCCAGCTCCTGTTCGGCTTCGTTGAGGTCGGTGATCTTGCGCCCGCTGGTCGAGTCGCCGTGCTTTTGCTGGCCGTCGGTGCGAGTCAGGTCTTGGCCGCCGCCTTTGATGATGCTGGTGGTGTCGCCGGCGCCGGCGCCCCCTAACATAGCCACCTTGAGCGGCGTCTTGAAGTAATCCGAGATGCCCTGCAGGTCGGCCCTGGTGGTCGAGCCCAGCAGCCACATGAGCAGGAAGAACGCCATCATCGCCGTCACGAAGTCGGCGTAGGCGATCTTCCACGCGCCACCGTGATGGGTATGCACGGTCTTCTTGACGCGCTTGATGATGATCGGCCGCTGGGAGTCGTCGCTCATGGGGTCAGACTGCGGCTGCGGGCTACTTGCCCTTGCGCTGCTTCACTTCGCTCTCCAGCTCGCTGAAGGTGGGCCGCTCGGTCGAGTACAGGACTTTCCGGCCGAATTCCACCGCGACCTGCGGTGCATAGCCGTTAAGGCTCGCGAGCAACGTAACCTTGATGCACTGGAGCATTTTGCTCGACTCGCTGAGCTTGTGCTCCAACAGCGTCGCCAGGGGGCCGACAAAGCCGTAGGCCAGCAGGATCCCCAGGAAGGTTCCGACCAGCGCGGCGGCAATGAGCTTGCCGAGCTCCGCCGGCGGCAGTCCGACCGACTCCATGGTGTGGACTACGCCCATTACCGCAGCGACGATGCCGAAGGCGGGCAGCGCATCGCCCATCTTGGCGATCGCGCCCACCGGGATCTCTCCTTCGTGATGGTGTGTCTCGATCTCCACATCCATGAGGTTTTCGATCTCGAAGGCGTTCAGATTGCCCCCGACCATGAGCCTCAGATAGTCGGTCAGGAACTCCATGCCATGGTGATCGGTCAGGATGCGGGGGTACTTGGAAAAGATCGGGCTCTGCTCCGGGTTGTCCACGTCGGACTCGATGGACATCAACCCTTCCTTGCGCACCTTGGCGAGGATGTCGTACAGCAGCGAGAGCAACTCGAGGTAGAGCGCCTTGCTGTACTTGGAGCCCTTGAACACGGATGGCAGCGCCTTCAGCGTGCCCTTGATCACCTTGCCCGAGTTGGCGACGAAGAAGGAGCCGGCCGCAGAGCCTAGGATCATGATCAATTCGACCGGCTGCAACAGGGCGCCCAAGTGGCCCCCGCCCAGTGCAAATCCCCCGAACACCGCCAACAGAATGACGATGTAGCCGATGATGACGAGCATGGTCCCCCTGTTCCGTCTTTAAGTTTCGAGAAGTGGTCGTAACTGGCCGGACCGCGTCCGCGACGCGGCATGCCCATAGGCATCGCGCGAACCCTAGGAGGCTATAACGGAAAATTCGAGGGGGACTTTAGGCAGCCCCACGGCCGCGGCCCGGCGCTGGTGAAAACGCCGGTCATATTGGATGGTGCCCGGAGCCGGAATCGAACCGGCATGGCTTGTTAAAGGCCGAGGGATTTTAAGTCTTGGTCAGGCCAATCACCACATCAGGCAGCAATCACACACAACAAGGAGAATCATCGGCTTAGGTTTCATCCCTTGTCGTCAAAGGATGCAGCTTGCTGCCGTTTTTTGCCCTTAAGTGTGCCGTGAGTGTGCCACGGGACTGAAGTCCACGGTCCCTGCGATTTCCGTTGATTCTCGCGTTCCAACGAGTAACGCTGCCTCACGTGTCGGCACCGTCGTCTATTTGCGTTGAGCGGCGTACTAATCGCGTACCGGCTCGCACGCCTCGTATGACATGTAGCTTGTGATCGGTCGCCACGATTGTCGGCATATGCGGTGAGGTGAAATACAGCACCAGAATTGATGTTGCCTGCTACTATGTTGAATCGGACCGCGCGGATGCAACTGACCGCCGACACTCTGCCGCATACTCCGCAGAAGGAGTTGACCGGGTAAATGGCTTGCTGCGTACCAATCGGAAACAAGGTGTCGGCGGACCCTCTCTGCGGCAGTTATGAGCCCTAAATTGCTGATCTCACGTCGTCTCTGGTCCAAATCATTCATTTTGTAGCCATCCTTTAGCCCGCCTAGAACTTTCCGGATGCTAACTCGTCCAGAATCATTTTCCTCTGGTCTCTTACGAGGCAAGCGTTCTGTGTAAGTGTATTCAGCGCCTTCTCGGCCGCCTTGGCTTGCACCTCTTTAGTCGCCTTGAACGCTGAAATTTGCTCAGCTAGCTCATCGATTTTGGCTTGGGTAGCGCCTACTTCAGCATCGGCATGGGCCTGTTTGAAGGTACCAAGAATGTGCTGTTGATCTCGTAGCTCACTCTTTGCCTGTTTGATTAGTTCTCCGGTGTAATTTGCATTTGCGCTTGCTTGCAACATCCGCACGTTAAGCTTTGTGAAGCATTCAAGTTGCCCGTGTTGTTCGGTTGTAGCGAAGTAGTTGAGGACCCATACGACTCCCCCGCCCAGTCCACCGCCAAAAAACGCAGCCAAGACTAGAAGCTCCCTGAAGTTCTTAAGTGTCGAAATGACCGCCGCGAGGCCCGGTTTGTTTCCCTCTGGGACCTGACCGCTATTTTGCGCGGGCAATGCGTTCGCGAGATTCGATTCTGGCGTCGTCTCGGTCGTCATCTCGCGATACCCGTAATTACTCCGTTGGGCGTCGGGCAAAAACATGACGTGCCAATGGGGATTCTAGTTGCCATCGGGCACGCTCCAAAATTCGTCACGCAACTAGTAGCTAGAGTTCCCTTTTCTGGAGGAGAATACGCGTCGAAATCTACACAGTCTTCCCCTAGGTCGTCACAGTTGGAATAAGCAACATTCCGGTCCTCCGTACACACGGCACGACACTGAGTCGCGTTTTTTTGGTCACATCCGGCCATGCACTCTTTCCACTCCGCCTTAGCCTCACTACGGCATCGAGACAACTCCTTTCGGCAGCTAAAACCACCTGCGAGCGCGTGCTGGTTCTGGGCTAATATCGATAACATGAGGAGAGGGATAAGTCCCTTTAACATCTCATTCTCCGGTTAACGCTATCATGATTCCATTGTACTCGGGAGATGAGCCTAAGGCTGCCACGTTACGTGCAAAGGCAACTTATACCTCCTGCATACACTGCGTTCGAGAGCAGCCACGGTGAGCCGTCGCGATGTGACGAGAAGCGCGACCGGCATGGTGCAGACTCCATAACGCGTAGGGTTCGTGAACTGGAGCGAGATCGAGTTGGCTTGAACACCACAGGTCGCCGGGTGGCAGCAATGCGCAATGATGCGCGCCGATCTTGTACAACAGGGTTGAGCGCTCAGGGCTCTGGCTTTCGATAATGCCTATTACCGCACGCCAGGCCCGGCCTGCCCTCCCCCCACCGGCAGGTTTCAGCCAAAGCCCCCGCTCAGGGCGTGGACGAAATTTTCTGCAAAGCCGACATTGCGGTGTTAGGGCGACGCCCGGCGCGTGGAGACGGGAATACTCTGGCGGCCGGGTGCGGGCCGAGCTAGACATTCTTGCTGCTCGATACAGATTTCTGTATGATTGGCTTCATGAAGACCACACTAAACCTTCGGGATGATCTGGTTGCCCAAGCGAAGGCGCTCGCGGCGAAAGAGAGCACCACCCTCACAAAAATGATTGAAGAGGGGCTGGCGCTCAGACTTCGACGAAGGAGGGCGCGGTCGGTTGGGACGTTGAAGGATTTACCGGTATCTGGTCGGAGCGGGGGGTTTCGCAGCGGTGTCGACGGCACCAGCAACCGGTCGCTTTTCGACGCGGCCGGCGAGTGATCCCGGACGTCAATGTGCTGGTTGCCGCGTTTCGGGCTGACCACTCCTCTCACGATACCGCCCGCGCCTGGCTCTCTCAGGCAAGGTATGACTGCGCGCAAGGGAGGGTAACTCTGGCTCTACTACCGATGGTGGTGACAGGTTTCCTTCGGCTGGTGACCAACTCGCGCATCTTCACCAACCCAGACTCGGTAGAGGACGCGATCGCTTTTATGGACGTTGTCCTCGAATCGCCCGGCGTAGAACTGAGAGCCTGCGGCGACGAGTGGCCGCTGCTGCGTAATATGCTGCTGACGCTTGGCTTGCAAGGAA
>JBGPMS010000216.1:0-9980 GCA_041487115.1 Gammaproteobacteria bacterium
CGCCTTGCAGGCCTGCGCGCCGGAATAGTCGAACTCGCAGGCCTGGCCGATCACGATCGGCCCGGCGCCGATGATGAGGATGCTTTCGATGTCGGTGCGTTTTGGCATTACATTAGCGATGTTGCTTCTGCATCAACCCGATGAACCGGTCGAATAAGTAGTCCACGTCGTGCGGCCCGGGGCTCGCCTCGGGATGGCCCTGGAAGCAGAAGGCCGGCCGGTCGGTGCGCGCAAAGCCCTGCAATGTGCCGTCGAACAGCGACACATGGGTGACGCGCACGTTGCCCGGCAGAGTAGCTGCGTCCACCGCGAAGCCGTGGTTCTGGCTGGTGATCATGACCCGGCCGGTATCCAGATCCTGCACCGGATGATTGGCGCCGTGATGCCCGAACTTCATCTTGACGGTGCGGGCGCCGGAGGCCAGCCCGAGCAGCTGATGGCCGAGGCAGATGCCGAAGGTGGGTACACCGGCGTCGACCAGCTCGCGGATGGCGCGGATGGCGTAGTCGCACGGCTCCGGGTCGCCCGGACCGTTGGACAGGAACACACCATCGGGGCGCAGCGCCAGCGCTTCCTGCGCGCCAGCCTGGGCCGGCAGCACTGTCAGCTTGCACCCGCGCGCGGAGAGCTTGCGCAGGATGTTGCGCTTGACGCCGTAGTCGTAAGCCACGACGTGGTGCTGGAACCGGTCCTGGCGGCCATAGCCTTTGCCCAGCGCCCATTCGGCTTCGTTCCAGCTATACGGCTCTGCGCAGCTCACCACCTTGGCCAGGTCCATCCCGGCGAGCCCCGGGAACTCGCGCGCCTTGGCCAAGGCTTGCGCCTCGTTCACTCGTCCCGCCATCAAGCAACCGTTCTGCGCGCCCTTATCTCTGAGAATACGGGTCAGCTTGCGCGTGTCGATCGCAGAGATTGCCACCACGTTCTGGCGCTGCAGATAAGCGGGCAGACCTTCGACCTGTCGCCAGTTGCTGGCCAGGACGGGCAGATCGCGGATCACCAGGCCTGCTGCGTACACCCGGTCCGACTCCACGTCCTCCGGATTGACGCCCGTGTTGCCGATATGCGGATAGGTCAGCGTGACGATCTGGCGGCAGTAGGAGGGGTCGGTCAGAATCTCCTGATAGCCGGTCATCGACGTGTTGAAGACCACCTCGCCGACCGCCGCGCCGTCCGCCCCGATCGAATCGCCACGAAACACCGTCCCATCCGCAAGGGCGAGGATGGCAGGCTTAGGGGACACGGGCAGACTCCGGGTTGCAGCGCGGATGTGGAAAGCGGGAGGGGCGCGCCCCTCCCGCTTCGATTGAGCGCGCATTATATAGGAGCCCGCTATCCGGATCAAAACCAGCGGACGCAACATCCCGCGCCATCTTGCGCAGCGCCTTTAGGCGAGCGGCTGTCGCTTTCCCCCGACTTCGTTCCCGGCTCGTCAGGACAGTCCCAGCACGTCCCGCATGTCGAACAGACCGCGGTCCTGTGCCGCCAGGAACCGCACCGCCCGGAACGCACCCAGCGCGAAGTTCGCACGGCTGCTGGCCTTGTGCGTGATCTCGATGCGCTCGCCGGTGCCGGCGAAGAGCGCCGTGTGATCGCCAACGATGTCTCCCCCGCGCACGGTGGCGAAGCCGATGGTCGAATCCCTGCGCTCGCCCGTCACCCCCTCGCGCCCGTACACGGCGCATTCCGCGAGGTTGCGGCCGAGCGCTTGCGCGATGACCTCGCCCATGCGCAGCGCTGTGCCCGAGGGCGCATCGACCTTGTGCCGGTGGTGCGCCTCGATGATCTCGATGTCGTAGCCCTCCTTGAGCACGACCGCAGCGGTCTGCAGCAGCTTGAGCATCAACGTCACACCCACACTCATGTTCGGTGCGAAGACGATGGCGATGTCGCGCGCCGCCTCCTCGATGCGTTTCTTCTGCTCCAGCGAGAAGCCGGTGGTCCCGATCACCGCCTTCACACCCAGCCGCCGGCACACGTCGAGGTGCACGAGAGTGCCCTCGGGCCGTGTGAAATCGATCAGGACGTGGGCGCCCTGCAGCGCGTCTTGCACGCGCTCCGTGATCTTCACCCCGCAGGCAGAGCCGATCAGCTCGCCCGCATCCTTGCCCAGGAAGGGGCTGTCGGAGCGCTCCAGCGCCGCGTGCAGACTCAGATCCGGAACTTGAAACACCGCCTCGATCAGTGCCCGGCCCATGCGGCCGGAGCTGCCGGCAATGGCGACGAGCTGCATCGACGTGGGGTTAATAAGAGTGGCTTACGAAGAGATGACGGGTGCGGCCACGTCAGCGGTTGGTTGCGGCGGTCTGGTCGGTACCGAGCTTGCCAACCGGACCTGGCATGTCGGTCAGGGCGCGCTTGAGGCTGTCTCCCTGGAAGATCAAGGTCAGCCGCTTGTGTTCTTTTAACTGGCCCCCCTTGCGGTTGAGATACAGATAGTCCCAGCGCTCGGGATGGAAAGGATCCGCGACGAGCGGCGTGCCCAGGAGAAACCTCACCTGTGAGCGGGTCATGTCGGGCTTGAGCTTGGACACGGTCTCCGGGTTCAGGTAATTGCCCTGTTGCACGTCGATCTTGTGCGCTGAGAGGAAGCATGCCGCGAGCAGCGGGACGCAAACAAACAGTGCCAGTAAGGATCTTGTTCTCATGTAACCTCGACCGGCCGCAGGCAAAGCGGCGTGGAAAATATCCATGGGCCCGACTACCGGCGCATCGGAGTCCAAACGCGGTTTCCAAATACCGGGCGAGGCTTTATCATACCCGAAGATGCCCGCTGCCCTCTGCACTAGCCGCGCACCACTCTGACGGCGCCGCCATGACCAAGCCCCACGACCTCAAGATCATCGGCCTCAAGGCCACCCTGCCCCGCCTCAAGATCCTCAATCTGTTCGAGAACAGCGACGTTCGTCACCTCACGGCGGAGGACGTATACAAGGTGCTGCTCAAGGAGGGCATGGACATCGGGCTGGCCACCATCTACCGCGTGCTCACCCAGTTCGAGCAGGCCGGCATTCTCATCCGCCATCACTTCGAAGGCGGGAAGGCCGTGTTCGAGTTGAACGAGGGCGGCCACCACGACCATCTCGTGTGCATCCAGTGCGGCCAGGTGGAGGAGTTCTTCGACTCCGAGATCGAGAAGCGGCAGGTCAAGGTGGCCAAAGACCGTGGGTTCCACATCCACGAGCATTCGCTGCAGATCTACGCCGACTGCATCAAGACCAACTGCCCGAACCGGGTCAAGCCCTGATCCTGACGCCGAGCTGCACGGCTTGGCGCACGGGCTCCCGCGCGGATCACCGCCGTGGCCCTAGCATCTCGGCCGCATGCTTGCGGGTGGTGTCCGTGATCTTGACCCCACCCAGCATGCGAGCGATCTCCTCCACGCGCTGCTCCCGGTCCAGCAGCTTCACGCTGCTCACCATGCCGCCGTTGAGCGCGCGCTTCGCCACCTGCCACTGGTGGTCCGCGGCAGCGGCCACTTGGGGAAGGTGGGTGATGCACATGACCTGATGGCGCCTGCCCAGCTGTTCGAGCATGCGTCCGACGATCTCCGCCACCCGCCCACCGATGCCCGAATCCACCTCGTCGAAGATCAGCACGGGTACCTCCGCCACGTCGCTGGTGACGGTCTGGACGGCGAGGCTCAGGCGCGACAGCTCGCCGCCTGACGCCACCTTGGCGAGCGGCCGCAACGGCGCGCCCGGGTGCGAGGCAACCTGGAATTCGACCTGCTCCAGCCCATGCGCCCCGCCGTCGGGCAGCTCGTCGAGGGCGACCTCGAAACGTCCACCGGCCATGGCCATTGTCTGCATCGCGTCGGTCACTTTGCTGGAAAGCTCCTTGGCGGCACGCTTGCGCTTGCCGCTGAGAGTGCGGGCCAGCGCGAGACATGCGTCACGGGCCGCGCCCTCCTTCTTCTCCAGCGCCTGCGCCCCAAGGCCACCGCCCAACTGATCCAGCCGGTGCGAGGCCTGCTGCAGCAGTTCGGGCAGCCGGTCCGGGGAGATCCGGTACTTGCGCGCGGCCGAATGCACGGCTTCCAGGCGCTGCTCCACTTCGCGCAAGCGGGACGGATCGAGCTCCAGCCGCTGCCGGTAGTGACGCAGACCATACACCGCCTCCTGGATCTGGATCTGCGCCGGCCCCAGGACATCGAGCACCTCCTTGAGCCCTGGGTCGTATTCCTGTGCAGCGTTCACGCGCGACAGCACCCCATTCACCGTCGCCAGCGCCGCGGCCTCGCCTTCCGATAGCGCTTCCAGCGCGTACTCGGCGGTCTCTATCAGGCTGGCTGCATGAGCGAGCCGCCTGTGGTCGGCCTGCAACTCGGCCCACTCCTCGGTCGAAAACGCGAGCTTGGTCAGCTCCTGCACCTGCCATTCGAGCTGTTCGCGCTCGGCAGCCAGCGCTTCGGCGTTCTTCTCCCACTCCAGGCGCTGGCGCCTGAGATCCTGCCAGCCACGCCAGGCGCTCTCCACTTCGCGCGTCAGAGCGGTCGCGCCGGCGAAGGCGTCCAGCAGGTCACGTTGCGAGGCGGCACGCAGCAGCGACTGGTGCTCGTGCTGACCGTGGATGTCCACCAGGCGCTCGCCCAGCTCTTTGACCTGCTGCACCGTGGTGGGGCGGCCGTTCACGTACGCGCGTGAGCGCCCGCCCGATTCCAGAACGCGGCGCAGCAGACATACGCCCGGCTCGTCTGCCAGGTCGTTGCTGTCGAGCCACTGTGCAACGCCGGGCAGCCGCTCGATGGAAAATTCGGCGCTGATCTCCGCGCGCGGGCAGCCTTCGCGCACCAGGCCGGCATCGCTGCGCTCGCCCAGCACCAGAGACAGCGCATCGATCAGGATCGACTTGCCGGCGCCGGTCTCACCGGTGAGCGCAGTGAATCCCGGCTCGAATTCGAGGTCGAGGCGGTCGACGATGACAAAGTCACGGATGCCTAAGGTCCGGAGCATGCTCACTCAATGCGATGGGTTGACAGAATTTGGAGCGACGATGGACAACTCCCGAATGGACAGGACGGTCAGAGCGTCTCGCTCCAGTGCAGCTTCTCGCGCAGCATGTGATAGTAGTTGTGCCCGATCGGATGCAGCAGGCGGATGCTGCGCGGATAGCGCCGAATGCGGATACGGTCGCCGGGCATCAGCTCACAATGGGAGTGGCTGTCGATGTGCAGGTGGGCATCCGCGCACTTGTGCATCAGCACCTCGATCGCCGCATCCGAGCTCATCGCGATCGGGCGATTGGACAGGGTGTGCGGGCATACTGGCACCAGGGAAAAAACGGACAGCGCGGGGTGCAGGATGGGACCTCCCGCCGACAGCGCGTAGGCGGTGGAGCCGGTCGGGGTGGCCACGATCAGCCCGTCGGCCCGCAAGACATAGACGAACTGTCCATCGATGCGCACCTCGAGCTCGATCAGCCCACCATCGGCACCCTTGCTGATGCTGGCGTCGTTGAAGGCCAGCACATCCATGACGGCATCCTCGCCGCGCATCACCCGACAGGCGAGCAGCATGCGCGCCTCGGTGACGAATTTGCCGTCCAGCATCTCGCCGATGGTCTCGAGCATGGTGTCGATCGAGATATCGGTCAGGAAGCCGAGCCGGCCCTGGTTCACGCCCACCAGCGCGACGTCGAAAGGCACGAGCGTGCGCGCGATGTTCAGCATGGTGCCGTCGCCGCCGATGACGATGGCGAGATCAACCAGCTTGCCGGACTCTTCCAGCGGGAGCACTTCGAGGTTGTTGCGCACGACATGGGCGGCGGTGAGCGGGTCCAGCAGCACGCGCACGCCGCGGCCCATGAGAAAACGGGACAGCTCGAGCAGGGGCTCTGCGATCTCGGGGCTCTTGTACTTGCCGATCAGGGCAATCGTCTTGAAGGCGGACGCCATGCCCCCGATTATAGACGTGAGGCCGCGACTGATGAGAACCCCGTGTTGCACCCGCGTCGCGCCAGCGAGCGCCGGTGTTGCGTAGCGCCCGCACTCGCTCAAATGCCTGATTGAAGGCGATTCCGCATGCCGGCAGGGGCTCGGCACCTGGACTGGCCTGCCGCGGCAGCGCACGAAAACCCCCCGATCCGGGTCTATCCAGCTTCCCCATTGGTTACAATGCTGGTCATGTTGAATGAGCGCGCGCAGATCCTCCTCAAGACGCTGGTGGAGCGGTATATCACCGAAGGCCAGCCGGTGGGCTCGCGCGCCCTGTCGAAGTACTCCGGCTTGGAGCTGAGCCCGGCGAGCATCCGCAACGTCATGGCGGACCTGGAGGAGATGGGCTTCGTGTCGAGCCCCCACACCTCGGCCGGCCGGGTGCCGACGCCGCGCGGCTACCGCTTCTTCGTTGACACTCTGTTGACCGTGCGGCCGCTGGACAAAGTCGAGATCAACCAGCTCGAAGGCCAGCTGCAGCCGGACAACACGCAGCGGCTGGTGCAATCCGCCTCGCACCTGCTGTCGGACCTGACCCGGTTCGCGGGCGTGGTGATGACGCCGCGCCGCCGCTCGACCTCGTTTCGGCACATTGAGTTCCTGCAACTGTCGGAGAAGCGGCTGCTGCTGATCATCGTGACCCCCGAAGGCGACGTGCAGAACCGCATCCTGTTCACCGAGCGAACGTATACGTCCGCCGAGCTGACCGAGGCGTCGAACTTCCTGAACCAGAACTTCGCCGGCCACACCTTCGAGCAGATCAAGAAGCGCCTGCGCGCAGAGCTGCTGGAGCTGCGCGACAACATGACGACACTGCTGACGCGCGCGATCGAGGCGGGCAGCGAAGCGATGACCGAGCAGGCGGAAGAGTACGTGGTGTCCGGCGGGCACAACCTGTTGCACGTCCAGGACCTGTCCTCGAACATGGCCAATCTGCGCCGGCTGTTCGACCTGCTGGAGCAGCGCACCGGCCTGCTGCAGCTGCTGGAGCTCGGCAGTCGTGCCCACGGGGTGCAGATCTACATCGGCGGCGAGTCAGGCCTGGTGCCGCTGGACGAATGCAGCGTCATCACCGCCCCCTACGAAGTGGACGGCGAGGTGATGGGCACCGTGGGCGTGATCGGGCCCACGCGCATGGCCTACGAGCGCGTGATCCCGATCGTCGAGATCACCGCCCGGCTGCTGTCCAGCGCTCTGTCACAGCGGACCAAGGTGTTGGAGTGAGCAGTGTGAACCGTGAAGGGTGAAGAGTGAAGGGTGAAGAGTAAGAGCTTTCCCCCGGACCTAATCGTCTCCGGTGGCCAGGCGGACGAAGGCTGTTAGCGCACGGATCACCGTTCACTCTCGACCCACCACACTTCGCTTTTCACTCTTCACTCTTCACCCTTCACTCTTCACCCTTCACGCTCTTCACCTTCACCCCAACGTGTTCAGCTCCGAACCTCCCTATCAGCACGGGACGCTCCCGAAGGCGGGAATCCTGCTGGTCAACCTCGGCACACCCGAGGCCCCGACGGTCAAAGCGGTGCGCCCCTATCTCGAGGAGTTCTTGTCGGACCCACGGGTGGTGGAGCTCCCGCGCCTGGTCTGGTGGATCCTCCTCCACGGGATCATCCTGAATATCCGTCCGCGCAGCTCTGCCCCGAAGTACGCCAAGATCTGGACCGCCGAAGGCTCCCCGCTCAAAGTTCATACCGAGCGGCAGGCGCGGCTGCTGCGCGGATACCTCGGCGAGCAGATCCAGTCGCCCCTGGCGGTAGAGTGGGCGATGCGCTACGGCCAACCGAGCATCGCAGAGAAGTTGTCGCTGCTGCGCGAGCAGGGATGTGATCGCGTGCTGGTCATCCCGCTCTATCCGCAGTACGCGGCCAGCGCCGCCGGCAGCGTTTACGATGCGGTGTCGGCGGCGCTGATGCGCACGCGCAACGTGCCAGCGCTGCGGCTGGTGAAGCATTTCCACGATCATCCAGGGTATATCCAGGCGCTGGCGCAGAACATCAAGGACTACTGGATGGTGAACGGTCACCCCGAGAAGCTGGTGATGAGCTTCCACGGCGTACCGCGCTTCACACTGGATCGCGGCGACCCGTACCACTGCGAATGCCACAAGACCGGGCGGCTCCTGGCCGAGGCCCTGGCGCTGAAGCCCGATCGGTACATGGTTACCTTCCAGTCCCGCTTCGGGCGGACAGAATGGATCAAGCCCTACACCATGGACAGCATGATCCAGTTCGGCCGGCAGAAACTGAAGCGGGTGGACGTGGTGTGCCCGGGGTTCGTGTCGGATTGCCTGGAGACCTTGGAGGAGATCGCCATCGAAAACAAAGCGGCCTTCCTGGCGGCCGGAGGCGGCGAGTTCCACTACATTGCCTGCCTCAACGAGCGCGACGATTGGATCCGAGCCCTGTGCACGCTGGCCGTGGAAAATATGGGAGGGTGGCTGACGACCGGCGGGGACCGCGCGTCCGCCGCGCAGGCGGCGGACGCCAGCCGTCGGCGAGCGCTGGCTCAAGGCGCCGGCGCCTGACGGGGCTTGAAACCCGCAGCAGCACCCCCATTGTCGTCCGGGTTACCAGGAGACCGCACGCATGCAGGAACAGGAACCCGGCCTGACCGCCCCGAATGGCGGCAGCCCCGCCCCGGAGGCGCAGCAGGACTCGGCGACCACGGCCATGCCGAGTCTGCAGAAGCGGCTGCAGCAAGCCGAATTGCAGGCCCAGGAGCACTATGACGGCTGGCTGCGCGCCAAGGCCGAGGCCGATAACATCCGCAAACGGGCGCAGGCTGACGTAGCCAACGCCCACAAATACGCGGTCGAGAGTTTTGCGGCGGATCTGCTGCCGGTGCGCGACAGCCTGGAAGCGGCTGTGGCCGTCGACAACTCCACTTTCGAAGCCCTGCGCCAAGGCGTCGAGCTTACCCTCAAGCAACTGGATACCGCGCTGGAGAAGTCCGGCATCAAGGAAATCAACCCCGTCGGCGAGAAATTCGACCCCCACAAGCACCAGGCGATGACCACGGTGGCGTCCGACAAACCGCCCAACACGGTGGTGCACGTGCTGCAGAAGGGCTACCTGTTGCAGGACAGGATCCTGCGCCCGGCTCTGGTTACCGTCTCCAAGCCGAAAGCTTGAAACACCGGCCGGACACCCAAAACTAGACTCTGCTCTAGAGCTTGAGAATCCCTGAATCGAAAGCGAGGAACACTAACATGGCAAAGATCATCGGCATCGACCTGGGCACGACGAACTCGTGCGTGGCCATCATCGAGAACGGCCAACCCAAGGTGATCGAAAATTCCGAGGGATCGCGCACTACGCCGTCCATCGTGGCCTATGCCGATGACAGCGAAGTCCTGGTCGGCGCCCCCGCCAAGCGGCAGGCCGTGACCAATCCCAAGAACACCCTGTACGCCATCAAGCGCCTGATCGGCCGCCGTTATCAGGACGCCGAAGTGCAAAAGGCAGTCAAGCTGGTGCCCTACACCATCGTTCAAGCCCAGAACGGCGACGCCTGGGTCGAGGTGCGCGGCAAGAAGATGGCCCCGCCGGAAGTGTCGGCGCAGGTCCTGGCGAAAATGAAGAAGACGGCCGAAGAGTATCTGGGCGAGGCGGTGACCGAAGCGGTCATCACCGTGCCGGCCTATTTCAACGACTCCCAGCGTCAAGCCACCAAGGACGCGGGGCGCATCGCCGGCCTGGACGTAAAGCGCATCATCAACGAGCCGACCGCCGCAGCGCTCGCCTTCGGCATGGACAAGAAGGAAGGCGACCGCAAGATCGCGGTCTACGACCTGGGCGGCGGCACCTTCGACGTCTCGATCATCGAAATCGCGGCGGTCGAGGGCGAGCACCAGTTCGAGGTGCTGTCCACCAACGGTGACACCTTCCTAGGCGGGGAGGACTTCGACCAGCGCCTGATGGACTACGTCGCGGACGAGTTCAAGCGCGAGCAGGGCGTCGATCTGCGCAAGGACATCCTGGCGCTGCAGCGCCTGAAAGAGGCGGCGGAGAAAGCCAAGATCGAGCTGTCTTCCACACAGCAG
>JBGPMS010000217.1:0-9791 GCA_041487115.1 Gammaproteobacteria bacterium
CAACTCACGCGCCTGAAACGGCGCAAGCTCCTGCTGAAAGACCACATCGCGGTACTCGAACGGCAACTGGTTCCCGACGTCCGGGCATGATCCGGCGGGGATAGCGCGTTCGAGGCCGATCGATCGGGGTCTGCCTCGGCAGTCTGGGCAAGGGGTCTTGTAACACGTCCTGGTAACGCAGGAGGTCGCAGCCTTGGCGGCGTTCTGGGTTCGCCAGTGTATTTATGTGCCCGCTTGTGCGTGGACGCTGCGCGCGCATTTCTGCAGCTAGTTCTTTCGCGATTTTCGCGCCGTGCTGACAGGGGCTCGAATTGTGGCGTGCGTGACCGCGATTTTCGTGCACGGCCTCGAATCCCAATCAATCCGCTCGGAGGCAAGCGCAAGCACACTCGAGCGATGCACGCCGAACCCACCCGTCAGCGTGGTGTCAGATCCAGCGTGAAGAATGCCCGGCTACCCGTCCCTAGAACCCCAGTCAAGGAGTTCCCAGTTCAAAATGAGCCTGCGTCTGAGCATCGCCCTCCTGACACTGCTGGCACTGAGCAGTTGTGCCAGCCTCTACACGCCGCGCACTCCACTACCGATCGCCGAGGTGGTCAAGCTGAGCAAGTCAGGAGCGCCGCCTGACGAGATCGTTCAGCGTATCCGCGATTCCGGCACCACCTACGCTCTGCGCGGCTCGGACTTCGCCAAGCTCAAAGCGCAGGGCGTACCCGACCCCGTGCTCGACTATCTGCAGCAGTCCCTGGTGAGCGACCTCGACTTCCTCACGCGGTACTGGGCCCTGGGCGAGAATCTCGGCGGCTGCTCCTTCTGCTACCCGCAGCCGGTGGACGTCGACAAGCTGGAGTCGGGCTATGGCGTGGTCGCCGCTTCCCCGCCCGGCCGCTATCAGCCCGGCAAGCCACCGGGGGCGCCGGATTGGCTTCCCTCGTCACTGAGTGCACGGACGGCCGGACGCATTACAGTGCCGGACGTGGCAAAGATGGTGAAGGATGGCGTCCCGGAGGCTCAGATCATCGAGCGGATCCGCAACTCGCGCCTGGACGGCGGGATCTCAAACGGTAGGCTGCTCACCATCCATACGCAGCCGATCGCGGCTTTGACCGGTTCCGAGCTGGCCCGGCTGCACGATGCCGGTGTAAGCGACGCTGTGCTGGACGCGCTGCAGAGCCAGTTCCTGACGCAGTTCATCGAAGCCCAACGGATGCGCTACCAGAACTGGGGCAAAGGGCCGATGAGGTGAGCGGTCGCACGCGGCGCAGCCGAGCCTTCCGGGGTCGATCTCAGGCATCGAAGCGGTCGGTAACCGCTCCGACGCTGGCGGTGGAAACCAGCTTGATGTACTTCGCCATCACCCCTCGCGTGTAGCGAGGCGCGGGCTGCTTCCATTGCGCGCGGCGCTTCGCCAACTCCTCATCGGAGACGTTGAGTTGGAGCAGCCGCTTGTGTGCATCGATGGTGATCGAGTCGCCTTCTTTCACCAGCGCGATCATCCCGCCGACGAAGGCTTCCGGGGCGACGTGTCCGACCACCATGCCCCATGTACCGCCGGAGAAGCGCCCATCGGTGATCAACCCCACCGACTCACCCAGGCCTTGACCGATGAGCGCGGAGGTGGGCGCCAGCATCTCCTGCATCCCGGGGCCGCCCTTCGGTCCTTCGTAGCGGATGACGATCACGTCGCCGGGCTTGATCTTCTTGGCCATGATCGCCTCCATCGTCTCGTGCTCGGAGTCGAACACTCGCGCCGGACCGGTGATGACCGGATTTTTCAGACCGGTGATCTTGGCCACGCAGCCTTCAGGTGCGAGGTTGCCGCGCAGGATGGCGAGGTGGCCGTGAGCGTACATCGGCTTGTCCCACTGCCGGATCACGTCCTGGTCCTGGCGCGGATTGTCCGGCACGCTCTCGAGCTCCTCGGCGATGGTCCTGCCAGTGATCGTCAGGCAGTCGCCGTGAAGCAGCCCATGGTTGAGCAGCATCTTGAGCACCTGCGGCACGCCGCCCACGCGGTGGAAGTCCACCGCGACGTAACGGCCCGAAGGTTTGAGATCGCATAGCACCGGAACCTTCTGGCGGATGCGCTCGAAGTCGTCGATGCTCCACTGAACCTCGGCGGCGGACGCGATCGCCAGAAAATGCAGCACCGCGTTGGTCGAACCGCCGGTGGCCATGACCAGCGCGATGGTATTCTCGATCGACTTGCGCGTGATGATGTCGCGCGGGCGGATATTCTTGCGTATCGCATCGACCAGCACCTTGGCCGAAGCAGCCGCGGAGTCGGCCTTTTCGGCATCCGGCGAGGCCATCTGGGAGGACCCGAGCAGACTCATGCCCAGCGCCTCGAAGGACGACGACATGGTGTTGGCGGTGTACATCCCGCCGCAGGCGCCGACGCTCGGACAGGCGTTCTTTTCGATGCCGTCGAAGTCTTCCTTGGACATCTTGCCGGCAGTGAACGCGCCGACCGCCTCGAACGGGCTCACGATGGTCAGGGCCTGGCCCTTCCAGGTTCCGGGCTTGATCGTCCCGGCATACACGAAGATGGCGGGAACGTTCATGCGCGCGATGGCCATCATGCCGCCGGGCATGTTCTTGTCGCAGCCGCCCACCACCAGCACGCCGTCCATCATCTGGCCATTGGTCGAGGTCTCGATGGCGTCCGCGATGACCTCGCGCGACACCAGCGAATACTTCATTCCTTCGGTGCCCATGCCGATGCCGTCGGTGACCGTGGGCGTACCGAACACCTGCGGCATGGCGCCGGCGTGCGTAAGCGCGGCCATGGCGCGGTCCACCAGCGGTTGAATCCCCGCGTTACAGGGATTCATGTTGGAATGGCCGTTGGCCACGCCGACGATCGGCTTCTCGAAGTCGGTGTCCGTGAAGCCGACCGCGCGCAGCATGGCGCGGTTGGGGGAGCGGGCCACACCCCCGGTAATGAGTTTGGAACGCCAGTTGTCAGCCATGTGTTTCTCCTGCGATGTCTCGCGGAATTGTCGTTTGATGCCGGCGGCTGCGGCAGCGCCGCGACCGGGACGGTGCGCAACTCGCGCAGTCTGAGTGAGCCCGAGGCACCTGTCTAATATATTATTCCATGCCGATTGATACCCGTGCGAGATCACGATGGAGTTGCGCCATCTGCGTTATTTCGTCACCGTGGCCGAAGAGCTGCACTTCGGGCGCGCGGCCCTCAGGCTGCACCTGTCGCAGCCGCCGCTGTCGATGCAGATCAAGGCGCTCGAGTCCGAGATCGGCACCTTGTTGCTGGAGCGCAGCCGGCGCAAGGTGGAGTTGACGCCTGCCGGCGCTGTCTTCTTGCGCGAGGCGCGCGATATCCTCGGGCGCGTGGAGCAGGCGACGGCGGCAGCACAACGGGCCGGCCGCGGCGAGGTCGGCGAGCTGACGATCGGATTCATCAGCATCGCCGACTACAACGTTCTCCCCCTGGTGCTGTCCGAGTTTCGCACTCGCTACCCGGGCGTGCGCCTGAACCTGCGCGAAGCCACCACCGATGCGCTGCTGCTCGATCTTGCCGAGCAGCGCATCGACGTGGGCTTCGTGCTGGCTCCGATCCTGGACGACGGGCTGGACACGGTGCTGTTGCTGCGCGAGGCGCTGGTGGCCGCGCTGCCCGAGCGCCATCCGCTCGCGCGTGGCCGCGGGCCGCTGTCTCTCGCTCGACTGGCCGATTCCCCATTCATCTTGTTTCCGCGCCACATGGCTCCTGGGTTGTACGACGACGTGGTGAGCTTCTGCCGCCGCGCCGGCTTCAGCCCGCGCGTGGAACAGGAGGCGGTGCAGATGCAAACCATCATCAGCCTGGTGTCGGCCGGCCTGGGAGTGGCCTTGATTCCCGCTTCGATGCGCAACCTCGGGCGCACCGGCGTGGTGTACCGGAGCCTGCGCGAGAAAAGCCCGCAGACCGAGATTCTGGCCGCGTGGCGCAGAGGCGAAACCGCACCCGCCCTCGTGCGTTTCCTGGAATCGCTGCAGGTGGTGCTCGGACGGCGCGTACGCCGCCCCAGCCGCGCCGGTTGAGATGGCTCTGGCGATCCGAGCCCGGGAACCGGGGGTAGCAACCGTAGAGCTGCCCGACGAAGCCGCGACCTTGGAGCTGGGTGCGCGGCTGGCCCCGACGCTCCGCGCCGGCTTCATCGTGTACCTGAGCGGGGAGCTCGGTGCAGGCAAAACCACGCTGGTGCGAGGTTGCCTGCGCGCGCTGGGATACCGCGGGCGCGTCAAGAGCCCGACGTTCGCCTTGGTTGAAGTTTACAGACTTTCTAGCTTATACTTGCATCACTTTGATTTCTATCGCTTCAATGACCCACGGGAGTGGGTGGATGCCGGTTTCCGCGACGTGTTTGGCGGGGACAACGTCTGCCTCGTGGAATGGCCGGAAAAAGCCGGCAACGAGTTGCCGCCCGCCGATCTCGGTATCCGGCTGGAGCACGCCGAAGACGGACGCACCGCCCGCATCATCGCCAAGACAGAAGCGGGGAGTCGATGCCTCGAGGCACTGAGCGCCTAGAGCGCGAAGGACGCACCTCCTCCCCGCCGCTGCGCGTGGGCCGCACCGGCTTGCCCTCCGGCCGCTCCCTGCCGATCGCGTTGTGGTGGTTGCTCCTCCTGTGCCTCATGCCAGCTCTGTCCGATGCTGCCGTTGCGATCTCGGCCGTCCGCGTCTGGCCAGCTCCCGAGTACACTCGGATCACCATAGAGTCCGCCAAGCCGATCGAGTACACGTTGTTCACCACCAAGAATCCGGATCGGCTGGTGCTGGACCTCGAGGACGTCGAACTGAATGCGCAACTCGACACTCTCCCGGCAAGAGTCGGGGCCAACGATCCCTACATCCAACAGGTCCGCGTCGGGCGGAACCGGCCCGGCGTCGTGCGGCTGGTGCTCGAACTGCGTGGCGAGATCAACCCCCAGGCATTCTCGCTCAAGCCGGTAGGTGAGTACGCGCATCGCCTGGTGCTGGATATCTACCCCGTGCACCCGGTGGATCCGCTCATGGCCCTGGTGGAGCAGATCGACCGGGAGAAGTCATCCGTTGCAGCGGAGTCGGGCTCGCAGCAACGGCCGGATGCAGGGCCGGCACCGGGCCCCACCGCACAAGCCAGCAGCGCCCCCAAGGAGCAGCGTCAGGCGGAGGCGGAACCGGTCAAGCCGGCGGACAAGCCGAACCGCACGCGCAAGGGCCGGCCCAAGCCAGAGATCGACCGGCTGATGACCATCGTGATAGACGCGGGCCACGGCGGCGAGGACCCGGGCGCAAAGGGCCGGCACGGCACTTACGAGAAGAACGTGACGCTCGCCATCGCGCGCCGGCTCAAGGCTTTGGTGGACGCAGAGGCCAATATGCGCGGGGTGCTGGTGCGAGACGGCGACTACTTCGTCCCGCTGCACGAACGCGTGAACAAAGCGCGCAAGGTGCACGGAGACTTGTTCGTCTCGATCCACGCCGACGCCTATGTCAAGCCGCATGCGCGGGGTTCGTCGGTATTTGCGCTATCGGAGCGCGGCGCGACTTCCGTCGCGGCGCGCTGGCTGGCCAAGAAGGAGAACGAGGCCGACTTGATCGGCGGCGTCAATCTGGACGTGGCCGATCCTTACGTCAAGCAGGTGCTGCTCGACCTGTCTCAGACGGCCACCATCAACGACAGCATGAAGCTCGGGCGCGCGGTGCTCGACGAGATCGGCGGCATCAACACCCTGCACAAGGCGCGGGTGGAGCAGGCCGGGTTCGCCGTGCTGAAAGCCCCGGACATCCCCTCGATTCTGGTGGAGACCGCCTTCATCAGCAACCCGAACGAGGAGAACAGGCTGCGCAGGCCCGAGTATCAGGACCAGCTGGCGACGGCGATCCTGCAGGGCATTCGCAAGTATTTCGCCCGCAACCCGCCGCTTGCCAGGGACAAGGTAGCCGTCAATCCTTAATCCTTAGCCCGGGTGCAAGGTCCCGCCTTGCGCCCCGGCGGCCGTCGTTTTAGGATGGACGTAACCTATTGCGCCCCCAGAGGGTCCGCACCATCCGGGGGCATGTGCCCGCCGACACGTGGTCCGGTCCCGAGGCTACACAGGACGGGGTCGAGATCGAGGCGCTCAGGGAAACAGGCGCTTGAAGGAATTGCAATGGAACAACTCAGACTCAGCCTCCCGTCAAGGGACCCGGCCCATCCGTTCGCGCGGCTCCTGTTAGGCTTGCTTGCGCTGGTCGTCGGGCTTGCCGTGCTCGCGGTGGTACTGTTTGTCGTCCTTCCGCTGGTAGGGATTATCGTGTCGGCCGCGGTCGGGGGCATGATCCTCGCCCTCGCCGGCGTGGTGATGATGATCCCGTTCCTGCTCGTAGCTGCGACCGTGGTGATCTTCCTCTCGCGTTCCAGTGCACGCCGGCACGCCAGCGTTCGCGCTCATTCCATCGGCCGTTGAGTTTCGGCGGCGTGCGGTGACCCGCGCGGCGCGTTTCGCCGCACGCTCATGATCGCTGGCATCCTGCTCGCGGCAGGCGCTGGAACGCGCTTCGGCGGCCGCAAACTGCTGCATCCCCTCCCCGATGGCGTGCCAGTCGGACTGGCGGCGTTGCGCAACCTCACGTCTGCTCTGTTTCCCGTGGTCGCTGTGGTCCGCCCGGGAGACGACGAGCTGCGGGAGCTGCTGGCTGCCGAAGGGGCAGAGGTCGTCGAGTGCGCAGCAGCCGAGTACGGCATGGGGCACAGTCTGGCCGCCGGCGTGGCCCATGCGTCCGCGGCCGACGGCTGGGTTATCGCGCTCGGGGACATGCCCTCCATACGCCCAGCGACCATCCGGGCGGTGGCGCAGGCGCTGAAGGAGGGCTCCGCAGCGGTCGTACCGGTGTTTGCCGGCGAGCGCGGTCATCCGGTGGGCTTCGGTCGCCGGTTTCAGCCCGACTTGCTGGCCCTAACCGGCGACGCTGGCGCACGTACGATCTTGCACGCCGACCCGTCGGTGGTCCACCGGCTCGTCGTGGACGATCCTGCGGTGTTGCAGGATATAGATACGACCGAGGATGCCCGCCGACTGGCGGGCCAAGCGCGGGGCTAACCCCCCCCGCTCGCCGAAGCTGACCCGCCACGGGTCCGCGGCCATTTGCAATCCCTAGGCACCACCTACGGCTTGAGGACGATCGCCTTCAAGTTGCCGGTAATCCTGAAGGCTCCCTTCACCACGTTGGAGCTGGAGCGCAACTCCACGTATGCGCGACCGTTCACGTCTCTGTTGGGCAACACTTCGCCCGAAGCGCTCGCGCTGAGCAGGCCGGCATTGAGACGCACGTTGCTGTACGTATATCGCGGGCCGGCCATCGAGAGGCTGCCGGACAGATCGTCGAACTTGGTCTTTCCGCCCTGCACCCCGTCACGCGACGGCGACTGCAGCGCGCGTACGAAGTCGAAGCCCGACAAACTCCCCTTCTGCACCGAAAAGGTGGCGTCGATGCGGGGGTTCTCGAACAAGATGTCCAGCGAGTTGCTCTGCAGGGCATAGTGGCCCTTCGCATCCAGCTTCCCGTCGGAGAGGATCTCGATTTTGAGCGCTTTCATCCCCGGCTCCAGGTCGATGCGCTTCAACTCGAAGTCGCCCTCGAAGCTCCAGGATGGTCCCCAGCTCACCAGCCCCTGGCCCTTGCCTTGGCCGCCGTAAAGATAGAAATCCATTTCCGTGAGGCGAAGCTGGTTGCCGCTCAGCACGCCCTTGGCCTGGCCCTCGATCAGCTCAAACGCGGGGCCGATGGGGAGCGTCAGGCCTTTCACCCGAACGGTGACAGCCGCCTCCGCGCCCTTGGGCAGGATCTCGGCCTCGAAGCGCCCGCCACCCGTCTCGATGGTCGCGCGCGTCACGGATCCGTCCTCCGCCAGGAACACCGTCGCGTCGAACGGCGGCAGCGTCGCGCCTTTGACCTCCAGCTTGGTGGCTTTAAACCTGACTTTCTGGACCGTGAGGCTGCGCTCCTTGGTCGCTTCGCCACCGAGCCAGCGCGGTAGCCGCGCCAGCACGTCCTGCGTAGCCTGCAGCTGCTCGATCTCCAACGTCTTGATCACTTTCCGATCGCCCAACACGGACCCGAGGTCCATGTACGCCGTCACACTGAGCACCTTCACGTCCTGCTGCGCCCCGATCGTCACGTTGTTCAGCGTCAAGTGGAATCCCGGGAACATCGAGGCGTGTACGGAGCCGATGCGAACCGGCTCGCCGATCGCGTCCGAGGCTAGCTTCTCCATCTGCGGCGCATACGCCGACAGAGGTGCAATCTGGATGCCGCCGATGACCAGGGCAACCAGGACGAAGACGACGACCAGCGCGATGCGGCCCGGTCCCCAGGTGATCTTCTTGGCCTCCCGGGCCAGGCGCTCCCGCTCGGACTTCTTGCGGTCGAACTCCTCTTGCTCGGCTCTCTTTCGTGCCAGGGCCTCATCGCGAGAGCGCTGCTCCTGCTCCCGGCGTTCGCGTTCACGCTTCTTGCGCTCTTCCTCGGACTTCTTCTTGCGCTCCTCCTGGTCCTTGGCCCGTTTCTCCTTGTCCTCCTGCTGGCGCACGATGGCCTCTTCGCGCCCGCGCTGCTCGGCCTCGCGGCGGGCGCGGTCGGCCGCCAGGGCCAGCTCGCGCGCCTCCCGGTCGGCCCTCTCTCGCGCTTCGCGCTCGGCGCGATCCATGGCCGTACGCGCCTCCTCCTCCAGGCGGAAACGCCGTTCCTGCTCTTCCAGCGCCCTGCGGATGACATCTTCCTTGGCCATGAACTCCTTCTCGACCTCGACCTCGGCGCGCCGTAAGGCGTCCAGGTCGGAGGAGAGATCGGTCGAGATCGGCGCGGCCGTCATGTCGAGGCTGGGGAAGGCGTTCGCGGACTCGCGCTCCTGCTCCTGGCGGCGACGACGTTCCTCGTCGTCCTTGCGCTTGCGCTCGTCTTCTTCCTTGCGCCTGCGCTCCGCTTCCTCGCGGCGGCTGCGCTCGTCGTCCTGGCGGCGCTGCTCGTCTTCCTCGATGCGGCGCTGCTCTTCCTGGCGGCGGCGCTCGCCTTCCTCACGCTGCTTGCGTTCGTCCTCCTGGCGGCGGCGTTCGCCTTCCTCGCGCTCCTTGCGCTCGTCCTCCTGGCGGCGGCGTTCGTATTCCTCACGCTGCTTGCGTTCGTCCTCCTGGTGGCGGCGTTCTTCTTCCTCGCGCTGCTTGCGTTCCTCCTCCTCGGTGAGCGGCCCCGCTTCCAAGCGCCTGAGCAACTCTTCTTCCTCGCGCCGGTGGCGCTCCTCCAGCTCACGGCGCAGCCGCTCCGCTTCCTCCTTGCGCTTGCGGTCCTCCTCTTCCTTGCGCTTGCGCTCTTCGTCTTCCTTGCGCTTGCGCTCTTCGTCTTCTTTACGCTTGCGCTCTTCCTCTTCCTTGCGCTTACGTTCCTCCTCCTGGCGCTTGTGCTCTTCCTCCTCGCGCCGCTTGCGCTCCTCTTCCTCCTTGCGCGTGCGCTCCTCCTCCTCCTTGCGCTGGCTTTCCTATTCGTCTTTGCGCTTGCGCTCTTCGTCTTCCCTGCGCTTGCGCTCCGCTTCCTCCTTGCGCTTGCGTTCCTCTTCCTCCTTGCGCTTGCGCTCCTCGTCTTCCCTGCGCTTGCGCTCCTCCTCTTCGAGGCGTTTGCGCTCCTCTTCCTCCTTGCGCTTGCGCTCCTCTTCCTGTTTGCGCTTGCGCTCCTCGTCTTCCCTGCGCTTGCGTTCCTCCTCCGCTGCGCGCTTGCGCTCCTCTTCCTCTTGCCGTTTGCGCTCTTCTTCCTCCTTGCGCTTGCGCTC
>JBGPMS010000218.1:0-9733 GCA_041487115.1 Gammaproteobacteria bacterium
CTTGCCCTCGGCCCAAATCGCCGCGGTCGCGCATGCGAGACTTGATCAGAGCTTCCCTAGGCCTCACGTCCCAGGCGACCATGGCTTTGCCCTCTACCGGGGCCGCGCAGGCAACCGGCGCGGACACGCTGCTCTCGGTGGCGTGCCCCTTCTGCGGGATCTTGTGCGACGACCTCGTGGTCGCGCCCGGTGCCGTCCCGAAGGTCAGCGCCAACGGCTGTGCGCGCAGCCGCGCCCTGTTCTTCGCCACTGCCGACGCCGCACCGAGCATCGATGGCGCCAGCGTGCCGCTGGAGCAGGCGATCGCGCGGGCGGCCGAGATCCTGGCCAAGGCCCGGCAACCCCTGTTCCTTTCCGCAGGAACCGACGTAGCGGGCACGCGCGCGCTGCTCGAACTGGCGGAGCGCGCGGGAGGGATCGTCGACCACGTCAACGGCGATGCGGTGCTGCGCAATCTGCTGGTGCTCCAGGACACCGGCTGGGTGAGCACGACACTCACCGAAGTGCGCAACCGCTGCGATCTGCTGGTCGTAGCCGGCTCTGATGTCAGCAGCCGCTTCCCGCGCTTCTTCGAGCGCTGCCTGGACAACCGCGCAGCGCTGTTCCATACCGGCGAGCGCGACATCGTGTTCCTGGGAACGCCGCCAGCCGGATTCGCCTCCAGCCATCGCGTCAGCGTACTGGAGGTCGCACCCACGCGATTGGGCGAGCTGTTCGCGGCGCTGCGCTGCCTGCTCACCGGCCGCAAATTGCGCGCGCGGGAGGTTGCCGGCGTACCGCTGGACCGGCTCTCCGCGCTGCTCGATCGCATGCGGGCAGCACGCTATGGCGTCCTCACCTGGGCTGCCGCCGACCTCGATTTCCCGCACGCCGAGCTCGCCGTCCAGAGCATGTGCGAGCTGGTGCAGGAGATCAACGACACGTCGCGCTTTGCCGTGCTTCCACTCGGCGGCAACCAGGGCGATCTCACCACGACGCAGGTCACAACTTGGCAAACCGGCTACCCGCTGCGCGTAAGCTTCGGCAGCGGCGCACCCGAGTTCGATCCGTTGCACTACAGCGCGGAGCGGCTGCTTGCACGCGGAGAAGCCGACGCCCTGCTGTTCGTGAGCGCGTTCGATACGGACGGCGCGCCGCCCGCGACGGAAGTGCCAAGCATCGTCCTCGGACGCCCCGGCGGCGCGGCCAGTCGCGCCAGCGTTTACATTCCGGTGGCCACGCCGGGGCTCCATCACGCTGGACACCTGTTCCGAACCGACACTGTGGTGGCGATCCGGCTGCGCCAGGTCGGGGTGTCGGAGTGGCCGTCGGCCGCCACCGCGCTGTCTCGCATTCTCGAAAACCTGGGCGGCTGGCAGTGATCAAGCTGAAGGGCGGAAGAGTGTTCGACCCCGCCAACGGCGTGAACGGAGACGCGCGCGACGTCTACGTGCAGGAGGGCAGGATCGTGGCCACGCCGCGCGCCGATGCCCCCATCGAACGCGAGTACGACGTGACCGGGCATGTCGTCATGGCCGGTGCGATCGATCTGCACACTCACATCGGCGGCGGCAAAGTGAACGTCGCTCGTACCATGCTGCCCGAGGACCACCGCGACACTGGGTTAGCACGCACCGCGCTCACCCGCTCCGGCAGCGGTCGGGCCGCGCCCTCCACCCTGGCCGCTGGCTATCGGTATGCGGAAATGGGCTACACCGCTTGCTTCGAGCCGGCCATCCTTCCGGTCAACGCCCGCCACGCACACATGGAGATGGGCGACACGCCGATCGTGGACAAGGGCGGCTACGCCATGCTCGGCAACGACGACTTCTTTCTGCGCATGCTGGCGAGCGGCGCCGGCCAGAAGGCGATCAACGACTACGTGGGATGGACGCTGCACGCTACCCGCTGCATCGGCATCAAGGTGGTGAACCCGGGAGGCATCAGCGCGTTCAAGTTCAATGCGCGCAAGCTCGACCTGGACGAGCCGGCACCGCATTATCGAGTGACGCCCCGCGCCATCGTCACCACGCTGACGCGTGCGCTGCACGACCTGGGGGTCCCGCATCCGCTGCACGTGCACGCCTCCAACCTGGGCGTGCCCGGCAACGTGGACACCACGCTCGGTACCATGGACGCCGCCGAAGGTCTGCCGATCCACCTGACTCACATCCAGTTCCACAGCTATGGCGCGGAGGGCGGTCGCAAGTTCTCCTCCGGCGCGGCGCGCATCGCGGAGGCGATCGATCGCCACCCGAACGTGTCTGCCGACGTGGGGCAGATCATGTTCGGCCAGACCGTGACCGCGTCCGCCGACACCATGGCGCAACATCGCAACAGCCGCCTCGCACAGCCGAAGAAGTGGATGTGCATGGACATCGAATGCGACGCCGGTTGCGGTGTGGTGCCGTTCCGCTACCGCGACGACAGCTTCGTCAACGCCCTGCAGTGGGCGATCGGGCTGGAGATTTTCCTGCGCGCGCGCGACCCGTGGCGGGTGCTGCTCACCACCGACCATCCCAACGGTGCGCCGTTTACCAGTTACCCGCACCTGATCCGTCTGCTCATGGACAAGGGCTTCCGCAATGAGAAGCTGGCCGGAATCCATCCCGACGCGGCCGCTCACAGCGAGCTCGCCGGGCTGGACCGCGAGTACTCGCTGTACGAGATTGCCATCATGACGCGCGCGGCGCCCGCACGCCTCCTCGGTCTGGGCGACCGTGGACATCTGGGTGCGGGCGCTGCTGCCGACATCACGGTATACCAGGATCTGCCCGACCGCGAGGCGATGTTCGCGGCGCCCGAGTACGTGTTCAAGGATGGCGAGCTGGTCGCGCGCCAGGGAAAGATCGTCAAGGTCACGCGCGGGGCTACGCACCTGGTAGAGCCGCAGTTCGACCGCGGCATCGAGAAGTCGCTGCGGGACTATTTCCAGCGTTACCACACCATCGGTTTCGACAACTTCGCCATCGCCGGCGACGAGTTGCTCGAATGCGGCAGCCGCGCCGCCATCGTGCACGCCTGCACCAGGCGGGAGAACGCATGATCGTCAACGGCGTGACGATCGAGGACACCTTCGCCGAGGCGTTCGGCATGCGCGCCACGCGCATTCTGGTCACCGCGCTCAACCTCAAGTGGGCGTACCACGCCGCGCGCACCATGACGGGCCTCGCCACGTCGGTGATCGGCTGCGGCTGCGAGGCCGGCATCGAGCGCGAGCTGGCGCCAGAGGACACGCCGGACGGGCGTCCCGGCCTGTCGGTGCTGCTGTTCGCGGTGTCCAGCAAGGAGCTGGCCAAGCAGGTCGAGCGCCGTGTCGGCCAGTGCGTTCTCACCTCGCCCACCTCGGCGGCATACTCCGGGATCGACGGCGAGCCCATCAACCTCGGCCGCAACCTGCGCTTCTTCGGCGACGGTTACCAGATGTCGAAGGTGATCGGCGGCAAGCGCTACTGGCGCGTACCGGTGATGGACGGCGAGTTCCTGTGCGAGGAGACCACGGGCATGGTGCGCGCTGTGGGGGGCGGCAATTTCCTGGTGCTTGCGACCGGGCAGGTGCAGGCGTTGACCGCTTGCGAAGCCGCGATCGAGGCGATGTCGAAGGTGCCCGGCGCGATCATGCCCTTCCCCGGCGGCATCGTGCGGTCCGGCTCGAAAGTGGGATCGAAATACCGGACGCTCAGCGCGTCGACCAACGACGCCTACTGCCCGACGCTGCGCGGCGCTGTCGACAGCGCGCTCTCGTCCGAGGTGGGCGCGGTGCTGGAGATCGTGATCGACGGGCTGACCGGGGCCGACGTGCGCAACGCGATGCGCGCCGGAATCACGGCGGTGTGCGCGGTGGGCGCAGCGGGCGGCATACGCAGCGTGAGCGCCGGCAACTACGGCGGCAAACTCGGCCAGTTCCACTTTCCGCTGCGCGACGTGATGGCATGAGCGCGCTGACCTTCACGCTGCGGCAGCCTCCCGCGCAAACGGTCGACCTGTCGCCGCTCACTCCCGACAAGCTCGCGGTCAAGTCCCGGGAGGAAATCGCACGCATCGAGCTCACCTGCGGCAATCGCAAGCTGCGCGTGGCCGAACTGTTCGACATCAGCGGCGAGGACCGGTCGGAGGGCATGGTGTTCCGCGCCAGCAGCGACCGCCTGACCTATGTCGGCGCGCGCATGGAAGGGGGCACGATCACGGTGGAGGGCGACTGCGGCTCCTACGCCGGCCTCGGATTGCGTGGCGGAAGGATAGTGGTTCACGGCTCTGTCGGGGCTTTCGCCGGCAGCGGAATGCGGGCGGGAACGATCGAGGTTCGCGCCAACGCGGGTGACTTCGCAGGCGCCGCGTTGCCCGGTGACAAACAGGGAATGCGTGGCGGCAGCATCGTGATCGGCGGCAGCGCTGGCGATCGCCTGGGAGATCGCATGCGGCGCGGGATCATCCTCGTCCGCGGCGACGCCGGCGCGTTTTGCGGGTCGCGCATGCTGGCGGGCACGATCCTGGTATCCGGTCGCGTCGGAGAATCACCCGGCTTCGCCCTCAAGCATGGTACCCTGCTGCTGGCTCATGCGCCGGCCGAGCTTCCCGCCACCTTCCAGGACTGTGGCGAGCACGCGCTGTTGTTCCTCACGCTGCTGGAAAAACACTTCCAGCGCGAGGGAGGATCCTTCCACGACTTCGTGCCGCTCGCGCCGCGAGTTCGCCGTTACTGCGGTGACCTTGCCACCGGCGGCAAGGGTGAGATTCTGCTGACCCGGACCGCCTAGCGAACCGCAGCCGGCGGCGGCGCGAAACTCGACGCGAGTGCGCCGGTCACGCCCGTGACCGGCGCGCGGTGCACGGCGGTGGGCAGGAGGAACACCGTCACCATCACCAGGCTGCCGATGGTGACCAGCACGGAGATGCCACTCACCAGTTCCAGATTGAAGCTGCGTTTCACGATTCCCTCCCCTGCGTGAGCGTAAGTTTGGGGTTGCCGGAGCGTTTCCTCCATCCGGGTCGCACCAAAGGTTTCGCAGGGAGCGTGCCAAGGGCAAACGACCGCGGGCGATTGCGTCCCGGTCCGGAAAAGCGAACCCATGCATAGGCTTGCCGCGACGTTGGCGGCGGCGGTGCGGGCGCGACGACGTGAAATCGTCGCGCGCTGTCGAACCGGCGGCGATCCGCAATCGCCGCCGAAGCCTTTTCGACTTGACTGTCACTCGACCCCATGCTGCAATGAGTTCACTGTTGTTTGCAGTCTAAATAGGTTCCGTAGTTCATAGGTTCTGCAGTTCATAAGTTGCGCCGGTCATAGGCGTGACGGTTGATAGGTTCTGCAGTGCATATGTGGTTTTGCGGTAGAAGGGTCGCAAGTTGAACGGCCCGGTTAGCACAAAAAAGGCAGTAGAGCGGTGTCGCCCCGGCACTACGACGACAGCCACTTCGGCGCCATTCTCAGGTGCGCCATCGATGTGCAATGCAACATCACAACAAAAGCGCCCACCAGGTTGGCACGGCGGGCGTCCGGCGGGCGCCCGCCAGCGGTTCGGGTGCCGTCTCTGGGTGCGACTTTCGAAGCGCCAGCAAGGCACAGCATCTCGGAGGGCTTTCCTCCGCGGCCGTGTCGCCTTCATTCGAACTAAATGAACCGGGAGGATGTAAAGTGAAGATCCCTATTAGACTTTTGTCGATCTCCCTGGGGCTGGCGGCGGCCGTGTCCGGATCCGCCGTGGCCAACCAGGAATTAGCGAAACTGAGCGCCGACCCCAGCAATTGGGCGATGCAGGCGGGTGACTTCTCCAACCATCGTTATAGCGAGTTGAAGCAGGTCAACGCCGGCAACGTCAGCAAGCTGCAAGTCGCGTGGATGTTCTCCACTGGCGTGCTGCGGGGCCACGAAGGCTCGCCGCTGGTCATCGGCGACACCATGTACCTCCACACTCCATTCCCCAACAATGTGTTTGCGCTCGACCTCGAAACCCAGAAGATCAAGTGGAAGTACGCGCCCAAGCAGGATCCTGCGGTGATCCCGCAGATGTGCTGCGACACCGTCAACCGCGGGCTCGCCTACGCTGACGGCAAGGTCTTTCTGCAGCAGGCCGATAGCAACCTGGTCGCGCTGGACGCCAAGAGCGGGAAGGTGGTCTGGAGCGTGAAGAACGGCGATCCCAAGGTGGGGGCGGTCAACACCAACGCGCCGCATGTGTTCAAGGACAAAATCATCACCGGGATCAGCGGTGGCGAGTGGGGTGTGCGCGGCTACCTCTCGGCTTACGACATCAAGACCGGGAAGATGGTGTGGCGCGGGTACAGCACGGGGCCGGACAGCGAGATGCTGATCGATCCCAACACCACCACTACCTGGACCGATGGTGCGGTCAAAGCGGTGGGCGCCGACTCCAGCCTTAAGACCTGGAAAGGCGATCAGTGGAAGATCGGCGGCGGCACCACCTGGGGCTGGTACAGCTACGACCCCGACCTGAACCTGGTGTACTACGGGAGCGGCAACCCCAGCACCTGGAACCCCTCGCAGCGTCCCGGCGACAACAAGTGGTCGATGAGCATCTGGGCACGCGACGTGGATTCCGGCAAGGTGAAGTGGGTCTACCAGATGACCCCCTATGACGAATGGGACTTCGACGGGATCAACGAGATGATCCTGGCGGACATCAACGTCGGCGGGCAGGCCAAGAAGGTCCTGGTGCACTTCGACCGCAACGGCTTCGGCTACACGCTGGACCGGACCAACGGGGCCCTGCTGGTAGCGCAGAAGTTCGACCCGGCGGTGAACTGGGCCACCCACGTGGACATGAAGTCGGGTCGTCCGCAAGTGGTCTCCAAGTACAGCACGGCGCAAAACGGGGCGGACGTGAACAGCAAGGGGATCTGCCCGGCCGCACTCGGCTCTAAAGACCAGCAGCCGGCTGCGTACAGCCCGAAGACCAAGTTGTTCTACGTGCCTACCAACCACGTCTGCATGGACTACGAGCCGTTCGCGGTCGAGTATGTGGCCGGACAGCCGTATGTCGGCGCGACTCTGTCCATGTATCCGCCACCCGGCGAGAAGAACATGGGCAACTTCATCGCGTGGGACGCGGGCACCGGCAAAATCGTCTGGTCGAAGGGGGAGAGGTTCTCGGTCTGGAGCGGCGCGCTCGCCACTGCCGGCGACGTGGTGTTCTACGGGACGCTGGAAGGCTACCTGAAGGCCGTGGACAACAACGGCAAGGAGCTGTGGAAGTTCCACACGCCGTCGGGAATCATCGGCAACGTCTTCACCTATCAGTTCAAGGGCAAGCAATACGTCGGTGTGTTCTCCGGCATCGGCGGCTGGGCCGGCATCGGCATGGCCGCGGGCCTGGAGAAGGACCAGGACGGCCTGGGCGCAGTGGGCGGCTACAAGGAGCTGCGTGACTTCACCGACTTGGGCGGTCAGCTCACCATATTCACGCTGCCGAACTGAGACAGGACTCCGAACGCAACCAAGTGACTGGCATCCCGGCATGGCCGGGATGCCAGTTTTTTTCCATGCACAGCAAGGTTGTGGAGACGCCTAGAATGAGAAGTGCGTTGCTGTTCGCGGTCCTGCTCACGGGCCTTTGCTCGCTGGCCGGGGCGGACGACAAGGTACAGACCGACCTGTATACCGTGATCGACGGGACCAAGGTCGACGCCGACACTTATCAGGGCTTCCGCACTTGGCGTGCGGCCGCCTGCGATCGCTGCCACGGCGCGAATCAGGAGGGCCTCGTGGGACCCGCCCTGGTGGAGAGCCTGAAGACCTTGTCGCGCGATGACTTCAAGAAGACCGTCACCGAGGGCCGCCTGGAAAAGGGCATGCCCAGCTTCAGCGCCAGCAAGCAGGTAATGGACAATCTGGATCACCTCTACGCCTACCTGAAGGGCCGCTCCGACGGTGCCATCAAGCGGGCCAAAGTGGAGTTGCTCAAGTGATCGGCGGGAGGCAACGGCCGTGATCGAACTCCGGTTCTCGCTGTCCCAGCGCATCTGGCTGGCACTGGTGGCGCTGCTGCTGGTGCTGGTCGCCCAGCGGTTGTTCGCCGAAGAGGGTGCGCTGCGCGTGTGCCAGGATCCGAACAACCTGCCTTTCTCCAATCTGCAAAGCCAAGGCTTCGAGAACAAGATCGCGGAGTTGTTCGCCGAGAAGCTGGGCCGGAAGCTCGAGTACTTCTCGTTCCCGCAACGCCTGGGCTTCATCCGCAACACCCTGCGCTTCAAGCTTCCCGGCGAGGACTATCGCTGCGACCTGGTGATGGGTGTTCCGGCCGGCTACGAGCAGGTGTCGGCGACTCGCCCGTACTACCGTTCCGCCTATGCGCTGGTCTATCCGGAGCGCGGCAAGCTCGATGGCGTAAACACCGCCGAGGACTTTCTCGCCCTCCCGGCGGACAAGCTGAAGAGCCTTCGTATCGGCGTCTACGATCGCTCACCGGCATCGGAGTGGCTGGTCAAGCATGGCTTGCTGGACCAGGGCGTGCCCTACCCGATGCTCAACGCCGATCCCGACAACAGTCCGGGCGAGATCATCGAGAAGGATCTGGCGCAGGCCAAGCTCGATGTGGTGATCGTGTGGGGTCCGATCGCGGGATTTTTCGCCAAGCGGGTGGCCGAGCCGCGTTTGCGCGTGGTGCCGCTCAGCTCGGAGGAGGGCGTACGCCTCGACTACGATATCGCGATGGGCGTGCGGTTCGGCGAGCCGGAGTGGAAAGCCAGCGTGGAGCGCCTGATCGCCGAGAACCAGCCCGTCATCGAGCACATCCTGCGCGACTACGGCGTGCCCCTGATCGACGCGCAGGGAAAGGTGAAGCCGTGAAAAAAACAGGCTTCTCGCAGAACCGGGGTACCTATGAACTTCCAGGCAAGCCCGCCAGCTGTCCGCGGCACGGTCGGATAAGCGGCACCTCATGAACACCTGCGCGACACTCATCGCTTCGCTTTGCCTTCTGTGCGCGCCGGCTGGCGGGGCGGCAGACCTGGAGCGCGGGGAGCTCACCGGGCTGTCTCTGAGCCTGGTGAAGGTCGAAGCCATCGATGCCGACGGCCGTAGATGGCTGGGGACCGGTGTAGGCGTCGCGCCCGAGCACGTGGTCACCAGCTGCCACATCACCCGTCGCGCCGAGAACATCCTGGTCCAGTATCGCGGGCAGCGCAGGGCCGTCACCGCACAGTCGCCGGATACCGAACACGACCTGTGCCTCCTCAGGGTGCCAGCTCTCGCTGCGCAGCCCGTCAGGCTCGGCATGTCGCTCGCACTGAGAGTCGGAGACCCAGTATCGGCGATCGGCTTCGAAGGCGGCGTGGCCCTGCATGCGCGCGCCGGTTTCGTGCGAGCGCTGCACGCCTACGATGGCGCGCGCGTCGTCGAATCCACGACGCCTTTCACTTCCGGCGCGAGCGGCGGGGCGCTCTTGGACGCCCAGGGTCGGCTGGTCGGAATACTGACCTATCGTTTGCGCGGCGATCGGCGCTCCTACTTCTCCGTGCCGGTGGAATGGTTTGCATCGCGCGTGGCCGGGGATCGGGCCTACGTCGCGGTGGCACCGCTCGGGGGAGCTCCGCCGTTCTGGCAGCGGCCGCAGGCGGGGCTGCCGTTCTTCCTGCGCGCACACCAACTGGTGACCGGCGGCGACTGGGGCGGACTGCTGAACCTGACCGACGAGTGGTCGAAAGCGGAGAACACCAACGCGGAGGCCTGGCTGTTTCGCGGCAGAGGCCTGGTCGAAACCCAGGACCTCGCCGCCGCGCAGCTGGCCTTCCAGCA
>JBGPMS010000219.1:0-9720 GCA_041487115.1 Gammaproteobacteria bacterium
GGCGACCGCGTAGCGCTGGTGATGAGCAACTGCCCGGAGTACATCGAGATCCTGTACGCCGCCTGGTGGGCAGGACTCGCTGCGGTGCCGGTCAACGCCAAGCTCCATCCGCAGGAGGCGGCATACATCCTGGCGCACGCGGAAGCGCGAGTGTGCTTCGTGACGCCCGACCTTGTTGCATCTGTCGGTCCGCTCGAGGACAACGTGCCTGGGCTGGAGCGAGTGGTCGCAGTCGGCTCGTCCGGCTACCGTGCCTTGTTCCACGATGGCGCGAATGCAGAGCCGCATCCCGCCTCGCCCGAAGACGTGGCGTGGCTGTTCTACACCAGCGGGACCACCGGCCGGCCCAAAGGCGTGATGATCACGCACCGGAACATCCTCGTCATGACCCTGTGCTACTTCACCGACGTGGATCAGATCGCGCCGGGCGACTGTGTGCTGCACGCGGCGCCGCTGTCGCACGGCTCCGGCATGTACAACTTCGCGCACGTGCTGCGAGCGGCGAACCAGGTGATCCCGGAGCAGGGGCATTTCGATCCAGAGGAGATCTTTGCACTGAGCCGGCGCTGGCCGGGCATGGCTTTTTTCGCAGCACCGACCATGGTGCACCGGCTCGTAGCGTGGGCACGCCACAACGACCCCGATCTCGGTGGCCTCAAGACGATCATCTATGGCGGCGGCCCGATGTACCTGGAGGACATCAAGCAGGCGTTGGAGGCGATGGGCCAGCGCTTCGTTCAGATCTACGGCCAGGGCGAGTGCCCGATGGCCATCACGGTGTTGCCGCGTGTGCACATCGCCGGCCGGGAGCATCCGCGCTGGGAAGCTCGGGTCGCCTCGGTCGGTGTGGCGCAATCGGCGGTGGAGGTGGCGGTGACCGACCCTGAGGATCGGCGGCTGCCACCGCAGGAAATCGGAGAAGTGCTGGTGCGCGGCGACGTGGTGATGCAAGGCTACTGGCGCAACGCGGAGGCGTCCGCCGACACACTGCGCAATGGCTGGCTGCACACCGGCGACGTGGGATCGTTCGATCACGACGGCTTTCTCACGCTGCGCGACCGCTCCAAGGACCTGATCATCAGCGGCGGATCCAACATCTATCCACGCGAAGTGGAGGAGGTCCTGTTGCGACATCCTGCGGTGAGCGAAGTGTCGGTAGTGGGCCGCCCGCATCCGGAATGGGGCGAAGAGGTCGTCGCGTTCGTCGTAGTGCAGCCAGGCGCTCAGGCCACGCAGCAGGAATTGGACAATCTATGCCTGCAGCACATCGCGCGCTTCAAGCGGCCCAAGGTCTACCGGTACGTGGACAGCCTGCCCAAGAACAACTACGGCAAAGTGCTCAAGACCGCGCTGCGCAGCCGATTGAAAGAGGAACGCGAAGACGCGTGAAGCTCTAGCGCGCGCCGGAAGCGAGCCGGTTCAGGGCCCACTCGAGAACCAGGGCCAGGCGCGGCGGCAGGAGGTCCTCGGCTTCCTCGGCGGTAACCCAGCGGTACTCGAAATCCTCCTCTGCGCCATCGCCATGCGGCGTGCGCAGCGTCACCTCCGCAGTCTTCGACTCCGCCAGGTAATAGCGCGTTACGCTGCCGTCCTCGAACGCGAGGGTTTCGCGAAAAGCATCCCCCCAGGAAAACTCCAGCTCGCTGAGCTCGGTGCTCTCTTGTATCGCGCGCGCCGCAGATTGCAATGGGTCTTCGCCATCGGCGACCGGCGCCTTCGGGAAATCCCACACGCTGAACGTGCGCACCGCGAGCAGGCGATAGCGATGGCCGTCGAAGTGCGCGACCACGATGCCGGCGGTGAGGATCTTCTGTGGAACCGAGTCGAGCGAAGACATGTGCGGGTCGGCACGTTGAATGTGAATTCGTAGTCGCGCAGCGACAACTCTCGAGACAGCGCAGTGTAAGCCAAGCGTAACGAATTGTATCGTGGTCAACGAAAGCCGAGCGCGGGCCGTTGGTGCCGGTGTCGAGACGCTGTCTCGCACTTGGATACCAGAGGAGAATTCCCATGACCCTGTCACAGACCGTGATCGCTTTTGCGGTGAGTGCGCTGTTCTCAGTACCGGCCCTGGCGCAGAGCACCGCGAGCGAAGTGCAACGTAATGTAAATCAGCAGGAGCGCGTCGAGCAGGGGCTCGAGTCCGGCCAGCTGACGACGCGGGAGGCCGCCAAGCTCGAGAAGGGTGAAGCGAACATCGACAAGATGGAGCAGAAGGCGGAAGCGGACGGCAAGCTGACCAACGCCGAAAAGCAGCGCATCGAGCGGGCGCAGAACAAGGAAAGCCGCGAGATCACGCGCGACAAGACCAACGCGCAGACCGGTGATCCGAGCTCCAAATCGTCGCAGCGCATGCAGGCCGACGTGCAGCGCAACGTCAATCAGCAGCAACGCATCGAGCAGGGTGTGCAGTCGGGCCAGCTCACCAATCGCGAAGTCGGCAACCTCGAGAAGGGTCAGGCGAAAGTCGATCGGAAGGAGGCGCGCGCGGGCGCTAACGGCCACATCAGCGCGCAGGAGCAGCGCAACGTCCAGGCGGCCGAGAACCACCAGAGCCACAAGATTCACAAGGAGAAGCACAACGACCGCGAGCGCTGATTCCTCGCATGCGCCCGCAACAAAAACGCCCGCTTGTGCGGGCGTTTTTCATGTGGGGTTTTGCCGGCGAGGGCTCAACGATCCATGAGCTTGGGCTGACCTCGCTCGCGCACGGCGATCGGCACGCTGGGTTGATGGGGCCGATGATGCGGCTTGAGGCAGCGCGACCCGCACGGCCTTACCCCTGCGGACATCGGGAACACGGAATAGTAGGGCGGGTAGGCTGCGGCGTTGGCCGCGTCGTCCGCCGCCGCCGCTAGCCTGGTCTCCACCGCCTGGCGGTAGCGCAACTCGTCCAGCCTGGCGCGCTCGGTTTCGAGCTCTGCGAGGTGACGCTTCGCGGTGAGCTCGGCCAGCTCCTCCTTCTCTGCACGCAAGCGCTGCCGCGCGTCTTCGACCGCCTGCTGGCGCCTGGATTCGCATTCCGCAGTGCTGCACAATCCTATCGCCGCGGAGATATTCGACTTTTGCACCGCTTCGCGCGGGCAGGGAGAATCGCTGTAGAGCGTCTTCCCGTCGGGCTGAATACAACGATAAACGTCGGCATGGACGGCCAGCGGCACCGTCGCCAGAGCGGTCAGCATGGCCATTCGCAGAAAGGGGATCCGCATGTTGCACCTCGCTCGTGGACGGGCCGCGCGTGTCAAACTCGCGCGCCAGGCCCTCCACTTCCATTGAGACGGATTATAGGCGTTTTCGTTCGCCCGGCGCCGCGAGCCAACGCTTAGCTAAAATAGCCGGATGAATCCCGTTGCATACTCCCCCACCAGCGTGACGCAGCGCACCGCGTGACCAGAAGACCGATGAAGCCGCGGAAGATTTTGCGCTGGTCGCTATTCGGCGTGGCTGCACTGGTTGGCCTGGTCATCGCCGTTCCTCTGTTCGCCGCGCTGTTCGGGATCTCCGTCAGCGCCGCGCCCTGGCGCAGCAGCATCGCCCAGGCGGCCAGGCAGGCGCTGGGCCGCGAGGTGACGCTGGAAGGTCCGCTGCAGCTGATCGTCTCGCTGCAGCCGACGCTCACCGTCGGTGGCATTCGGATCGCTAACCCGCCCGGTTATTCCGCGCCGGAATTTGCCGCCCTCGGCGCAGCGCGCCTGCGGCTCGAGTTGTTGCCGCTGCTGCACCGCGAAGTGCGCGTCATGGAAGTGAGCGCCGAAGACGTCCGCCTGCGGCTGGAGCAATTGGCGGACGGGCGCGCGAACTGGCAGTTCGCCTTGGCGCCCTCGGCGGCGACCCCGGCGCCGGCAGCTGCGAGCGCCGATCGCATGGAGCAGGTGAGGCTCGAAGCGATCTCCCGCATCGCATTCCGGCGGATCAATCTCGAGTACGTCGCAAACGGGACCAGCCGTTATTTCGCTTTGGACGAGCTGGTGGGTGAAGGCGCGCTCGGCAAGCCCATTTCCCTGACGTTGCACGGGACCGTGGAGAAGACTTTCCCCTACACGGTCACCATTAGCGGTGGATCGCTTGGCGCCCTCTACGCACCGGCTGAGCCCTGGCCTCTCGAGCTGCACCTGGAGTTCGCCGGTACGGCGCTCCAGGTAAGCGGCAGCGTCAAGCGTGCGCTCAGCAACCCCGCCGCGGACGTCGTATTCGGCCTGGGGACCGAGGATCTGTCCGAGCTCGAACGGCTGCTGCAGACCAAATTTCCCCCGGTCGGTGCTACCGGCTTGAGCGGACGAGTGCAGTGGGAGGCGGGTCGGCTGCACGTGTCGAATCTCCACGGGGTCATGGGCGAGAGCACGCTCGAAGGCGAACTGGCGTTCGACCTCACGGCGGCGAAGCCGCGCCTCGCTGGAGAGCTGCGGCTTCCGGTGCTCGATCTCAGGCCGTTTCTGACCGGTGACGCAAAACCCGCACCGCCGCTGGACGTGGCGAAGAGCGCCGCGGATGCACAGAAAGCGCTCGCGCAGCTCGACAAGCAAAGTTACAGCCTGAAGGAGCTGGGGCTGATGGACGCCGATCTGACGCTCGAGGTCGGGAAGTGGATCGGAATCCCGGGGGAGGTGCGCGACTCGCAGTTGCGCGTCGAGATCCGCAACGGCCAGCTCAAGGCGCCGATGCAGGCGATCGTCGCGGACGTGCTGCTCACCGGTGAGGTGGACGTGGATACCACGGCGCAGGTGCCCGACTTCCTCCTCCGGCTGGGGACCGAGCGTTCCAAGCTGGGCCGGCTGGCCGAAGTGTTTGCCCGCGTGCGCGGCGTGCAAGGCGATCTGGGGCGGTTCACGTTGCAGCTCAAGGGGCGTGGTGACCACTTGGTCGCCATCGTGCGCACGCTCGACGTGCGGCTCGACCTGGCGCAGGCGCGCCTGAGCTACGGCAATGTGGAAGGTGGCAGGCCGGTCGATTTCAGGCTGGATGAACTGCGTATGGCCATCCCTGCCGGCAGCCGCCTGAATGGAAGCGCCCGCGGGTCGCTGCTGGGAGAAGTGTTGTCCGCCCGTTTTTCCGGCGGCGACCTTCCGACCCTGACGCGCGAGATCCGGTGGCCCCTGGAGCTGGAGGCGAGGACAGGGGGCGCCACATTCCACCTGGACGGCGTGCTGGCCCCGCCCGAGGCGGAACAAGGCACCGACGTGCGCTTTCGGTTGTCGGCGAGCCGGGCCGGGGACGTGGCGAGCTGGCTGGGCCTTGCACGCGGGGCCAGCGTACCGGTGGCGATCGAGGGGCACGCGCGGGTGGAAAGCGACGAGTGGCGGCTAAGCCCGTTCACGGCGCGTCTAGGCCGCACGGCCATGAGCGCCGACCTGGCGCGGGTGGGGATCGGCCGTCAGCCGCTGATCCAGGCCCGGCTCGTGGTGGAGAACGTCGATGCGCAGGAACTGCAGAGCCTGTTTCCTCCGCCCGACCCCAAGGCGCCGCCGAAGTCGATCATCGACCTGCCCATCCTGCCCGCGGGCATCGACCTGTACGACGCCGACGTCGACGTCAAGGTCAAGCGTGTCGACATGCAGCCTGCGCCGGTGCACGACGTTTCCTTCTCCGGCCACATCCGCGAGGGCCGCATGTGGCCCTCGCCCTTCAGCGCCACGCTGGCTGGCGCTACGTTCTCGGGCGCCATCGCCCTGGACCTGCGCAGCGCCGTCCCCGAGGCCTCGGTCTGGGTTGCGGCCGAGAAGGTCGACGTCGGCGGATTGCTGGAGCAGCTCAAACTGGTGCAGGGCCTGGAGGCGCGCGTGGAGCTGTTGCGCGCCGAGCTGGTCGGCCGCGGCAGCCGCGTGGGTGAGATGCTGGAGCGCTCGTCGCTGGTGGTCGAGATGGAATCCGGCCTGTTGACGTTGCGCGATCCGAACAAGACCTTGCAGCTCCCGATCCAGGTCGCGAAGGGCGTTGCGCGCGTCGCGCCCGGCAAGCCCCTGACGGTGGATCTGGATGGTGCGATCGACGCAACGCCGATCACCATCCACGTCGCCGGCGCCGAGCTGCCCGATCTGCTGAAGACCGGCAGCCGGGTGCCGTTCTCGCTCGCGGCCGAAGCGGCTGGCACGCGCCTCGAGTTGACGGGGAAGGTCACGCTGCCCGTTTCCCAGCGCGAAGTCGATCTGGACCTGTCGGTGCGGGGAGAGCGCTTCGACAGCCTCGACCAGCTCGCTCGGGTGCAGCTGCCGCCCTGGGGACCGTGGGTGCTGGGAGGAAGGTTCCGCGTATCGAAGAGCGGCTACGAAGTCCCTGACCTGTCTTTGCGCGTGGGCGAGAGCAACCTTACCGGGCACGGCAGCCTGATCACCACGGACGTGCGCCCGCGCGTGGACCTGCAACTGGCAGCGCCGCGAATTCAGTTGAACGACTTCAAGTTCGACCGCTGGTCGCTGTTCGAGAAGAAGGACAAACCGGACCCGTCGCTCAGCGTGGAGCAGGTGCGCGCCAAGGCCAAGGACGCGGCCGCGCAGGGACAGAAACTGTTGAGCCCCGCAGTGCTGCGCTCCCTCGATGCAGACCTGAACGTCGAGGTGGCCGAAGTGCTCTCCGGCCCGGACAAGCTGGGCAGCGGGACGCTGCATGCGCGACTCGCCGACGGTAAATTCGTGCTGGACCCGGCCGAAGTGAACGTGCCGGGGGGGGCGGCGCGCGTGACCTTCTCCTACCAGCCGAGCGAAACCGGCGTCGAGGTGAACGCGAAGGTCCGTGCCAACCGCTTCGACTACGGCATCCTGGCGCGCCGGATCAAACCTGATACCGACCTGCAAGGGCTGTTCAGCCTGCACATGGACATCGAGGCGCAGGCGCCGACGCTGGATGCGCTCATGCAGCATGCCAACGGCCGCATCGACTTCGCCGCCTGGCCGCGCAACTTCAAGGCCGGGATCTTCGATCTGTGGGCGGTGAACCTGCTCGCGGCGCTGGTGCCGGCAGTGGACCCGTCCGCGGAATCGAAAGTCAACTGCGCGGTCGCGCGCTTCGACTTGCGCGACGGCAAGCTCACCCAGGACCAGATCCTGATGGATACCAGCCGCATGCGGGTGAGCGGGACGGGGACAGTGGACTTCGACACCGAAGCGCTTGCCTTCCGGCTGGTGCCCACGGCCAAATCGCCGCAGTTCTTCAGCCTGGCCACGCCGATCGGTGTCACCGGCACGATCACCGACTTCAAGATCGGCGTGAGCGGCTCGGACGTGCTGGAAACCACGGCGCGGCTGTTCACCTCGGTGATCGTCGTTCCGCTGCAGTCACTCGCAGGGCGCAAGCTTCCGCGCGACGGCGCCGACGTGTGCGACAGCGCGATGCGCACAGAGGGGCGTTGAGTGGAGCGCGATCGTGCCTGTCGCGGCAGCTCTGCGGTGTTCAGGTTCCATGCTCTCGGCCGAGCAGGCGCTCGAGCCAGTGCCTCAGCCGAGGAACTTCATCCCGCGCGCGACCCCGGGCCGGGCTGCCATGGCCGCGCCCCAGCGCTGCAGGTCGGTGAGCCCTCCTACCTGATCGAGCAGCGCTTTGCGCGTAGCGAAGTTCGGATACAGCATGAGATCGGCCACCGATAGTTCGCCGGCCAGGAACTCGCGGCCCTGGAGGTGCCGGTCGCACACCGCGAAGAAATCCACCAGGCGCTTTTTGAAGTACTCGAGATTGGCAGCGCTCTTCTCGGGTGCTCGCATCTCGGTCTGGAATACCGTGTTGCTGCTGCCGGAGATGTCGCTGGCCGCCTGCATCAACCACTGCAGCGCTACTGCGCGCTGGGCCGGGTCGCGTGGGAGCAGCGTCGCGCTTTTCTCCGCGGCATACAGCACGATCGCCCCCGACTGCGACAGGGTGAGCGGCTTGCCGCCGGGCCCGTCTTCGTCGACGATCACGGGAATCAGTCCTGCCGGATTCAGTTTCAGGAACTCCGGCGAGCGCTGCTCGCCCTTGGCGAGATCAACCCGGTGAGCGCGGTAGGGCAGCCCCGCTTCTTCCAGGGCGACGGCGGCGCGCAGGCCGTTGGCGGTCGGTGCGAGGTACAGGTCGATCATGCGGGGCTCCTCTCTCGGTCGAGTCGGCGGGGGCGTCGATTATATCCGCCCACTCGGGTTCGATAGGATCTCAGCGCGCATCTAACTTCTCGACCCACATCAGCTCGCAGGCACCGGCGCCGGTGTCCTCGCGAGTCAATGAGCTGCGCCAGCGCCAGCCGTCGGGCCCACGTACGTCGACCAGATAGCCGGCGAGCGCCACGACCTGGCCCGGGCGCAGGTGCACCAGACGGCGCTCGATCTCCTCGGTGGCCGGGATCATGTGCATGTTGGCGCTGTGGACCTCGATCTCGCGGCGCGGGATGGGAAATTCTTTGGCATGCCAGTAGTAGAACCTTCCGCCCTGGCTGATGTCGATGCGTTCGAGGACGGCCTGGTCGGACATCGGGCCCCAGCCGAGCGCGAGGTCGACCGGGGAGAGGTCGGCGCCGCGATCGAAGCGATAGCGCTCTACTCCCAGCACCCGTGCTTCGAGCGCGAAGGATTCCAGGGGCGTGATCTGGTAGCCGCGCTTGCCCAGTCCCGGCGGCTTCACCTCCAGCGCGAGCTGGACCGGTTCGGACTGCACCAGCACGCCAGGAGAATGGACGACCGGACGACCATCCCAGTAGTTCCACGCACCCCAGGCGAAGGGGAGGAGCAGCAGCCAGCGCCAGTTCATCGCATTGTGGTGATGGAAATCCGAGTGTCCCGGAGTCAGCAAGACCGATGCCGGGCTCGACGCCTTCTTGGCCCGATCGATGCTTGCTCCCGGCCATCGGCGCTGCGGATCACGACCATCATTGGCGCGCCCGAAGCCTGGGCTGCGATGCTCAAGTCAGCTACCATGCGTCCGATAATAAATCCACTATCAACTTTAGCCGCGAATCTGCAGGAGTCGCCTCGACATGACACATCTGAATCCCACAACGGAAAGGTTTTCGATCGGCTTGCCGGCCACGGTGCTGCACCGCGCGAGTCTGAAGATGCTTCCGCTGCTGCTCGCCGCCGTGCTCGCAGGCTGCGCCACCAAGGCTCAGCACGGGGGCTCGGCGGCGGGGCTTTCCTCCGACGGCAAGGGCGCAACTGCAGCAGGCCGCGCGGGTGGACCCGGCACGCGGCCAGGTGACGCTGCGAACGGCCTGACCGCGCAACCCGACGGACAGTCGGGTCAAAACGGCGGCGCCAACGGCAGAGGCACGGGAGGTGCCGGCGGCGCGACCGCTGGGGAGGCGGATGGTTCGGGTACGTCGTCCTCGAGCGACGGAGCGGGTGCGGGAGGCCGCCATGGAACAGCGGGCGGTCAGGGCTCGTCACTCGCGGACGGCACGTCAGCCGGCGCCGCAGGTGCCGCGGGTGCCGCAGGTGCCGCGGGCGGCGCAGCCGGTGCAGGTGACCGCAATGGTGCAGGCGGACGCAACGCCGCAGGTGGACGCAATGGCGCAGGTGGACGCAATGGCGCAGGCGGCGCGATGGATCAAGGTGGCGCGATGGATCAAGGTGGCGATGGAGCATCGGGCAATGGAGCATCGGGCGATGGGACCGATGCGGCCAATGGCGACAACGCGACCTCGGGCGCTGGCGCGGGCGGCGGTCGCCGGGCGGGAGCGGGTGGTGCGACCGCCGGAGCCGGCGGTACCTCCGGCACTGGTGGTACTGCCGCCGATGGCTCGATGGCCGGTGGTGGTGCCGGCCA
>JBGPMS010000220.1:0-9717 GCA_041487115.1 Gammaproteobacteria bacterium
CGCCGGCACTCGCCTTGGTCACATCCCCAAGCCTTAGGCTTGGGGCCCCTGTTCCCGGGCTCATGCCGGCACCGGTTCCTTTTTCGGCGCGCGGCTGCGGCAGCCGGGACCGGCGGGCGTCATCTCGAGCAGGAATTTCTGCATGTCCCAGGCGCCGGTGGGACAGCGCTCGGCGCACAGGCCGCAGTGCAGGCACACGTCCTCGTCCTTGGCCATGATGCGGCCAGTCTTGAGCGTGCCGGAGATGTACAGATCCTGCGTCAGGTTCCTCGCCGGCGCGTTCAGCCGCGTGCGCAGGTTCGCCTCCTCGCCGTTGACGGTGAAGGTGATGCAATCCATCGGACAGATGTCGACACAGGCATCGCACTCGATGCACTTCGTGTTGGAAAACACGGTCTGCACGTCGCAGTTGAGGCAGCGCTGGGCTTCCGCGAAAGCGAGCTTCGGGTCGAAGCCCAGCTCCACTTCGACCTTGATGTTCTTGAGCGTGATGCGCTGGTCCTTGAGCGGCACGCGAAAGCGCTTGTCGTTGGAGATCTCGTTGTCGTAGCTCCACTCGTGGATGCCCATCTTCTGCGAGACCAGGCTCACGTGCGGGCCGGGGCGCTTGCGCACGTCCTCGCCCTGGCACAGCTTGTCGATCGAGATCGCGGCGTCCAGGCCGTGGGCCACCGCCCAGATGATGTTCTTCGGACCGAAGGCCGCATCGCCGCCGAACAGCACGTTGGGCAGCGTGGACTGCAAGGTCAAGGGGTCCACCACCGGCATGCCGTACTTGTCGAACTCGATGCCCAGCTCTCGCTCGATCCACGGGAACGCGTTCTCCTGGCCGATGGCGAGCAGCACGTCATCGCACTGCAGGTGCACTTCGGGCTCGCCTGCGGACACCAGCTTGCGATGACCGTAGTCGTCGTGGACCGGCTTGACGCGCTCGAACACGACGCCGGTGAGACGGCCATTGTCGTGGGTGAAGGACTTGGGCACGAGGAAGTTGAGGATCGGAATGCCCTCGTGCATCGCGTCCTCTTTCTCCCAGGAGGAGGCCTTCATCTCGTCGAACCCGGAGCGCACCACCACGCGCACGTCCTCGCCCCCGAGGCGCTTGGAGGAGCGACAGCAGTCCATCGCCGTGTTGCCGCCGCCCAGGACGATGACGCGCTTGCCGATCTTGTCGATGTGGCCGAACGACACGCTCGACAGCCAGTCGATGCCGATGTGGATGTGGGCTGCGGCCTCCTTGCGGCCCGGAATGTGGAGATCCCGTCCGCGCGGCGCGCCGCAACCGACGAAGACCGCATCGTAGCCCTCATCGAGGATGGCTTTCATGCTGGTCACGCGCTCCCCGGCACGGAACTCGGGCTGCAGGTCGAGGATGTAGCCGACCTCTTCGTCGATCACCGTCTCCGGCAGGCGGAACTTGGGGATCTGGGTACGCATCATCCCGCCGGCATAGGGGTCAGTCTCGTAGATGACGACGTGGTAACCGTACGGCAGCAGGTCGCGTGCGACGGTGAGCGAGGCGGGGCCGGCCCCGATACAGGCGATGCGTTTGCCGTTCTTCTGCCGGGCGGGTTGGGGCAGGCGGTCGCGGATGTCGTCCTTGTAGTCTGCGGCCACCCGCTTCAAGCGACAAATGGCCACCGGCTCGGGCTTCTGTCCCGGGCCCTCCTCGACGCGGCCGCGTCGACAGGCGGGCTCACAAGGCCGGTCGCAGGTGCGGCCGAGAATGCCGGGGAAGACATTCGATTTCCAATTGATGAGGTAGGCCTCGCTGTAGTGGCCTGCGGCAACCAATCGGATGTATTCGGGAACGGGAGTATGGGCCGGGCAGGCCCATTGGCAGTCGACCACTTTATGAAAGTAGTCGGGTCGACCGATGTCTGTCGGGTTCAAAACGCCTCCTTCGCGGCCTTCACTCTTTTTTTTGCCGTGACGGGGCGCACATGCGCCAAGCCCGGTGACCGGCCATTTCTTGGACGCCCATGGTAGCGCCTGGCGGCCGCCAGGAAAAGCCTGACATAACGGACAGTTCCGGCTGCCAGTTCAGGAGGCCCGGAAGTGTGAAATGGGATTTACATGTACCGGCCGCATCCCATCGCGCACGTGGAGGGCAGGCCTGGACCTAAGCTTACACTAACCTTTCATACACGCTCGATGGCTAAGACGAAACGCCGCCGGACGCCTATCACGACGCGCCGCATTGGTCGATGTCGATCGTGGTCAAGTGCTTGAACTTTAATGCTATAAACAGAACAGACGAGACGGGAATGCGATGCGACCATTGCAGTGCGGAATAGCATGCCAGCAAACAGGCCATTGCTGTCGGCTTCGAGAGACAGGCAGGGCGTGCCGCGGATTTGACCTGATACACTTTCCCGTAGACCGTGCGTCGGGGAGGAGCCCTTGAGTAGACGACGAGAGGACGCGTGGGCGGTGGGTGTCCTGTTCTCGCGTTCCGGCCTGATGGAAATACCGGAAACGCAGCATCTTCAGGGTGCGCTGCTGGCCATCGAAGAGGTAAACGCCGCCGGCGGTGTGCTGGGTCGTCCGATCGAGGCGATCCACTACGACCCGCGCTCCGACCTCGGCCTGTACCGGCAGTTCGCCGATCGGTTGCTCACCGAGGATGCGGTCAGCGTGATCATCGGCTGCTGCACTTCGTTGAGCCGCAAGGTGGTGCTGCCCTCGCTCGAGCGCCGCAACGGGTTGTTGTGGTATCCCGACCTGTATGAAGGCTTCGAGTACTCGCCCAACGTCATTTATACCGGCGCGGCACCCAATCAGAACAGCCTGCCGCTCGCGCGCTACCTGTTCCGGCGCGGTGCCCGGCGTTTCCTGCTCATCGGTTCGGACTACATCTACCCGCGCGAGTCCAACCGCGTGATGCGTGACCTGATCGAGCGTCACGGCGGGGAGGTGACGGAGGAGATCTACGTGCCGATGGAGCCGCCCGCCGGGGCACTCGATCGATTGCTGGCGCGGGTGCAGGCCTTGCGGCCCGATGTGGTGTTCAGCACGCTGGTCGGGCATTCCAGTCGTCGCTTCCTTGCAGGCTATGCCGATGCGGGTATCGATCCCGCCGACATCCCGATCGCGAGCCACAACATCTCCGAAGCCGAGTTCGTCGCTGTCGGCCGGGCGGAGTGTGCCGGTCACATCACCGCTGCGCCCTACTTCAGCAGCATCGAGAGCGGCGCGAACCATCGCTTCGTCGGCGCCTTCCGGCGCCGCTTCGGCGCCGATGTACCGGTCGGCCAGTACGCGGGTTCCGGTTACTGCGCCGCGCGTCTGTTCGCGGCGGCGCTGGAGCGCGCCGGGGAGATGGACACTCAGCGCATGGTCCAGTGCGCGCGCGGGCTGGAGATGGATGCGCCGCAGGGGCGCATCGCGATCGACGCCGACAACAATCACACTTGGCTCACCCCGCGCATCGGCGTGTGGAACGGCCTGGACGCTTTCGACGTCGTGTGGGAGGCCGAGCAGCCGGTGCAGCCCGATCCATGGCTGGTCACCTATGGCGGGCTCGAAGACCTGTCCGACGTGGTCCAGGCAGCCATCGAGTAAGGGAGGTAAAGCGTGTCCCTCGATCCCCTCCGCGAACTGCGCGGCATGCGCGTGCTGGTCATCCACCCGGCCGATCACGAGATCGACGAGCTGGTCCGACATCTCCGGCGGATCGGTTGTCAGGCCCGGCTCCTATGGCCGGCGCCGCCGGCGCTACCGCCGGATGCCGACGTCGTGTTCTTCGCCATTTGTCCGACCGGACCGGCGGTCGTCCTGCAGCCTGCGCCCGGAGCGGAGCCATCGCTGATCGCTATCGTCGACTACGAGAACCCCACCGCGCTGAAGAGCCTGCTCGACTCCAACGCGCATTGCTTCATCAACAAGCCGATCCGGCCCTCGGGCATCCTCTCGAGCCTGGTGATGGCGCGCGCGCTGCACGGCTACCAGGGTCGCCTGCTGGCGAAAGTGGCGAAGCTGGAAGAAACGCTGCGCAGCCGCCGCGAGATCGAACGTGCCACACGGATTCTCATGGAGGTGAAGGGGTTGAGCGAAGATCGCGCGTATCAGCTCATCCGCCAGCAGGCTACCGCGCAGCGGTTGACCGTGGGCGTGGTCGCCCGCTCCATCATCACCGCCCATCGGGTGTTCGAGGATTCCCCCGAGGCGGGACGCCGGTCGGCGAGCGACACCGCGACCAGCGTGCTGCGGCTGCCGGCGCGCAAGTCGCCTTGACAGGTTCGCGCAACCCATGACAGATTAGTAACTATTGGTTGAAAGGGCGGTCCGTCGCAGCCGAGCGAATCGTCGCTGTGCTGAGTTGAACACGCGGCAGAGCCGCCGCGCTACAAGGGGCTATGCAGCCTTCGTTCTGACGCCATCGCGGTGGGACGAAGGCTTTGTTTTTTTCTGCACGGCGATCGTCGTGGTGCATCTGTCGCGCGCTCGCACGGATTCGGTGCGCAGTGCGTACCAGTGTCCGCGCAGGACCGCAGAGGAGAATCAGTCGCGTCGACTGCGCGGAGGGCACGCGGCACGACGCTTGCAACAGGCCACGCTCGCCACCGCCGTGTCGGGCGACGAGCAACTCGTACTCGGAACGACAGCACGGACCGGCGCGACTGCAGCGGTCCAGTGTCACCTGAACCGCAGTCACCAAATGGAGGTAACGACCATGCTCAAGAGACTTCCTCAGTTGTCTACGGGTGCGGCGCTGCTGGGCGCCTTGCTCGCCAGTCCCTTCGCCCTGGCGGAGGACGTGATCAAGATCGGGATCCCGGTGGGCTTAAGCGGTGCCAACAGCGTGGTCGCGCCGTCGGTGGTGCAGTCGGCAGAACTGGCCGCGGAGGAGATCAACGCCAAGGGCGGCATCCTGGGTAAGAAAGTGGTGCTGGAAGTGGCCGATGATGGCAGCGGTGCCGCCGGCGCGCAGAAGGCTTTCGACTCGCTCATTTTCCAGAAGAAGGTGAACGTGCTGATCTCGATGGAAACGAGCGCAGCCCGCAACGCCGGCCTGCCCATCGTATCGCGGGGCAAGACGCCGTTCATCTACACCTCGTTCTACGAGGGCCGTTCGTGCAACAAGTACCTCTACGTGAACGCCTGGGTCCCCGATCAGCAGGTGGCGCCGATCGTCGACTACTTCATGAAGAACTACAAAGCCAAGACCTTCTTCCTCATCGGCAGCGACTACGCCTTCGGCCGCGGCATGCTGGAGTTCACCCGCGGTTATATCGAGAAGAAGGGCGGCAAGGTCCTGGGCGAAGAGTACCTGCCGATGGATGGCTCGGATTGGACGCCGATCATCAGCAAGCTGAAGGCGGCCAACCCCGATGGGCTCATCACCTCGACCGCAGGCGGCGCGCCGAATGTGACCCTGACCAAGCAACTGCGCGCGGCCGGCGTGAAGATCCCCTATGGCAACCTCGCAGTGGATGAAGGCACGGCCAAGAGCATGGGCCCGGATGCCGAAGGCATCTTCATCTCCGGCTCCTACTTCACCAACATCGCCGATGCGAAGAACAAGGAATTCCTCGCCGCCATGCAGAAGAAGTTCGGTGCCGACCTGAAGACCCCGAACGACCTCTCGGTACCGGAGTACGAAGGCGTATACGCCTACAAGCTGGCGGTAGAGAAGGCCGGCTCGACCGATGCCGACAAGGTCATCGCGGCATTGGCCCAAGTGGAGTTTGCCGGACCGCGTGGCGTGATCAAGATGAACAAGCAGCGCCACGCCCCTCTCACCATGTACCTGGGCCAGGTGCAGAAGGACGGCAGCGTGAAGATCCTCGACACCTTCAAGAACGTGGATCCGGGGGATCAGTGCCCGAAGCTGAAGTAGGTTCTTAGGGGCGAGGGATGAAGGGCGAGGGGTGAGGGGTTGGGAGCGAGGGGTCAGAGGCGGGCAACCTCCACGGCGCACCTCAAATGCCGTTCGTGTGAGCGTCGCGCAGCAGAGTCGAAACACCCCTGGTGCTTCGACTCTGTAGCGCTACGATGCTCGGCGCGAACGGCTCTTCTCGGCAGTTTGCCAGACACGACGCGCAACCGACCACGACCGGTCAGCCTCCCCTAGTCCCTAGACCCTAGCCCCTCCCGCCGTGCCCCAACTCCTCGACATCCTCACCACCTCCGCGATCCTGTTCGCCGTGGCAGCCGGGCTGTTGATCGTGTTCGGCGTGATGAAGATCATCAACTTCGCTCACGGCGGCTTTCTCACCGTCGGTGGCTATTCGGCGCTGGCGGTCACCAAGCTCGGCCTGAATCCGTGGCTGTCGCTCGGGTTCTCCTTTGTCATCGGTTTCGTGTGCGGCATGATCATCGAGCGCCTGGTCGTGCGTCCGCTCTATTCGCGTCCGCTCGACGCGATCCTGGCCACGTGGGGCCTGGGGATCATCATCGGCCAGGTCATCACACTGGTCTTCGGGCGCGAGGTGCAGTTCGTGCAGAGTCCGGTAACCGGTGCTGTCGATCTGCTCGGCGCGTCCTACTCGCAGTACCGGCTGATCCTCGTAGCGGTGGCGATCGCGCTCGCCGCCCTGCTCGGAGCGGTGCTGAACGGGACGCGCCTCGGGTTGGTGACGCGCGCGGTCATCATGAATGAGGACCTCGCGCGCGGGCTGGGCATCAACAGCGGTCTGGTCCGTTTCATCACCTTTTCGCTGGGCGCCGGGCTGGCGAGCCTGGCCGGAGCGTTGATCACGCCGCTCTCCAGCGTCGATCCCAACATGGGCGTCCCGTGGCTGGTAAACGCATTCATGCTCGTCATGGTGTCCGGCGTGTCCCTTGTCAGTCTGGCCATCGCCTGCCTCGTGCTGGGCGGAGCGCAAGTCCTGGTCAGTACTTACGGCAACCCGGTCCTCGGCGGACTGACCATCGTAGTGCTGGCCGCACTCGTGCTGCGCTTCCGTCCTCAGGGCTTTTCCCGTGACTGACGGGCGGACGGCACCGGCACCATCGAGCACGCCCGCCGCGACACCTCGCGCGCGCTCCGACATCCGTCAGCTGTTGATCCTCGCGGCGGTCGCGCTGGCGGTAGTGGCGCTCGGCCCTTACGTGCTGCCGACCTACATGGTCAACAGCCTGATCCGGGCGTTTCTGTATGCGTCCGTCGCACTGACGGTCGACATCCTCTGGGGTTACACCGGCATTCTCACCTTTGGGCAATCGGCCTTCTTCGGCATCGGTGCCTACGCCGCCGGATTGATCTTCACGCACGCTGGCTTCAGCGCCGGCTATGCGACGCTGGCGTTCTTCGCCGGGCTCATCAGCGCCATGCTCGTCGCAGCGCTGGTGGGCTGGCTTGCCTTCTATCATGGGGCCTCGCCCCTGTACGGCTCGGTGATCACGCTCGTGCTGCCGATCGTGGTGAGCCAGATCCTGTATTCGGGCGGCAACTTCACCGGCTCGAGCAGCGGGCTGTCCGGGTTCGACAGTTTCGACGTATCGATCGAGGCGTGGTTCCGCATCGCCGGTGCTTTCCTCGTGGTGGTAACGGCGCTGGCGTGGGTGTTCGTGCGTAGCGACGCAGGCAAGGTCCTGGTAGCGATTCGCGAGAACGAGCAGCGTTGCGAGTATGTCGGCATCAATGTCTCGCGGGTGAAGATCCTGCTGATGGTGGTGTGCGCCGCGATCGCCGCGATCGCCGGCTACGCGTTCGCCGGCGTGCAGATGGTCGTGGCGCCGGAGTATGCGGGCTTCGTGTTCGGCACCGAGTTGTTGATCTGGGTGGCGCTCGGCGGACGCGGGACGCTGATCGGCCCGGTGATTGGCACGCTGCTGCTCGACGTGAGCACTTCGTATCTCAGCGGCAATCTGCCCTTCGTCTGGAAGCTCGTCATCGGTCTCGCCTTCGTGATCGTGATCGTCGCGCTGCCGCAGGGCCTCATGCCGCTGATCCGCGGGGCCCTGTCACGCGTGATCCGGTCGCGCGCACCGAGCGACGCGGCCGCTTCCGCCGCCACCCTTGTGCCGGTAGAGGAGGAAGCCTTCGCCGGGCTCGAGGGCGCCGGCCGGCATGCGCTGGTCCTCACGGACGTGCGCAAGCATTTCGGCAGCTTGCAAGTGCTGGAGGGAATCCATTTCAAGGCCGAGCGCGGCGAGCTGCTGAGCCTGGTAGGCCCCAATGGCGCCGGGAAGACGACGCTCATGCGCTGCATCGCCGATGGCGGCGAGCGCTCGGGTGGGACGGTTCTGGTAAACGATCACGACATCGAGCGGTTGCCGCCTTACGCTTGCGTCGCCTTCGGCGTGGGCCGCAAGTTCCAGACCGCCAATGTCTTCGAAACGCTTACCGTGACGCAGGCGCTGCGCATTGCATGCACCCGCCACAGGCGGCCATCGCTCTGGCGTCGCGCGCCGACGCTCGAGCTGCCGGAGGCCGCGCTGCAGGTGATCCGCGCCACCGGCATCGACCAGCGCCTGCACACCGAAGCGCGCTATTTGTCGCATGGGCAGAAGCAGGCGCTGGAGCTGGCCATGGTGCTGTCGCTGGAGCCCAGCGTGCTGCTGCTGGACGAGCCGACAGCCGGGCTCACCAAGCCGGAGCGTACCTTGATCGGCAGGATCCTGGTCGGATTGGCGGAGAAGCATCGGCTCTGCATCCTGCTGGTGGAGCACGACCTCGACTTCGTGCGCGAGATCAGCTCGCGGGTGATCGTGCTGCATCAGGGCCATATCGTGCTGGACGGCACAGTCGGAGAAGTGGTCGAGTCCGAGCTGGTGCGCACGATTTACGCCGGTGGGTTGCACGTCGCCTCGCCGCGAGCACAGGCATGAGCACTGCGGCGCTGGAAATCGCGGGCGTCAGCAGCGGTTACGGCGAAGCGCTGGTGGTGCGCGAAGTCGCGATCGAGGTGAGGACGAGCGAGATTTTTGCGCTGCTGGGCAAGAACGGCATGGGCAAGACCACGCTGCTCAAGACCGTGATGGGCTTCCTGCCGCTCCAGCGCGGCAGTGTGAAGCTGTTCGGCGACGACATCACCGGATTGCCACCGCACCGCGTGGCGCGCAAGGCCATTGCCTATACGCCGCAGGAGCAGGCGCTGTTCCAGGATCTCACTGTCGAGGACAACCTGCGGCTGGGGCTGCGGGACAGCACCCAGTTCGACGCCGGGCTGCGGCGCATCGGGCAGGTTTTTTCGTTCCTGCCCGAACGGCTGAAGCAGCGCGCGGGCACGTTGTCGGGCGGCGAGCAGAAGATGCTGCTGGTCGCGCGCGCGCTCATGTCGCGCCCGCGGCTGATGCTGATCGACGAGATCAGCGAGGGGCTGCAACCCAGCGTGATCGAGCGCTTGTCGGCCGTCCTGCGCGGTGAGCGCGACGCTGCGGGCACATCGATCCTCATCATCGAGCAGAACGTGAAGTTCGCCTTGTCGATCGCCGACCGCTACGCTGTCCTCAAGCTCGGCGAGATCTCGGACCGCGGCGGCGCGGGGGAGGGCGGGGTCGAAGCGAGGATTACGGATCAGTTGAGCGTATGAGCCCTCTAGCCTGGATAATTCATGAAGACGCCCCCGTTTGCGGACAATCGCGGGCGTGCCGTGTCTGTGGGCAAGCTCTTGCGCGGTGCAGTGTGTCGCGTCGGGCTACTCGGGCGCTGGCGGCCGATTTCCGGCCATTTGCGGCATGCCTGGCGCAGCCGATAGAGTGATCTATCGGCTGCGCCAGTCGAGCCACAACTGGCTCGGAACTCGACTCGCCATCATCCCGAGTCCC
>JBGPMS010000221.1:0-9674 GCA_041487115.1 Gammaproteobacteria bacterium
ATGCAGCGGCACATCCCGTGGTCGATCACCACCGTGCGCTTTCGCCTGGGTCGGGCCATCGCTCGACATCTTCCACAATGTCCGTGTTGCGGGAAACCGTACGTGCGAGCAGACAGACATTAGTAACACAGTGCAAATAAGAAGAAACGAAGTAAAAACATACGCCCCTAATGCGCTACTGAATGTCGGCTCCGCGCTTGACACCTGCGCCGGCGAACGGCTTAATTCGCGTTGGCGCGTCTGGCTGGGAACTCTGATTACAAACTGTAACCGTCTGGTCGCCAAATTAGGACCCAGGCCGGTTGCAGGGCCGGGAACCTCGACACTGTTAGGAGGAGCATATGAAAAGAAGATGGCAATTAGCAGCAGCCGCGGCCGTGTTGTTCGCGGGCGTGACTTCCGCGCAAGCGCAAGACACGCGCATGTACGTATTCAGTTCCGGCGCACTGACTATCGGCAAAGGCGTGCTACAGAACTTTGCCTCGATGGATCCGCCCATCGTGATTCCAGTCGGCTTCTACGTGATCAAGCACCCCAAGGGCAACATCCTGTTCGACACGGGCAACAACGACAAGTTAATCGACGACATCAACTGGTGGCCCAAGGGCTTGCAGGGGTTGAAGCCGGCCATGACGCCCGAGGTGGCCATCGACGTTCAGCTGAGGAAGATCGGCCTCACGCCGGACGACATCAAGTACGTCGTGTGCAGCCACTTGCACCTGGATCACGGCGGCAACGTCGGCAAGTTCCCCAACTCCACCATCGTAGTGCAGAAGACCGAGATCCAGAACGCGTTCTGGCCGGAGCCCGGCACCGGTGGCCCGTACATCGTCGGCGACGTGATGCCGCTGCGTGCACCGAACAGCAACTACCCGAACGCCCAGAAGATGATCCAGCTCGAAGGCGATCTGGACCTGTTCGGCGATGGCAGCGTGGTCATCAAGCGCTGGGTAGCCCACACGCCCGGCAGCCAGATGATGACGGTCAAGCTCAAGAACTCCGGCCTCGCCATCCTGACGGGCGACAACGTGTACTTCCGCGAGAACGTCGACAAGAGCATCGCACCCAATCTCGTGCTGGCCTACGACCCCGCCGGCTTTTACAAGGCGTACGAGTGGATCCGCATGATGATGGCGACGCAGAAGGCAGACTACTTCACGGCACATGATCCGGATGCCTTCAAGGCTCTGAAGAAGCCCCCGGGATATTACGACTGACCCGCTGGCACACCGCCGGCTGCTAAGTTAAGATACGGCGCCGGGGCGAATTTTCGCCCCGGCGCTTTTTTGTATTCTCGCTCCAGCTCCTCTTGACCCCCATAATCCTTGCGGAAAGCCTCACCAAGTACTACGGAGCTCGTCTCGCGGTAGACCGGGTTTCCTTCGACGTGAGGCCCAACGAGGTGATGGGACTGCTCGGGCCCAACGGGTCGGGCAAGAGCACCATACTCAGAATTCTCACCGGCTACCTGCGTCCCACCTCCGGGACGGCCAGCGTCGCTGGTTACGACGTGGTGAGGCACGGACTCGAGGCACGCAGCCAGCTCGGCTACGTACCCGAGGACGTCCCGCTCTACACCCATATGCGGGTGAACGAGTTTCTGGAGCTCATGGGCCGCATCCGCGGGCTCGATAGCGCCAGGCTTCCCGCAGCGATCGATGCGGTCGTCGAGCGGCTGTCTCTGGGCCGCGTGCGCACGCTGCTCATTGCAAAGCTCTCGCGCGGGTATCGCCAGCGCGTTGCCATTGCCCAGGCTCTGCTCGGCAAACCGAAGCTGCTGGTACTCGACGAGCCCACCAATGGGCTCGATCCACGCCAGATCATCGAAGTGCGCGAGCTGATCCGCACTTTGTCCGCCGAACTGTCCATCATCGTGAGCTCCCATATCCTGACCGAGATCGAGCGCGTAGCGCACCGAGCCGCCATTCTGCTGGACGGCAAGCTGCTCAGCGTACATACGCTCGGCGGTCAGGATGGGAATACGCGCCTGCGCGTGCGGCTGCGCACAGCCGACGAAGCCGCTGTACGCTCCCACCTGAACACGGTGCCGGGCGTGAGCATTGTCGAAGCCGTGTCCACTCTAGGTATCTATGTTCTCGACAGCGTGGACGGCACGGCCAGCGCGGTTCGCGCTCTGGTGCAGGGCGGCTTCGCGGTGGAGGAAGTGAGCGTGTCGGGCACCGGCCTGGAAGAGTTGTTTCTGCGGCTGACGGAGGAGACCGGGCCATGAAGAGCTTCCTTCCCCTCTTAGGCAAGGAAGTCCGCGCCCTGTTTTACTCGCCGATCGCCTACATCATCATCGGGGTGTTCCTGTTCCTGATGGGGTACTCGTTCACTCTGACCTTGTTCGTCAACAAGTTCGCCACGCTGATCCACATCTTCTTCCAGTCCGCGGGGCTCCTGTTCCTGCTCGTCCCCATCATCACCATGCGGCTGTTCGCCGAGGAGCGCAAGGCCGGCACCCTGGAGCTGCTGCTCACCGCCCCGGTGCGTGAAAGCCACGTCGTGTTGGCGAAATATCTTGCCAGCATGGCGGTAGTGCTGGCGATGATCGCGCTCACCGGTGCCTATGCCATCGTGCTCGGGATGTTCGGATCCCCGGATTGGGGCCCGATCTACAGTGGATACATCGGCCTCGCCCTGCTCGCCAGTACCCTGGTGTCGCTCGGCCTCACGATCTCGGCGCTCACCTCCAATCAAGTGGTGGCCGCCATCGTCACGATCGGAATTTCCTTCTTGTTGTGGACGATCGACTCTCTGGCAGCGATGGTGCCGGACGCGCTCGAGCGTATTCTGATCAGCCTGTCGCTGCTCGCGCATTTCACGCCATTCGCGACCGGCGCGTTGTACACCTCCGATCTCGGGTTCTTCGTGAGCAGCACCCTGCTCGCGTTGTTCCTCGCCATGCGCGCGCTGGCGAGAAGGTAGCGATGGAGCACGGTCACACACAACTGGGCAGCATCGGCTGGGTCGTCGGCTGGGCGATCGCGATGGCTGCAATCTTCGTCACCGGGCTGCAGTTGCCGCTGCAAACGCGCCTTACGCGCGGGAAATCGCTGCTCTACAACGCGGGCGTGATCGCGCTGGCATTGGTCGTTGCGGTGTTGGCGAACGTCGCCTCGGTGCTGCACGACGTGTATTTCGATCTGACCCGCGAAAAGCTCTTCACCCCCTCCAGCCAGGCCATGGCCGTGGTAGACCAGTTGCACCGCCCGGTGCGGCTCACCTACTTCTATCGCGGCCAGGATCCCGAGGGGCGGCGCATCAAAGACGTGCTGGAAGTCATGGGGCGGCGCAACTCGCAGCTCGCGGTGCGCACGGTGGATCCAGACCGCGAGCCCTCGCTAGCCCAGTCTTACGGGATACGACTGGCCAACGCGGGGGTCTTGGAAGCCGACGGCCGCAAGCTCGTGGTCCAGACGACCGATGAAAGCGACATTGCCATCGGCATCCAGCGGATCCTGCGGGAGAAAGTCATCATCGCCTGCTTCCTCGAAGGGCACAACGAGTTTCCGATGGACAACTTCGAGTTCCATACGCACGTGGAAGGCGTCGCGGGCCACAGCCATGGCGACGCTTCCTCGAAGCTGATTCAGACCGCGGGTCACGGCATCGGCCGGCTGCGGCGTGCGCTGGAGGCACAGGGCTACGAGACGCGCAAGGTGATCCTCGCCACGTCCCCCGGGGTCCCCGAAAGCTGCCAAGTGCTGATCATCGCGAATCCGCGCACCACGTTCTTGCCGGCGGAAAGCGCCGCCTTGGAAGCGTACCTGCAGCGCGGCGGAGCACTGTTTGCGATGTTCGATCTGGGCTTCGTGGCGGAGCCGCACCTCGCGGCACTGATCGAGAAGCTGGGCGTGCGGCTGGCGCAGGAGGCAGTCGTCGATCCTCTCAGCCACTACTCCACCGACGCGGAGATGGTCGCAGTCACCGTCTACAATCAGAGCCCGATGACGGGGAACGTTTCGATGACGTTCTACCCGGGAATTCGGCCACTGATTCCGGTGCAGCCTGCGCCGGGGATCACGGTGGCGCCTCTGTTCTCGAGCAGCCGAGACAGCTACACTCGACCGGTGCAACCGGTGGGAGTTCGCGACGCAGGGGACAGCAGTCCCGCTTCCCGTACTCGCAGCGAAGAGGTGGGTCCGCGCGTGCTCGCCGTGGCCGCTGAGGGCCAGTTTCCCGGGGCAACTCCAGAGTCACGCCGCTTCCGGGCAGTCATCGTGGGTGACGGCGACTTTGCCAGCAATTCATTCCTTCCCTATCTGTCGAACGGCGATCTGGCGATGGCGATCGTGCGCTGGCTGGTACGCGAGGAGCGCTCTACCGCAGTTGCGACCCGCATTCCGGTGCCGCCGATGATCCTGCTCTCCGGCGCACAGATGCGAGCCATCTTCCTGATCGTGGAAGTCCTCCTGCCCTTGGCTGTGATCGCACTCGGAGCGATGGTCTGGTGGCGCCGGCGCTGACGAACCGCAACCTCTGGACCGTCACCGCAGCCGTGCTGGCGGTCGGCTATCTCGTTGCCATGGTGGTGACGGGTGCGCTGCCGCAACAGCGTCAACTCGTCAAGTTCGAAGCCAAGGGCGTCATGCAGGTAGCGCCCGAGCGCATCAGCAGCGTAGCGCTGCGCGCAGGCGAGCGTAGCGCGGTCTTCATGCGCACACCCGATGGGGGCTGGGCCCGCGACGGAGGGGCCCCGCTCGATCCGGCTATCGCAAAACGGCTCTCCCTCGCGGTGCAGTTCATGAATACTTCCGGGCCCGTGCGCGTGCTGGAGCCGGCTGAATACCAGGGCACCAATCCGCGCGAGTTCGGGCTCGATCACCCGCAGCTATCCATTGCCCTGTTTGAGGGTTCGCGGCAGGTGATCGCCGCCCACTTCGGGGGACGCAATCCGGATGATTTTCTCCAGTACGTCACGGTAGAGGGCAAGCGCGAGCTGTTCCTCATCTCCCGTTTCGTCGGGCAGGAATGGGACGCGGTAGCCAAGGCCACGCTACAGCCATGACCGAGCCTTCTTCGTGACCTTCTAGCCTGTAGCTCGACCCGTCAACGAGGAACAAAACTCGATGACGTCTCCTGCTGGCTGCTTGGGAAGCTTGGCCCGTTCCACCGCGAGCTTTTCGCGCTCGACGTCCAGCCCCGCCAGGGTAAGATCAGCCGGTTGCGCAGTGTCCACCACACCCTCCTGTGCGACGCTTACGCCGAGAGCTCATATACCCGCGAGTTGCTAGAGCAACCCGCGCTCGGCAAAAGACATCGTCGTGCTGCCGCCCACGATGAAGTGATCGAGCACCTTGACGTCGATCAAGCCCAGGGCCTGTTTGAGGGCCTGGGTCAACACCTCGTCCGCGCGGCTGGGCTCGGCCAGTCCGGACGGATGGTTGTGCGCGAAGATAAGCGCCGCGGCGTTGAAATACAGCGCGCGCTTGACCACTTCGCGCGGGAACACCGGGGTCTGGGTGAGGGTGCCCTCGGACAAGTGCTCGGTTGCGAGCACGCGGTTCTGAGCGTCGAGGAAGATGCCGAGGAAGACCTCCTTGTCCTGCCGCAACAGCTCCAGGCGCAGAAAGTCGCGCACGGCCTTGGGGGAGCTGAGGTTGACGCCGGGCTTGAGCTCCTCCTCCAGTGCGCGCCGCGCCAGTTCGATCACCGCTTGCAGCTGCACCGCCTTCGCCAGGCCCAATCCACGCACGCGCAGCAAGCGCTCGAGGTCGGAAGTAAACAGCGCCGACAGGCCGCCATACTGCTCGAGCAGGTCACGCCCCAGGTCCACGGCGCTCTTGCCGCGCAACCCGGTACGCAGGAGGATGGCAAGCAGCTCGGCCTCGCTGAGGGCTTTCGCGCCCTTGGTCAGCAGTTTCTCGCGCGGACGCTCGCCCTTCGGCCAGTCGGTGATCGCCATGGTTTGGCAGGCGGCCGTGATCGGAATCCCGTCTTCGCCGCTATCGAGTATCTTCCGGTGTATATTACACGTTAGTCTGAGTTTTCAAGGTATTGACGCATGACAGGGAATTCCCCTCGCCGCATCCTGCTGGGCATCACCGGCGGCATCGCTGCGTACAAGGCAGCGGAGCTGTGCCGCTTACTGATCAAGGATGGCGCTGACATGCAAGTCGTCATGACGGCGGCAGCCTGCCGTTTCGTCACTCCCATAACGCTGCAAGCTCTTTCCGGTAAACGCGTAGCCACCGATTTGTGGGACGGCACCGTAGACGACGGCATGGGTCACATCGAGCTCTCCCGTGATCGCGACCTGATCGTGATCGCGCCGGCCAGCGCGGATTTTCTGGCCAAGCTCGCCGGGGGGCTGGCGGACGACCTGCTTTCGACGCTGTGCCTGGCGCGGGAGTGCCCGCTGCTGGTGGCGCCCGCCATGAACCGGCAGATGTGGGAGAACGCTGCCACGCAACGCAACGTCATGCAGCTGGCTGCGGACGGAGTGCGTATCGCCGGTCCGACAAGCGGTGATCAGGCCTGCGGTGAGGTCGGCATGGGCCGCATGCTGGAGGCCGAGGAGATCCGGCGCGAGATTCTCGCCGCCATGCAACCCGCCGTGCTCGCCGACACGCGTGTCCTGGTCACCGCAGGACCGACTTTCGAAGCCATCGATGCCGTGCGCGGCATCACCAATCGCAGCTCGGGGCGGATGGGCTACGCCGTGGCTCAGGCCGCACTGGAAGCCGGCGCGCAGGTCACTCTGGTCTCTGGGCCCACGGCGTTGACTCCGCCGGCGGGGGCGCGTCTGGTGTCGGTGGTATCGGCGCAGGACATGCTGGAGGCAGTGAACGTGCATGCGGCCGATTGCGATATCTTCATCGGTGTCGCGGCGGTTGGGGACTACCGTGTCGCGAAACCGCGCGCGCAGAAGATGAAAAAGACAGACCAGGCGCTTACGCTGGAGCTGGTGCCGACCGTAGACATCCTCGCCAGCGTCGCGGGCCGGCCCAACCCGCCGTTTTGCGTCGGCTTCGCCGCGGAGAGCCACAACCTCGAGCAGTTCGCCGAGGACAAGCGCCGGCGCAAGAAGCTACCGCTGCTCGCGGCCAATCTGGCGCACGACGCGATCGGCACCGAGGAAACTGAACTGGTGCTGCTGGACGACCAAGGGCGTCACCCGCTGCCCAAGGCGCCCAAGCTCACCCAGGCCCGTCTTCTCGTGCAGCACATCGCCCGCCTCTACCGGGGTAGCCAGACCGTCAAGCTCAAAGCCGTGCGGCCCTGACGCGCGCGCCTTCTCCCGTTCCTCGCTCACCCCTCTCCACCGATGCGTACCATCGATGTGAAGTTTCTCGACCCGCGCCTGGCCGACAACGCGCCCGCTTATGCCACATCGGGGTCAGCGGGCCTGGATCTGCGCGCCTGCATCGAACAGCCGGTCGAGCTGAAGCCCGGGCAGACGGAGTTGGTTCCCACCGGGATCGCGATCCATCTCGCCGATCCGGGGATCGCGGCGATCGTGCTGCCGCGCTCCGGGCTCGGGCACAAGCACGGCATCGTTCTGGGGAATCTGGTGGGCCTGATCGACTCCGACTACCAAGGGCAGATCTTCGTCTCGGTATGGAACCGCGGCAACGGCACGTTCACACTCCATCCGCTGGAGCGCATCGCACAACTGGTCATCGTGCCGGTGCTCCAGGTGCACTTCAATCGCGTCGACGACTTCGAGCAGAGTGCGCGAGGGGCAGGCGGCTTCGGCAGCACCGGGAAGCGCTGAGCAACTGCAGTCCAAAAGCAAAAAGGGCTGGGAGTCTCCCAGCCCCTTTTTGGGCAAGCCGGCTACTGAACCCAGCCTCCGACCGTCATTGCTCCTTGTACGGGTCGGAAATCTCGCCGGCCGCAATGCGGCGCTTCTCCTCATACCGCAGGAACGTGATGACGCTTAGGATCTCCTCATAGCTCATCGTCGTCCCGAATGCCCCCATCGTGCCCCCCAACGACTTGTTGCTGATCCCGCCGGCGATGGTGGCATAGATCTCGGCGTTGGTATTCCCTGTGTAATGGAACCTCCCGCACGTCAGGCACGGGCCCTTGCCGCCCTTGCCGCCACCGCCGTGGCAGAACGAACAGCGCTGCGCGAATTTCTCCCGGCCCGCGTCGACGACATTCATGTCGTTCGTCGGCACTTCCATGTCGCTCTCGTTCGCTTTGTGCTGTGCGGCGGCTGGGGTTGGGAGAAACAGGCTCGAACCTGCGCCCAAGGCCACTGTCACCAGCCCAACCGCCAGCAGCCTGCCGACGCTGGCTGAAACTGACCGCAACATTTTCTTTAGTCCTCCTGGGTAGTGTTTACGAAGAGAAGGGCTCGTAGAAGGGCACGCCGTAGCTCTCTACGATCTGCTTGACCTTGCCGTTATTGAGCAGTGTGTCGATGCTTCGGTTGACGAAGTCGAGCAGGCTCTGGTCATCCTTGCGCACGGCGAAGCGGCTGTTGAAGCGGTGTTCGGCCTGCGGCACATAGCCCTCGACCATGTGGAACTTGGCGTCCGGGAACTCCTGCTTGGCCACGGCGATTGCCGTGGCCCACACCATGCTGGCGTCCACCTCTCCTTTGGCCATACCTTCCATGATGCGGCGGTTGTTCAGATACAGTTCGCGTGGAATATTATTGGTGAACAGATAGTCATCGATCGGCGTGGACATCGGCACACCGACCTTGACATTGTTCTCCTTGAGCTGCTGCAAGGACTTTAGCCCCTCGGCCTTGCCCTGCACCACCAGCACGTAGCCCAGACCGATATAGGGTTTGGTGAACACGAGCTTCTTCTGCAGCATGTCGTCGTCCCCATTGTCCGACAGGCCCAGGAAGATGTCGCAGCGCTTGGCAAAAATGGAGCTTCGGAATGCTCGGGCAAGCCCTCCGCGGGTTCCGGTATCCGCCCAGTACATCTGCGCGCGCATGCCGCCCAGTTTGGCAATCTGCTGGAAGATCTCGACATCGAAGCCTGGGGGCATCCCGCTTTGCTGAGAGTAGGGCCAGTCGTAGGGGTCGGCGCACGCAGTCAGAACATGCTTGGCCTTGGCGCGCGCGAGGGTATCCGTGATTTCGTCGGGATCCTGTGTCGCCTCACCCTGGTCCTGGGCACGCACCGGGTACAACCCCAGGGCGAGCAGGACGGTGAGGCCAAAAATGGAAATCAACTTGTTCAACTTTATGCTCCTTCGTAAACTTCTTTCGTCTCCGGGCTGCTCACCTCGTAGACAAGAGACGCATCGCTCCCTGCTGCTCTGGGTGATTCGGATCACGTTCTGGTCTGGATCACCACTCTGGGCGGCTGGTAGATCCGGGCTTCCGCCAAGTCGATCCTGGCTTGAAGCCTGATCCCCGCCTGCGGCGGGCAAAAACAAGGGAGGGCATTGCTGCCCTCCCTTGGAATTCTACTACTTCCTCGAACGACTTAAGCCCTGCCGCTGCTCAGTTCTCGAGCGCGAACACCATCAGGCCGCCGCCCTTCATGTTCTTCTTCAAGAAATCAGCGTAGTAGATCGGCCAAATGCCGCCGCCGCCCGCCCCGTACACGATGGCGACATACTGCTTGCCGTTGGCCGTGAAGGTAGTCGGGTTGCCGTGGACGCCCGAGCCTGTCTGGTATGTCCAGAGGTCTTCACCCGTATCGTCCCTCACAGCATGGAAGTTGCCTTCCGGATCGCCGAAAAATACCAGTCCGCCA
>JBGPMS010000222.1:0-9660 GCA_041487115.1 Gammaproteobacteria bacterium
CATGACCGGGATCGTCTCGCGCGGCGGGTCGATCATGGCCAAGTGGTGTCTGGCATATCACCGCGAGAGCTTCCTCTATACGCAGTTCGAGGAAATCTGCGCCATCATGCAGGCCTACGACGTCTCGTACTCGCTCGGCGACGGCCTGCGGCCGGGTTCGATCTACGACGCCAACGACGAGGCGCAGATCGCCGAGCTCAAGACGCTGGGCGATCTCACGCAGATTGCGTGGAAGCACGATTGTCAGGTCATGATCGAGGGGCCGGGCCACGTACCCATGCACCTCATCAAGGAGAACATGGAGCTGCAGTTGAAGTACTGTGCCGAAGCGCCGTTCTACACCCTGGGACCACTCACCACCGACATCGCGCCCGGCTATGACCATATCACCAGTGCGATCGGCGCGGCGATGATCGGGTGGTATGGCACCGCCATGCTGTGCTACGTCACGCCCAAGGAGCATCTGGGCTTGCCGGACAAAGACGACGTGAAGGACGGCATCATCGCCTACAAGATCGCGGCGCATGCCGCCGACCTCGCCAAGGGCCACCCCGGTGCACAGATTCGCGACAACGCACTATCCAAGGCGCGCTTCGAGTTCCGCTGGGACGATCAATTCAATCTCGGCCTGGACCCCGACAAGGCGAGGCAGTTCCACGACGAGACCTTGCCGCAGGAAGGCGCCAAGCTGGCGCACTTCTGCTCGATGTGCGGCCCGCACTTCTGCTCCATGAAGATCACGCAGGACGTGCGCGAGTACGCCGCGGCGCAAGGCGTGTCCGAGAACGAGGCGTTGCAGAAAGGTATGGAGCAGAAAGCGGTGGAGTTCGTGCAGCAGGGCGCGGAGATCTACAGCAAGGCATAGGGAAGCCCGGGCGGGTCCCGCTCGCGTCCGGCCCGATCGTGGTGCGATGGACTCCATCCCCGCTCAGCTGGATCTGTTCATCGACTCGCGGGGCGTCATACTCGCGAACGAGGTCCTCACCGCGCTATTGGCGCGCGATGCGCCGCGTGCTCTGCAGCGCTTGGATGACATGAGCCGTGACGCGTCCGACCACCCGCGCCTTCCCGCCTTGGAAACGCTCGTGCACGCACTCGCGGGCTGGGAGCCCCCCGTCCGCGAGACCGTCGCGATCGCGCGCCTGGTGGCGGACCTCGACGACAATGTCGGGCCGGCGGCTGAAGTCGCGCTTGGACCGGAAGCCGCGGCCTTCCTCGGCGGATTCTTCCGGGAACTGGCTGCGGCTGCCGAAGGACTCCCGTATGCGCCAGCATACCGGTCTGCTCACCGCGCCGCGTTATGCCTGCGTTGCGGCGACTTCTCCGGTGCCGAGCAGGCCGCGCTGGCGATCCCTGACTGGAACGCAACACCCGATGCACTGCATTGGCTGACTGTGACGCGCTATCGGGTGGGCGGGGTTGACGCAGCACGCCCATCGCTCTTCGGGCTTGCTTGGCGACAGCCGACGCGGCTGCGGCCCGTCCTCGCTGAGCTGGCGGACGACCTCCTGGATCGGGACTGGGATGCTTTCGAGCAGAGTCGGGACTGGGAACAGGTCTCGGAAGCCGATCTCCCTGCCTGGTTTCCGGCGTGGTATCTGATCGAGCACCCGGCAACGGGAAAAGCTTTGGACGGCGTTGTCTTCCCTGACACGGCGCCGGCAGACGCGGCACGCGCCCTGCTGCGCCTGTTCGCTCTGGAACGAGAAGGCAACAGCCGTGCGCTCGTCGAGCTCCGCCACCGTCTGCGCGACCTGAATCAGGAGCTGTTCTCCCTGTACATGGCGCGCCGGACTGTGCGGCACGGCTGAAGGTCCGGAACAGGTGTAGAACTGACTGATTGGTGCGCCTACCGCACCCGTCCCGATTGACTTGCTGTCGCGGTGCGGGCACGCTTGCCGCCGTTCGCAATCAGCCTCGCACACGGAGCCAGATGGATTGGATTTTGCTCGGAAAGGCCCTGATCCTCGGTATCGTCGAGGGCCTCACCGAATTCCTCCCCATCTCGAGCACCGGGCATCTGATCCTGGTGGGCGACCTGCTCGACTTCAACGATGAGAAGGGCAAGATCTTCGAGATCGTCATCCAGTGTGGCGCTATCCTGGCAGTGTGCTGGGAGTACCGGGCCAAGCTGCTTTCCGTGCTAGCCAACCTGCCCGGTAATCGGAGCGCGCAACGCTTCGCCATGAACCTGCTGGTCGCCTTCCTTCCCGTCGCCGTTCTCGGCCTGCTGTTCGGCAAGTCGATCAAGGCCGCACTGTTCAAGCCCGTGCCGGTCGCGATCGCCTTCATCGTCGGCGGACTGATCATCCTGTGGGCCGAACGGCGCAAGCACAACACCACAGTGGAAGCGGTGGACGACATGACGTGGAAGCACGCGCTGATGGTGGGCATCGCCCAATGTCTGGCGCTCATCCCGGGCACCTCTCGCGCCGGTTCCACCATCATCGGCGGCCTGTTCTTCGGGCTGTCGCGCCGTACAGCGACCGAGTTCTCTTTTTTCCTCGCCATCCCGGTCCTGTTTGCGGCTTCGGGCTACGAGCTGTTCAAGAACGGGGCGCTGTTTTCCACTGCAGACTTGGGCCTCTTCGGAGTCGGCTTTGCCGCGGCCTTCGTGTCCGCCTTCTTCAGCGTGCGTTGGTTGCTGCGGTACATCAGCCGACATGACTTCACGGCGTTCGCCTGGTACCGGATCGTGTTTGGCGTGATCGTGCTGGTGACCGCCTACACAGGCACGGTCAACTGGACTGGATCCTGATCGATTGCCGAGAAAGTTGCGCTCGAGCTCCTACGACTGATACCAAGGCAAGCCCGCCGCACGCCACCCGCCTACGGTGTTGCGGTGCCCGTTGGCGTCCTTCTTTCCCTCGAACCCCTCCAGCACGTTGTAGCTCTGAGTGTATCCCGCTGCGGCCGCCGCGGCGGCCGCGTGATGCGATCGATTCCCGCTGCGACAGATGAACATCACCGGCGACTGCGGATCGACCTGCTGCTTGAGCTGCTGCGCAAAGGCTGGATTGGGCTGGCCGTCCGGATAGGACTCCCATTCGATTTCAACCGCCCCCGGGATCCGGCCGACGTAGTCCCATTCGGCATGCGTACGCACGTCTACCAGTCTTGCGCCGGGTGCACTTTGAAGCAGCTCGAAGGCCTCGGCAGGAAGGAGTTGGCCTGCGTAGGAGAGATTGTTTTCGCCGCCGCGCGCCTTGGCCACGGCGAGTATTTCACTGATGTCGGGCATGGAGATCTCCTTGAGCCTGGCGACGCGGTCCAGCGCCATTGCGCGGCAACCTTAAAGTGTACTAGGCACCTGCCATTGCGATGCTGCCCAGGTACCCGGCATGAGGAAATCGACCTCTGCTATGATGCACCGTCTCGGTGCGCACCTCTAAAATGCGCACCGCAGAGGAGCGCCGACAATGTTTCTGGATTCAATAAAACATTGTTCCATATTGATTTTTTGTCCAAAAATGCTGGGCACAGTTTCTGCTAAATTGCCTTCTGTTTCCTTGTTCAGGACTCAATAACTATTTCTTTTGCTAGGAGAAAGCAAGATGGTGACGGCAGCCGACGTACTCAAAATGGTCAAGGATAACGAAGTCAAGTTCGTTGACTTCCGGTTTACCGATACCCGCGGAAAAGAACAGCACGTCTCCGTTCCCGTCAAGGTGTTCGACATGAGCAAGTTCGACGACGGGCATGCCTTCGATGGCTCCTCCATCGCCGGATGGAAAGGCATCCAGGCGTCCGACATGTTGCTGATGCCGGACCCGGCTTCGGTACGCATGGACCCCTTCACCGACGAGCCTACTCTGATTCTGACCTGCGACGTGGTCGAGCCAACCGATGGCAAGGGTTACGATCGCGACCCGCGCTCCATAGCCAAGCGCTGCGAGGCGTACCTGAAGTCGACGGGCCTGGGCGATGTCGCCTACTTCGGCCCCGAACCGGAGTTCTTCATTTTCGACTCGGTGACTTGGAGCGTGGACATGTCCGGCTCGTCGGTCAAGGTCGTGTCGGAAGAAGCACCCTGGTCCTCGAACGAACTGTTGGAGGGGGGCAACAAGGGCCATCGTCCGCCGATCAAAGGCGGCTATTTCCCGGTGCCGCCGGTCGATTCGCTGCAGGACATCCGCTCCGCCATGTGCCTCGCGCTGGAAGAGCAGGGCGTGGAGGTCGAAGTGCACCACCACGAAGTGGCGGCGGCGGGGCAGTGCGAAATCGGCACCAAGTATGCACCGCTCGTGACCCGCGCCGACTGGCTGCAGATCCTGAAGTACACGGTGCACAACGTGGCTCACTCCTATGGCAAGACCGCCACTTTCATGCCCAAACCGATCGTAGGAGACAACGGCTCGGGCATGCACGTGCACCAGTCGGTATGGAAAGGCGGTGAGAACCTGTTTGCGGGCAACGGCTACGCCGGCTTGTCCGAACTGGCGCTGTACTATATCGGCGGCATCATCAAGCACGCCAAGTCGCTCAACGCCATCACCAACCCCGGTACCAATTCGTACAAGCGCCTGGTCCCCGGGTTCGAGGCGCCGATCAATCTCGCCTACTCGGCGCGCAACCGCTCGGCTTCCATCCGCATTCCCTACGTGTCGAGCCCCAAGGCGCGCCGCATCGAGGTGCGCTTCCCGGATCCCACCGCCAACCCGTATCTGGCTTTCTCTGCCATGTTGATGGCCGGCCTGGACGGCATACAGAACAAGATCCACCCGGGCGACCCGGTGGACAAGAACCTCTACGACCTGCCGCCGGAAGAAGCCAAGAAGGTGCCCAACGTCTGCTCCTCGCTGGAGCAGGCGCTGGAGAACCTGGAGCACGACCGCGAGTTCCTCACTCGTGGCGGCGTGTTCTCTAACGACATGCTGGACGCCTACATCGATCTGAAGATGGAAGAGGTCACCAGTTTCCGTATGACCACGCATCCGATCGAGTTCGCCATGTACTACAGCGCCTGACCCTCGAATGGGAGGACGGCGGCAAAGGGCGGGCGGATACCCGCCCTTTTGTTTCTTCGGGCAGTTGTCGCGGGAGAGCGGATTGATTACGCGGTTTGGCTGTCATAGACTGCGGCACGGCGTAAACCCTGCCGCAACAGGGTCGGCTCTGAAAGTAACCCACCATGCGCTATCGGTTGCTGCTACCGCTCGTTCTGTCTTTGGCTGCTGCACCCGTTCTGGCCGAGACGTGCAAGTACGTCGACAAGGACGGCCGCACGATCTATTCGAACGTGCAAGTGAAGAACGCGCGCAAGCTTGCTTGTTTCGAGTCGCCCGCGCCGCCGCCCGCGCCGACTGGCACCACACCGGCGGGAGCCAGGTCGCCGGCCGCGACCGACAGCAGTCGTCCGAAGGTCGAGCCGAACACCCAGCGCCAGCGCGACAACGACCGCCGTCAGATCCTCGAAGGGGAGCTCGCGCGCGAGCAGGACGCGCTGAACGAGGCGAGAAAGGCTTTGGCCGAGCAGGAAGCGGTGCGCGACGGGGGCGAGCGCAACTACGCGCGCCTGCAGGAACGCCTCAAGCCCTACCAGGAGTCGGTCGCCATGCACGAGAAGAACATCGCGTCCGTCAGGCAGGAAATCGCAAACCTCAAATAGGCCCGCTGCTGCGTGCTCGGGACGCATCCCGCCACTCCGCCTTGCTTGGCCCGAGCGGCAGGACACTCACCACCCGCTCGATCAGCCACCAGCCTACCCCGGCCTGTGGTGCGCCGCGGAAGGATCTTGCTGTATTTCTCTTCCCGAGTCCGGGACGCAGTTCCCCTCCGGTTCGCTGCGGTGCAGAATAGCGGCATGCAAAACAGCAGCGCATTGCTTGCGACACTCCTGCTACCCGAAGACGAGCGAGCCGGCCCGCAGTTCGCGTCCCCCGGCCTCGATGCCCTCGCTACGGCGGTGGTGTATCTGGGCCCCGATCTGACGATCCGGTACGCCAACCCGGCGGCGGAAAATCTGTTCAAGTTCAGCAGCCGCAACATCGTGGGCCAGGCGCTAGCAGCGGTATTCCCCAACGATACGCTGCTGTCCACCGCCATCCACCAGGCGGCCGAGCGCAATTGCAGCTATCTGCAGCACGAGCTGCATCTCGCCACAACCGCTCAGGAGAAATTCGAGGTGAGCTGCACGGTCACACCAGCGGAGGTGGACGGCTTCGAGGGTTATCTGTTGGAGTTCTCCGAGTTCCACCAGCAGTTGCGCATCGCTCGCGAAGAGCGGCTGCTCGACCAGACCGAGGCCAGCCGCTGGTTGATCCGCAATCTCGCGCACGAGATCAAGAACCCGCTGGGCGGCCTGCGCGGCGCGGCCCAGCTCCTGGAGCGGGAGCTCGAGCGCCCCGAGCTCACCGAGTACACCCAGGTGATCATGAAGGAGGCGGACCGCCTGCAAACGCTGATGGACCGCCTGCTCACGCCGCAGCGTCTGCCCCAACTCGCGCCGATCAACATCCACGAGGCCGTCGAACGTGTGCGCAGCCTGGTGTTGGCCGAGTTCCCCAAGGACCTCCGCATCCGGCGCGACTATGACGTGAGCCTGCCCCTGGTCGACGCCGACAAGGAGCAGATCATCCAGGCGCTCCTCAATATCGGGCGCAACGCCGCCCAGGCCTTGCGCGGCAGCGGCGAGATCGTGCTGCGCACTCGTGTGGCGCGCAAGATCACGCTCGCCCGCAAGCTCCACCGGCTGGGCGTGACGATCCAGGTGATCGACAACGGGCCGGGGGTGCACGAGGAGATTCGCGACAAGGTCTTCTTTCCTCTCGTCTCGGGCCGCGAAGGCGGCACCGGCCTGGGCCTCACACTGGCCCAGAACTTCATCAGCCAGCACCAGGGCCTGATCGAGCTGGAAAGCGAGCCGGGACACACCTGCTTCACCATACTCTTGCCGCTGAGCCCAGGCAGCCCCTGAGCCGAAGCGTACGACCCAAGAGATACTCGGAAGACACCATGAAACCTGTCTGGATCATCGACGACGATCGCTCTATCCGGTGGGTGTTCGAGAAGACGCTCACTCGCGAGGACATCAGCTTCAAGATGTTCTCCTCGGCGCAGGATGCGCTCACGGCGCTGGGTGCATCGGTACCGCAGGTGGTGGTAAGCGACATCCGCATGCCGGGCGGGTCGGGCCTGGAGTTGCTGCAAAAGATCAAGGAGCGGCATCCGACACTGCCGGTCATCATCATGACCGCCTACTCCGACCTGGAAAGCGCCGTGGCGGCGTTCCAGGGCGGCGCATTCGAATACCTGCCCAAGCCCTTCGACGTCGATCACGCGGTGGATCTGATACGCCGCGCCATGGACGAGAGCCTGCGGCAGGACGATGTGGCCGAAGTGGCGGAAGCGGGACCCGAAATTCTCGGCCAGGCCGCCTCCATGCAGGAGGTGTTTCGCGCGATCGGGCGGCTGACACAGTCCCACGCTACCGTGCTGATCAACGGGGAGTCGGGCACCGGCAAGGAGTTGGTCGCGCGCGCACTGCACCGGCACAGCCCGCGTGCACCCAAGCCCTTCATCGCCATCAATACCGCGGCCATCCCCAAGGACCTGCTGGAGTCGGAGCTGTTCGGGCACGAGCGCGGCGCCTTCACCGGTGCACAGAGCATGCGCCGCGGGCGTTTCGAGCAGGCAGAGGGCGGTACGCTGTTCCTGGACGAAATAGGCGACATGCCGCCGGATCTGCAAACGCGCCTGCTGCGTGTGCTGTCCGACGGACACTTCTACCGGGTCGGCGGCCATCAGCCGATCAAGGCCAACGTGCGCATCATCGCTGCGACCCATCAGGATCTGGACTTGCGGGTCAAGAGCGGGCTGTTCCGCGAGGACTTGTTCCACCGGCTGAACGTGATCCGCATACGCCTGCCGGCGTTGCGGGAGCGGCGGGAAGACATCCCGCTGCTCGCCAAGTACTTCCTGAACAAGAGCGCCAAGGACTTGAGCGTAGAGACGAAGCGCATGACCGACGCGGCCGTCAAGTATCTCATCAGCCACGACTTCCCAGGCAATGTGCGGCAGTTGGAGAATCTATGCCATTGGCTGACGGTGATGGCGCCTGGAGTGAACATCGACATCCAGGACCTGCCGCCCGAGTTTCGCGAAGAGCAGCGCGCGCTGACAACCGAGAGCTGGATCTCGGCACTGGAGAAGGAAGCGGAAAGCTCGCTCAACCGCGGGGAGCAAAACATCATGCACGAGATGACGCGTCAGTTCGAACGCGCGCTCATCATGAAGGCGCTGGCCCATACCGGCGGCAGGCGCATCGAGGCGTCGCACCTGCTCGGCATGGGCCGCAACACCCTGACCCGCAAAATCCAGGAGCTGGAGATCGAGGGCAAGGAAGCGGCCGGGGAGCACTGAGACTCGGGGCGAGGGGGGAGTAGAGTCTAGTCCACGGCTCCTCGTCGCTGAAATTCGGTGACCACGGGTGCGTGGTCCGAAGGCCTTTCCAGCGCGCGCATGCTCTTGTCTATCCGGCTGGCCTTCACGCTGCCGGCGATCGCTTCGCTCACCAGGATGTGGTCGATGCGCAGACCCAGATTGCGCTTGAACGCGTTCATGCGGTAGTCCCACCAGCTGAAGGACTTCTCCGGCTGCTCCAACAGCCGAAAGCTGTCCTTGAGACCCAGATCGAGCAGGGAGCGAAACGCCGCGCGCTCCGGTCCGCTGAACAGCACCTTGCCTTCCCACAGCTTCGGATCGTGCACATCGCGCTCTTCCGGTGCGATGTTGTAGTCGCCAAGGAGCGCGAGGCGCGGATGCGCCTTCAACTCCTGCGCGAGCCACTCGTGCAGGCCACCGAGCCAGGACAGCTTGTAGCGGTATTTTTCCGACTCGACGCTTTCTCCGTTGGGCACGTATGCGCAGATCACTCGCACGCCCTCGACGGTTGCAGCCAGGAGGCGCTTCTGGGGATCGGAGAAGGCGGGAATCTCGCTGACAGGATCCGAGGCCGCGGTGCGAGACAGGATCGCTACGCCGTTGTAAGTCTTCTGCCCTGCGAACAAGCACTGATAGCCGGCCTGTTGGAGGTCCTGCACCGGAAAGTTAGCGTCCTCGGTCTTGGTCTCCTGCAGGCACACCACGTCCGGCTGCTCACGCCCGAGCCATTCCACAAGGTGAGGCAGGCGCACCCTCAGCGAGTTGACATTCCAGGTGGCGAGCTTCACCTCTGGGTACGGCCCCGGATCAGCGCGGTTTTTCCGTCTGAGCAGAGGGCGACGGTGGCTGCGCCGGTGGAGTCCCGGCGCTAGGGGTCTTCGGACTCTGCGCTACCGGACCGGGTTTGGGTGTTGCGGTTCCCGCAGGCAGCGGCCCGACTGGCGAGCTGGGATAACCGGCGGCATCGAGCGCGTTGTTCCAGGCACCCGCCTCGTATCCGCGCACGACCTGGCTGCCGAGTTTCATCACGGGGACTTCGAGCTGGCCGCCAGTGAGCGCCTTCAGCTCCTGGCCTGCGGCCGGCTCACGCGCGTTCTTCTCCGTGAAGGGAATGCCGCGTTGTGCGAGCAGCGCCGAGGCCTTGGCGCAGGCCTCGCCGCAGTCCGAGCTGTACAGGGTCACCGGGAAATTCTTGATCGCCTTTTGCAGGGCATAGGGCAAGGGCACGTCGGGCGGTGCGTCGCCGAACTTCTTGCGCTCCGATGCCTTGGCGTTGGG
>JBGPMS010000223.1:0-9619 GCA_041487115.1 Gammaproteobacteria bacterium
CACTACGCTCAGGGCGAGCGGGATTGTTGATTAGGCTGCGAAGGAACTGCGGAGGACACGATGCCAGTCCGAGCCACAGCCGCCGGTGACCTGGAGCCGATCGAGCGCGCCAGCCGGGACGAGCTGCGCGGGCTCCAGCTCGGGCGCCTCCAGTGGAGCCTGCGTCACGCCTACGACAACGTCCCACACTACCGCCGGAAGTTCGAATTGCACGGCGTCCATCCGGACGATCTCAAGACGCTGGACGACCTGGCGCGCTTTCCTTTCACCACCAAGCAGGACCTGCGCGAGAACTATCCCTTCGGACTGTTCGCGGTGCCGCGCGAAAAAGTAGTCCGCGTGCACGCCTCCAGTGGCACGACCGGAAAACCGACCGTGGTCGGATACACACGGAAGGACATCGATACCTGGTCCGAGCTGATGGCCCGCTCCATCCGTGCGTCCGGCGGCCGGCCCGGGGACATCGTGCACATCGCCTACGGCTACGGGCTGTTCACCGGCGGGCTCGGCGCCCATTACGGGGCGGAGCGACTGGGCTGCACGGTCATACCGATGTCAGGCGGCCAGACCGAGAAGCAGGTGCAGCTCATCCAGGATTTTCAGCCCGACATCATCATGGTCACGCCGTCTTACATGCTCGCGCTCATCGACGAGATGGAACGGCAGGGCATGGACCCGGCGCAGTGCTCGCTCAAGGTCGGCATCTTCGGAGCGGAGCCGTGGACTCAGGCGATGCGTGAGGCCATCGAGAAGCGCGCCGGTCTCGACGCAGTCGATATCTACGGGTTGTCCGAAGTGATGGGCCCGGGCGTGGCCAACGAGTGCATCGAAACCAAGGACGGTCCGGTGGTGTGGGAAGATCACTTCTATCCCGAGATCATCGATGCCGAGACCGGCCAAGCGCTGCCCGACGGCTCCGCGGGCGAGCTCGTATTCACCTCGCTCACCAAGGAAGCATTGCCGGTCATCCGCTACCGTACCCGCGACCTGACCAGGCTGCTCCCGCCCACGGCACGCTCCATGCGGCGCATCGACAAGATCACCGGACGCACCGACGACATGCTGATCATCCGGGGCGTGAACGTTTTCCCCTCGCAGATCGAGGAGCTGATCTGCAAACTGCCGGCGCTCGCCCCGCACTATCTGCTGATCGTGGACAAGGAAGGACACCTCGACAGCCTGACCGTGCGCGTCGAGCTCACCACCGAGATGCGCTACGCGGACCGGGACACCGTGTCCGGCGAACTGCAACAGCACATCAAGAGCTATGTCGGCGTGTCGGCACAGGTCGAGGTCCTGGACCCCTTTACGATCGAGCGCGTCACCATCGGCAAAGCCAGGCGCGTGGTCGACAAGCGGCCCAGCGTCTGAGAGCCCAGGGTCTGAGAGGAGAAAGCAGATGTACACACAGGCCATCGACGTCCCGAACCAGCAGCCGGAGGAGGAAGCCAAGCGCGGCACGGCGCCGCTCGAGAGCGCCGCGTACCAGGCCGAGTTCGACGCCAAGCTCGCTCGCGGCGATTTCATCGAGGCCAAGGACTGGATGCCGGAAGCCTACCGCAAGACACTGGTACGCCAGATCTCCCAGCACGCCCATTCCGAGATCGTCGGCATGCTGCCCGAGGGCAACTGGATCACGCGGGCGCCCACTCTGAAGCGCAAGGCCATCCTGCTCGCCAAGGTGCAGGACGAAGGCGGTCATGGGTGGTACCTGTACGCGGCGGCCGAAACGCTGGGCGTCTCGCGCGACGAGATGATCGAGGCGCTGCACGCCGGCAAGGCGAAGTATTCCTCGATCTTCAACTACCCCACGCTCACCTGGGCCGACATCGGCGTGATCGGCTGGCTGGTGGATGGCGCGGCGATCATGAACCAGATTCCCTTGACCCGGTGCTCCTACGGCCCCTACGCCCGCGCCATGGTCCGCGTCTGCAGGGAGGAGAGCTTCCACCAGCGCCAGGGCTTCGACTTGCTGTTGGCCATGATGAGCGGCAACGAGACGCAACGGGAGATGGTCCAGGATGCGACCGACCGCTGGTGGTGGCCGTCGCTGATGATGTTCGGTCCGCACGACAGCCAGTCCCAGCATGGCGAACAGAGCGCGAAGTGGGGCATCAAGCGCATCTCCAACGACGACCTGCGCCAGAAATTCATCGACGCCACCGTACCCCAGTCCAAGGTGCTGGGCGTTACCCTGCCCGATCCGGACCTGAAGTGGAACGAGACGCGCGGGCATTACGAGCACGGCGAGATCGACTGGGCCGAGTTCTGGAATGTGGTCAACGGCAACGGCCCGTGCAATCGCGATCGCCTGGCCGACCGCGTCCGCGCCTGGGAGGACGGCGCCTGGGTGCGCGAGGCGGCACTGGCGTACGCGCGCAAACACCCCGCGTGAACGCCAGGCGTTTTGGCCTTTTGGAGAGAGCTATGGAACGCAAGGAATGGCCGTTGTGGGAGGTCTTCATCCGCAGCCGCAATGGCCTGGACCACAAGCACTGCGGCAGCGTGCACGCCCCCGACGCACGCCTGGCGCTGCAAGCGGCGCGCGATGTCTACACTCGCCGGCAAGAGGGGGTGAGCATCTGGGTGGTGCTGGCGGATCACATCGTGGCATCGGACCCCGATGCCAAGCCGGAGATGTTCGATCCGGCCGAAGACAAGATCTACCGCCATCCGACCTTCTACAAGCTGCCCGATGAAGTGGATCACATGTGAGCCGAAGGCGTGAAGGGTGAAGGGTGAAGAGTGAAGGGTGCAGAGTGAACGGTAAAAACCAAATACGTAAGCCATCTCGGGCGCGAGAGCTCATCGACGCACCCGTTCGTGCTGAGCATCGCAGCGCTCGCTGCAGAGTCGAAGCATTCCCGTTTTAGTCACTCTTCACCCTTCACTCTTCACCCTTCACCAGCCTCCAATGTCCGCCCACTTCCAATACATCCTCCGCCTCGCCGACAACGCGCTGATCCTTGGTCAGCGCTTGTCCGAGTGGTCCGGCCACGCGCCGGTCCTGGAGGAAGAGCTGGCAATGGCGAATATCGCGCTGGACCTGATCGGCCAGTCCCGCCTTCTGTTTGCTCACGCCGGAAAGCTCGAGGCGCAGGGCCGCGACGAGGACCAGCTCGCATTCCTGCGCGTGGAGCCCCAGTACCGCAACCTGGTCCTGGTCGAGCTGCCCAACGCCGACTTCGGGCGGACCGTGCTGCGCAACTACCTGTACAGCGCGTTCCAGCTTCAGCTCTGGCAGGCACTGCGACCGTCGCAGGACGCCGAACTGGCGGCAATCGCGGAGAAGAGCCTCAAGGAGACGCGCTACCACGTGCAACACAGTGCCGACTGGGTTCTGCGGTTGGGCGACGGCACCGAAGCATCCCATGCCCGGACACAGGCGGCGTTGGATTACCTCTGGCCCTACACCGCGGAATTCTTCAGCACCGACCCGGTGGACGACGAGGTGGCGGCGGCCGGTCTCGGCATCCCCTGGTCCACGCTCGAGCCCGCCTGGGAGGCAACCGTACGGCCGCTGCTGGAGCAAGCCACGCTCGACGTTCCGAGCCGTACCGCCTTCCGCTCGCGCGGGAAGTTCGGGGTGCACAGCGAATACATGGGGCACCTGTTGACGGAGATGCAATACCTGCAACGCGCCTACCCTGGAGCTCGCTGGTGACGCGTGCATGCTGACCGAAGCGCAGGCCTGGCAAGTGCTGCAACAGGTGCCCGACCCGGAGATCCCGAGCGTCTCGGTATGCGAGCTGGGTATCGTGCGCGAGGTGCGGGCCACGCCGGACAGCGTGACAGTGGTGGTTACGCCCACCTATTCCGGCTGCCCGGCGACGGAAATGATCGCGACGTCCATCCGCGATGCTCTCGTGCACGCCGGCGCGCCTGTCGTAAGTCTGGAGGTGCGGCTTGCGCCGGCGTGGACCACCGACTGGATCGCGCCCGAGGCCGCCGAGAAGCTGCGCGCCCTCGGCATCGTCCCACCTCATGCCACCAGCCGGGGCGCCGTGAGGGTGCTGCGCTTCTCGCCGCCAGCGCTTCCATGTCCTCGTTGCGGATCGAACCAGACCGAGCGGTTGTCGCAGTTCGGCTCCACCGCCTGCAAAGCGCTGTACCGCTGCACGAGCTGCCAGGAACCGTTCGAATACTTCAAGCCGATCTGAGAACAGACTCGATGCGACGCGCTGGTACGTGCCTCCGGTTGTCGGCTCCTGCCCTCTCCCTCTTTGAAAAAGCAGGGGCTGGGGGGGATTTCGGCGTGTCATGACGACCCCGAGATTCCACACGCTGACGGTGGCCGAAGTACGCCGCGAAACACCCGAAGCCGTCAGCCTGCAGTTCGCAGTGCCGCCCGCGCTGGCCGGCGACTACGCCTTCATTCAGGGCCAGCACATCACCTTGAAGACCAGCATCGACGGAGCGGAAGTGCGCCGCTCCTACTCCATCTGCGCGGGCGCCGACGACGGGCAGCTGCGGGTGGCGATCAAGCGCGTGCCCGGGGGCACCTTCTCCTCCTGGGCCAACACAAACTTGAAAGTCGGAGATGCGATCGAGGTGCTCACACCCGATGGCCGCTTCCACACTCGGCTCGATCCCGCCAACACCAAGCACTATGTCGCCTTCGCCGCCGGGGCCGGCATTACACCAGTGCTCTCGCTGATCAAGACTACGCTGGCGCGCGAGCCGAATAGCCGATTTACGCTGCTGTACGGCAATCGGCGCCAGGGGAGCGTCATGTTCCACGAGGAGCTGGAAGACCTCAAAGACCGCCACCTCGCCCGCTTCACGCTCTACAACCTGTTCAGCCGTGAACAGCAGGAAGTGGACCTGTTCAATGGCCGCCTGGATGGGGCCAAGGTAAAGGCTTTCGCCGACACACTCCTTCCAGTCGACATCATCGACGAGGCCTTCGTGTGCGGCCCCGGCGCCATGATCGACGAGGTGGAGTCGGCACTGCGGTCCTGCGGCCTGCCCGCCGAGCGCATCCACCTCGAACGCTTCGGCGTGCCGGATGGCCGGCCCGACCATCACGTCGAGCCCGGCGATGCGCCGCATGCGCTGATCACGATCAGACTCGACGGCGTAGAGCGCGAGGTGGAGTTCCTGCGCGATGATCCTTCCATCCTGGACGCGGCGTTGCGATCCGGAATCGAGCTGCCCTACTCCTGCAAAGGCGGGATGTGCTGCACCTGCCGCGCCAAGATCCTGTCGGGGCAGGTGCGCATGGACAAGAACTACAGCCTCGAGCGCCGCGACCTGGATGCGGGCTTCGTGCTCACGTGCCAGTCGCATCCGATCACCGACCGCGTGACGGTCAGCTACGACGACCGCTGAGCGGATCCTCCCCCAGGTCACAATGCCGCGCGGAAAAGCCGCCACCTTCGAGCTGCAGCGCGCCGCCATCCTGGAGACGGCGGCACACCTGTTCGCTGAGAACGGGTTCGCCGGTACCTCCATGGCCGATCTGGCCAAGGCCTGCGGAGTATCCAAGGCGCTGCTGTATCACTACTATCGGGACAAGGAGCACCTCCTGTTCGACACTGCCGATAGCTATCTGGATACGCTCATCGCGATCGTCGCGGGGGTGCGCGCGCGCAAGTTGCCGCCGATGGAGCATTTCACGGCCCTGGTCGCGCGCTTCATGCAGGAGTACCAACACTCCCAGGCTCAGCACATGGTACTGGTGCAGGACGTCAAGTTTCTAGGCGAGGCGGAGCGCGGGCGCATCGTAGCCAAGGAACGCCAGGTCGTGGACGCTGTCGCGCAGGCGATCTCCTCGCTCAAGCCCCGTTTCCGCAAGAAGGCGCTGCGTGTGCCGCTGGCCATGATCCTGTTCGGCATGATCAACTGGACCTTTACCTGGCTGCGGGCGGACGGGCCCCTCAGCTACGAGGATATGTCCAAGGTGGTAACGGAGATCTTTCTGAGAGGAGTCGGCACGCGGAGTGAAGAACCGGCCTGACCGGCGACGCACGGATGCTTGGAGTGGCACCGGACGTAACTACGACAGCGGCCAAACCCGGGAGCGGCCATTCAGCCCTGAAGTACAAGTTTAGTTGTTTCTACATCCAAGGAGACCCACATGCCGGAAGTTGGAACCAAGCTGATTTTCGAGAACGAGCGCGTTCGCGTCTGGGAGTTCACCTTGCAGCCCGGCGAGAGCATCGAGGCGCACCGCCATGACCACGATTACTTTTTCTATCCGATCGAGGGCGGCACCCTCGAGGTGACCCGCGCCAGCGGTATCACCCGGCTAGCCCTGAATGCCGGCGAGGTCTATTTCCGCACAGGCGGGGACACCCACGCGGCGAAGAATGTCGACGACCATCGCTATCACGAGGTGCTGGTCGAACTGAAAGCCTGAGAGTCGACCGGCATGCGTTTCAGCCTGTGAAATGCAAGGCGGCGCGCCTGTTCAGGGGGAGGTTGCCGCCGCGTGATTTGGCTGTAGAATGATATGCGATGGACGGTTCTGCGAATGCGCAGCGTGAGGTGCGCCTCAGGCAGGATCGCCGCATCGACATTCCCGGGAGGAGCGACAAATGAAAACCACATCACGGTTGTCTCTTGTAAGCCTTGGGGCCATCCTGGCAGCGGCAGCGCTATCGAGTACGGCTGTTGCGGCGGACGTGACCCCGGAACGCCTGGCCAATAGCGAGCGTGAGCCGCAGAATTGGCTCAATCATCACGGCAATTACGAGGCCCATCGGTTCTCGGGTCTCGACCAGATCAACAAGTCCAATGTCAAGAATCTTAGAGTCGCCTTCACCTGGGCGATGGGGGGTACGGCGGGCGGCGGGAAGGAGGTCATTACGTTCCCATATGCCGGGCTGGAAGGAACTCCGCTTGCCGAAGACGGCTTTCTGTACCTGACCACCGGGTGGGGCGAAGTCACCAAGTTGGACGTCCGCGGCGGCGCGCCAAAGCAGGTCTGGAAGTACGACCAGGCGCCCGACCGGAACTACGCTCCGACCGTGACCTGCTGCGGGATCAACAACCGTGGCGCCGCGCTGAGCGGCAACAAGGTCATCTCGATCGTGATCGATGGCCGTGTGCTGGCGCTCGACAAGACCGACGGCAGCAAGATCTGGGAAGCGCAGGTGGCGGATCCAGGGAATGCCGAGGTCTTCACCGGAGCCCCGCTGATCGTGAAAGACATGGTCGTCACCGGGATGGCCGGGGCAGAATTCGGCGTGCGCGGCTGGATCGAAGCCCTGGACATCAACACCGGCAAGCGGCGCTGGAGGACTTACACGATTCCTGGACCGGGCGAGCCGGGCCATGAAACCTGGAAGGACACATACGGTGCCTGGAAGACCGGCGGCGGCACGACCTGGGTCACCGGTTCCTACGATCCCGAGCTGAATCTGATCGTGTGGGGCACGGCCAATCCCGGTCCGGACTGGGACAACGCCTTTCGCCCCGGCGACAACCTCTGGACAGACAGCACGCTTGGGCTCGATGCGGACACCGGCAAGATCCGCTGGGGATTTCAGCACACGCCGAACGATCCGTATGACTACGACTCCATCTCGGAAAACACCTTCGTCGATACCAACATCAACGGCAAATTCGTGCGCGCGACGCTCCACTCCAACCGCAACGGATTCGCCTATGCCCTGGACCGCAAGACGGGACAGTTTCTGTGGGGAACCCAGTTCGTCGCCAAGCTGAACTGGACCCCAGGCCTGGACGCAAAAGGTAAGCCGGTATCCTATAACCCTAAAGTCGATGTTCAAACCTACGCGAAAGGTACATCAGCCGGGCGCGGCAAGGCGACCAAGGGACGCGGCGAAGTAGAGGGGACTCTCGAGCCCGGCCATATGGGTGGCAAGAACTGGCCGCCGACCTCTTACAGTCCCAATACCGGCTTGTATTACATTCCCGTCATCGAGGGCTGCAACAAGGCGTATTCGGAAGTCACCGTTCCCGGCGCCCACAAACCGCGCGAGCTGTTCCTGGGCGGTGCTCCGTTCACGACTTTCGAGGATACGGATTGTGGACGGATCAGCGGCAGCGTGACTGCCATCGATGTTTCCAACGGCAAGGTCGTCCAAAAACACTGGACCAAGCATCCGATGCTGGGCGGGTTGCTCAGCACGTCCGGCGGGCTCGTGTTCATGGGCCAGGCGGAAGGTCAGGTCACGGCACTCGATGCCAATACCCTGGAAGAGCTGTGGCGCTTTGAGACCGGCTCCGCGATCAACGCTCCTCCGATCTCGTACATGGTCGATGGGAAGCAATACATCGCCATCGAGGTTGGCTTGGGCGGGGCCTGGCCGCAGTGGTTCGTCAGCGCCACTCCGGAGTTGAAGACCCAGGTGCCGAGCAACGTACTGTACGTGTTTGCGCTCCCGTAATAGACCGACAAGAAAGCGTGGACCGGTGCATCGACATGCCGGTCCACGCCGGTCTGAGCAGCACAGTACCGCCCCGCGGCCCACGTGCGTATTTCTTGCGTCAGCGGCGCGATCGATTCGACGCGTGGAGCGATCCTTCAATCGGTGCTTTCCTGTTCAATCGAGCATGCTCAAGATCGGAACGAACGAACGGTGGATGGGCGGCACGAAAGCCACCATTTTCGTAGGCCTGCTGGTTTACTTTTCCCTCCCGCAACTCGAGGCGCTTGCCGACGAGGATCGGCCGGTGATCGTGGTCCCCCGCGCAAGCGGACGAGATCTTTTCCAGAACTGCGTGCTGTGCCACAAGTACGACGGGAGAGGCGGCCCCAGCGAAGGTGGTTATGCCGCAGATCTGCGAGTGACCAAGCTCACTCGTGACGAGGTGGTGGCTGTCATCACCAATGGGCGGCCCGCGAAAGGCATGCCTCCGTTCAACGGCTTACTGGACCCGGACAAGATCAACACGCTGGCGACGTTCATCAAGGGAGAGCTGAAGGCGAAGGAATAGCGTGATGTGAAGGCGCTGTCCACCCATCTTCCGACGAAGCAGGGTGCGCCCCGCTCCGTTCACGACGGCTTCAATCTCCGGCGCGCTGTTTGGCTTGAGCGACCTGCTCCGCCGTCATCTTCTCCGCCAGCATCTTTCGCCACGGGACCAGGTAATCGTCCCCGGCCGTGATCGCCTCGCTCAGCCAGACGTAGGCCTGCACATAGTCCCGGTGGGCACCCCAACCCAACTGGATATAGACCATCTTCAGCAAGCGCTCCCCGTTCTTCTCTCCCGCGGCCACCAGCTTGCGCGACCAGCCCAGGGCTTGCGTGAAATCTCCGGAGGTGCGGGCATCCTCATAGGCATGTCGCCCCATCACGTAGATGGCCATCGGATCGCCCCTTTCGGCCTGACAGGGAACCCACCCGTCGCCGGCGGGGCATTCGGATTCAGCCGCGGTGGCCCCTGCGATTCCACCGGCTGAAGGGGTCAATATGAGTGCGAGCAAAATCGCGAGACTGACGAACGAGCGGGTCATCGCATGTCCAATGCTTGCTTGCTTCCATCACCGACTGCGAAGAACTTGGCTGCCTTCGCCGTATCGTAGTAGAAGCTCACGGATTCGAACTTGCCGCTCGGTGCCATTTCGTAGACCGCCACCATTTCCAGCTGCAGTGGGCTGCCGGACGGCCTGTGAATGGCATCCCACAAGAACACCACCGCGCCAGAA
>JBGPMS010000224.1:0-9599 GCA_041487115.1 Gammaproteobacteria bacterium
CTGCTTGCATTCGAGTCGGCGCTGCCCTCCGACTTGAGCCGCCTGTTGGCCGCACTCGAGCAGCATGGCTGAGCGGGCCGACTGGATCGAGCCGGACTGGCCCGCACCGCGTCGGGTCAAGGCGCTGGTCACCACGCGCAACGGCGGCGTCAGTCGCGGACCCTACGCCAGCCTCAACCTCAGCACCCGCGTGGGGGATGATCCTCGAGCAGTAGCCGAGAACCGAGCGCGCGCACGTGCTGCGCTGCCTGCCGACCCGAAATGGCTGCATCAGGTACACGGGGTCGATGTGGTCCAGGCCGAGCGCGCCGACGCCGACACCTGCGCGGATGCGGCTTTCACGCGAGCGACCGACGTGGTGTGCGCCGTCCAGGTCGCCGACTGCCTTCCCGTGCTGCTGTGCGACCGGGAAGGCACGAGCGTCGCGGCCGCACACGCCGGCTGGCGCGGGCTGGCTGCAGGTGTGCTCGAGCGGACCGTGGCCGCCCTGGAATCTCCGCCGGAAGCGCTGCTGGCATGGCTCGGTCCCGCCATCGGCCCGCGCGCGTTCGAGGTTGGCGCGGATGTGTTAGACACTTTTACTGGCGCCGACCCCGAGGCGGCCGTCGCTTTTCAAGCCGTGCGCGAAGGTAAGTGGCTGGCCGACTTGTACGCGCTCGCCCGTCGCCGTCTGGCGCACGCCGGTGTATGGGCAGTGTACGGCGGTGGATTCTGCACGGCCGGCGAGCCCGCCCGTTTCTTCTCCCACCGGCGCGATCGCGTGACCGGCCGCCAGGCCGCGTTCATCTGGATCGGCGACTGACCTTGCTGGCCTGACCCCGCAGTCATGTCCATCTTCCTCTGGATCCTGGTATCGACGCTCGCCGGCGGGGTACTCAGCGTGGGCGCCGCGGCGGCGGTCGCGTTCAAAGCCAGTCCAGCGCGCGTTCCCATGCTGATCAGCTACGCGGTCGGCGCGCTGCTCGGTGCAGTGTTCCTCGAAATCCTGCCGCACGCGTTCCTCAGCGCGCCGAGCACCAAGGCGCTAGGCGGGGTGATCCTGATCGGATTGCTGGTCTTTTTCGTGTTGGAAAAGCTGGTGCTGTGGCGTCACCACCACGGCGAAGAGCTCGAGCCGGCGCACGCTCACGGCGGCCACGCGCACGGGCACGAGGCTGCAAACGACGGCGGCCGCAGCGGCATGATGATCATGGTGGGCGACACCTTCCACAACTTCGTGGATGGCGTGCTGATCGCGGCGTCCTTCCTGGCCGACGCACAGCTCGGTATCGTCACGGCGCTGGCGATCATCGCGCACGAGATCCCGCAGGAAGTGGGCGATTTTCTGGTGCTGCTGCATTCCGGCTTTTCAAAGCGGCAGGCGCTGGTATTCAACCTGGCCTCTAGCGCAGCGATGGTGCTGGGCGGAGTGCTGGGCTACGCCGCGCTCAACACGCTGCGGGGATGGGTCCCCTACCTGCTGGGGTTCGTCGCCGCCGGCATGATCTACGTGTCGGTGGCGGACCTGATCCCGGGCTTGCACCGCCGCCCGGAGCTCAAAGCGACCGTCTACCAGGTGGCGCTAATGGGACTTGGTATCGTCAGCATCTGGCTGGTGCGGATTCTCACCGGCCACGTCGACTGATCGCAGCCCGGTCTCCCGCCGCTTGCGCGCCGGGGTGCGGCGCAGAGCGCCGATGATGTACAGAACCACGCCTAGCGGCAGCCGGTCGTCACCTTGACCTGGGCGCGCACCAAACCCAGAATCGTTCGCATGTCTTCTCCGATCGAAAGCCAGCCGGCTGCGGGAGCCGCACAGCCGAGACCAGCCAATGCGCAGGCGGACGCCCACGTGTTGCTCGAGCAGCTGCGGCGCGAATTCATCGGCAAGTTGCCCGGCGGCGACGGGCTCGCGCTGCAGGAAGCTTTCCGCTCGCTCGCTGCACAACCCGAGAGGATCGCGGAACTTCAAGGCCGCTACTATCGTGAGCACCTGGCGCTCTGGTCGAGTCTGCTGGCGACCGATCCCGAGCGCCGCGCGACGGCACCGGAGACGGTCCCGGGCGATCCTCGCTTCGACGGCCCGGAATGGAGCACGATCCCCTGGTTCGATTTTCTCAAGCGCTCGTACCTGCTCAACACACGCTGGCTCACCGATCTGCTCGACAGCGCGCAGTTGCCGAGCGAGAAGAAGCGCCGCGCTGCGTTCGTGCTGCGCCAGTGCCTGGACGCGCTGGCGCCGACCAATTTTCCGGCCACCAACCCGGAGGTGATCCGGCTTGCGGCCGAGAGCCGGGGCGCGAGCCTGGTGGAAGGCCTCGAGCACCTGCGCCGGGACCTGGCGCGCGGCCGCATCCAGATGAGCGACGAGAGCGCCTTCGAGGTTGGCCGCAACATCGCAGTAACACCGGGGTTCGTGGTGTACCAGAACCCGATCATGCAACTCATCCAGTACACGCCGCGCACGCTCGCGGTGGGCTCTCGCCCCTTGCTCGTCGTCCCCCCCTTTATCAACAAGTACTACATCCTCGACCTGCAGCCGGACAACTCGTTCGTGCGCTACGCGCTGGAACAGGGGGTACAGGTCTTTCTCGTCTCCTGGCGCAACGTTCCACGCGAACTGGGTAGCTCGACCTGGGAAGACTATATTCGTCAGGGCATATACGCACCGCTGGAGGTGATGCGCGAGATCACGGGGGCGGACAAGGTGAACACGTTGGGATTCTGTGTCGGCGGCACACTGCTCGCCTCGGCGCTGGCAGTGATGGAGGACCCAGAGCAAGTGGCGAGCCTCACCCTGCTCGCCGCCATGCTGGACTTCAGCGACGTGGGCGAGATCGGCGTGTACATCGACGAGGACTACGTCCGCCAGTGCGAGGAGGCCTATCGAGACGGTGGCCTGATGCCCGGCAGCCTGCTCGCCTCCACCTTCGCCAGCCTGCGCGCCAACGAGCTGGTGTGGTATTTCGTGATCAACAACTATCTGAAGGGCAGGACTCCGCGCGCGTTCGACCTGCTGTACTGGAACAGCGACGGAGCGAACCTGCCCGGCCGCCTATACGCCTGGTACCTGCGCAACGCCTATCTCGAGAACAACCTGCGTGTACCGGGTAAGCTCATGCTGTGTTCTCGCCCGCTCGACTTGAGGGAGATCCGCTGCCCCGCGTTCGTGCTCGCCACGCGCGAAGACCATATCGTGCCCTGGCGCAGCGCCTATGCGAGCACGCAGCTGCTTGCAGGTAAAATCGAGTTCGTGCTGGCGGCGAGCGGGCATATCGCCGGGATCGTGAACCCGCCAGCCGCAGGCCGGCGCAGCCACTGGCTGGGCAAGGGCACGCCCTCCAGCGGCGATGATTGGCTGGCGCGGGCCGAGGGCCGGCCTGGGAGCTGGTGGCCCCACTGGGCGGCCTGGCTGAAGCGGCGCTCCGGGAGTCAGGTTCCGGCGCCGCCGGCAGCGGGGAGCATACTCTATCCCTCGCTCGAGCCAGCCCCGGGGAGCTACGTTCGGGAGCGTGGAAGCTGAGTGCAAAATGCGCGGTGAACGCATCGAATGACCAACAAATCGGAGGAGGCAACATGGCACAGCGCAACGTACTTGTCACCGGCGGTATGGGCGGCCTGGGAGAATCGATCTGCACCAAGATGGCGGACGCGGGCTACAAGGTCACCGCCACCTACTCGCCGGGTAACACCAAAGCCACCGACTGGCTGGCAACGATGAAGGCGCGTGGCTACAACTTCCGCGCCTACCAGTGTGATGTCGCCGACTTCGACTCCTGCGCCGAGGCGGTGCGCAAGATCGAAGCGCAGACCGCGCCCATCGACGTGCTGGTCAACAACGCGGGGATCACGCGCGACATGACCTTCAAGAAGATGGCGAAGGACGACTGGGACGTGGTGATACGCACGAATCTCGACAGCGTGTTCAACATGACCAAGCAGGTCATGGACGGCATGGTCGACCGCGGCTGGGGACGCGTCATCAACGTATCCTCGGTCAACGGACAGAAGGGCGCGTTCGGCCAGACCAATTATTCGGCCGCCAAGGCCGGGATGCACGGCTTCACCAAGGCGTTGGCGCTGGAGGTAGCCAAGAAAGGGGTGACGGTGAATACCATCTCACCGGGCTACATCGGAACCAAGATGGTGACGGCGATCCCGGAGAATATTCTGAACGAGAAGATCCTGCCGCAGATCCCGCGCGGGCGCCTGGGCAAGCCCGAGGAAGTGGCCGGCCTCATCATCTACCTGGCCTCGGACGAGGCTGCCTTCGTCACCGGCGCCAACATCTCGATCAATGGCGGGCAGCATATGTACTAAGCAAGATACTAGAGACTAGAAACTGGAGACTAAAAAACTCGACACCAAAAAAAACCCCGGTGAGTTACCACCGGGGTGAACCTTTGATATAAGGACGAACCTTATATAAAGGGGGAGGAGACGTCTAACCCTTGCTCTACGCGATGGCCTTCGTGGCCGACGCGGCAGCGGTAGCGGCGTTCTTGATCGCCGTGTCCGCCAGTTGCATAGACTGCTTCGCAGTCTTGGTTAATCCTTCGATCACGGCTTCCGACGTGGACAGCATCGACTTGAACGCCGAGCCGGTGGCGTCCGACTTGCCGATCGCGGTGGAGTTTGCCAGCCCTTCCAGCGCTGACCCCCAACCCTTGCGGAACTCGGCCGACGCCGCGTTCAACAGTTCGAACAACTGAACGCCGGTGCCGGTGCTGATCTCATACACGTTGCGCGAGTAGCCCAGGGCCTTCTCTGCCCCGGTCACCGCTACGGCCTTAGCCTTTGGCGTGAGATCCTCCAAGCTCTTTGCGGCAGCCAGGCTGCGGCCAGCTTCCGCGCTCTCCTGGAACAGGACCTTGGCCGCTTCCACCTGCAGCTTGCCCAGGTTGGTCGCCCCTTCAGCCAGCATCAGCCACGCATCGAGCGTCGCGTCCAGCGCCGTTTTGTTCAGCGCCGCAAATTGATTCACTGTGCCTTGCATCTCTATTCCTTTAATTAACCTTGCTTTAACCGCGAGGTGGCCGATAAGTGGGGGCCTAATATGGTGCGATGCACAAGGAAGATGTTAGCGGCCAACAACAGGCTTGTCAAGATTTTTGTTACGGCGACGCAACAATGACCAACAAAAACCATTTGCGATTACTTTTCAATAGGTTAAACTTCACACAGTGATAGGTTCGGGGCCACCGTCATAATTCAATCAACTCAAAGCGTTGCAGTACAAAAGGGAAACGGCACATGTCCGAAGATACCCGCCTCATCAAGAAATACCCCAACCGCCGCCTGTATGACACCGCGACCAGCAGCTACATCACCCTCGCGGACGTCAAGAAGCTGGTGCTGGAACAGATCGCATTCAAGGTAATCGATGCCAAGTCCAGCGAAGACCTGACCCGCAGCATCCTGCTGCAGATTATTCTGGAGGAAGAAGGTGCCGGCGCTCCGATGTTCTCGTCGGACATGCTGTCTCACATCATCCGGTTCTACGGTAACGCGATGCAGGGGATGATGGGCACCTACCTGGAGAAGAACATTCAGACCTTCATGGAGATCCAGCGCCGCCTGCAGGAGCAATCGCTGGGTAAGCTCGGCGACAACCCGATGCTGAACACCGAAGCCTGGAGTCAGTTCGTGAAGATGCAGGGGCCGGCGATCCAAGGTTTGATGACGAGCTACCTGGATCAGAGCGCTCAGACCTTCCTGGAGATGCAGCAGCAGCTGCAGAAGCAGGCGCGCAACATCTTCGGCGCCTTCCCCTTCCCGAACTTCGCCAACCCGTACACACAATTCACCGGCGAGGCCGCGGGCACTCCGGAAAAGCAGGCCGACAAGGGCCCCGAGACCGAGCGCAAGTCCTGAGCCACGGACCCGCGCCCGCCATGGCGGCAGTTGCCCCCAAGGTCGGTTTCGTCTCGCTCGGCTGCCCCAAGGCGCTGGTCGATTCCGAGCGCATCCTGACTCAGCTTCGCGCTGAGGGTTATGTCGTCGCACCGAGCTACCGGGACGCCGACCTGGTCGTGGTAAACACGTGCGGTTTCATCGATGCCGCGGTGGAAGAGTCGCTGGAAGCGATCGGTGAAGCGCTCGCCGAGAACGGTAAGGTCATCGTTACCGGCTGCCTGGGCGCGAAAGGCGACATCGTCAAACAGACGCACCCCCGGGTGCTCGCGGTCACCGGGCCGCATGCGACCGACGCGGTGATGGCGGCGGTGCACGAGCACCTGCCCAAACCCCACGACCCCTTCGGCGACCTGGTGCCGCCGCAGGGCATCAAGCTCACGCCCCGGCACTACGCCTACCTCAAGATCGCCGAAGGCTGCAATCACCGCTGCACCTTCTGCATCATCCCGTCCATGCGCGGCGACTTGGTGAGCCGACCGGTCGGCGAGGTCATGCACGAAGCCGAGAGTCTGGTGAAGGCCGGCGTGAAGGAACTGCTCGTCATCTCGCAGGACACCAGCGCTTACGGCGTCGACGTCAAATACCGCACGGGCTTCTGGGGAGGCCGGCCGCTCAAGACCCGCATGACCGAGCTGGCAACCGCGATCGGCGAGCTGGGCGTGTGGGTTCGGCTGCATTACGTCTATCCCTACCCGCACGTGGATGAAGTCATCCCGCTGATGGCGGACGGCAAGCTGTTGCCTTACCTGGACGTGCCGTTCCAGCATGCCAGCCCGCGCATTCTCAAGCTCATGAAGCGGCCGGCCAACGCCGAGGACACGCTGGCGCGCATCCGCCGCTGGCGCGAGGTCTGTCCGGAGATCACCATCCGCAGCACCTTCATCGTCGGGTTCCCCGGCGAGACCGAAGCGGAATTCGATCAGCTGCTGGCGTTCCTCGACGAGGCGCAGCTCGACCGCGTCGGCTGCTTCGCCTATTCGCCGGTCGAAGGCGCGGCTGCCAACGCCCTGCCCGACCCGGTTCCCGAGGACGCGAAGGAAGAGCGGCGGGCGCGCTTCATGGCCGCGCAGGAGAAGATCAGCGCGGCGCGGCTGCGGGCCAAGCTCGGCCGAACCATGACCGTGCTGGTGGACGAAGCCGGGAGCAACGGCGCGGTCGCACGCAGCGCAGCGGACGCGCCGGACATCGACGGTCTGGTTTACGTCAAAGACAGCAAGCGCCTGAAGCCGGGTGAATTCGCGCAAGTGCGCATCACTCGCGCCGACAGCCACGATCTTTGGGCTGTGCCGGCTTGATGCTTGAAGGCGCGTCGCGCCCCTCCAGCAACGTTGCAGCGCGGTTTGAAATCCCCCCTAGCCCCCATTCTGCAAAATCCCCCCTCCGCCCCCCTTTTACAAAGAGGGGAACCTCCCCGAAGGTGACCTGGCGAACTGCGTGGCCTCTCGATGTACCGTGTCAGCGCGGTTGCGTCGTCATGCGCGCCGAGATCTCCGGTCGAGACCCCGTTGCCCACGCGTGCACCATGTATGGCGTACCGTGGGCCACGCCGATCGAGCCATCGCGCCCTATCGCGATGAATCCGGCATCGGCACCGACCTTGTCCCGCATCAGCGCAAGCAAGCGGTTCACAGCGTCTTGCGCAGCCAGCCCGCTCTCGACGAAGTCGCAGATGCTCCTCGCCGCGAGCACCCGCATCATCAACTCGCCCTTGCCGGTTGCCGATACCGCCGCATGCGGCGTCGCATAAGTTCCCGCCCCGGGCAGCGGCGCGTCGCCTACCCGGCCGGGAAGCTTGAGCAGAGTGCCTCCGGTCGAGGTCGCGGCTGCGAGCCGGCCATCGACATCCAGTGCGACAGCGCCAACCGTACCCAGCCGCGCGTCCGCGCGGGCACGTTGCCATTCCGCGCGTGCCTGCGCCGTGATCGGATCGTAGTCGTCGAACCCCTGCGCACGGGCGAACCGCAACGCCCCGTCGCCGGCCAGCAGGACGTGGCCGCTACGCTCCAGCACCCTGCGCGCCACCAGGACGGGGTTGCTTACTCGGCGGATGGCCGCCACGGCGCCGAAGCCAAGGTCATGGCCGGTTGCCACGCTGGCATCCATCTCGGCGTCCCCGTCCCGATTCAGCACCGAGCCGGTACCCGCGTTGAACAACGGGTCATCCTCGAGCGTGACGACGCAAGCGCACACCGCGTCCAGCGCCGAGCCGCCTTCCGTCAGCACCGCGCTGCCACGCGCCGCCGCTGCGCGAACCCCTGCCACCGCCCGTTCGTGTTTTCCCTCGTCCCAGGTCCCCGCGCCCCCGTGGACAGCAATTGCCCAGGTCATGCGAGGCGCTCCCCGCGATCTGCCTTCGCCGTCCTATAATCGCGGGCAACCGTGCCGCTTCCAACCATGCGCCGAATCCGATTCCGCTTCCGCCTGCTGAACCGCCGCGATCTTGCCATCGCCTTGGCGCCCGTGCTGCTGCTGACACTGCTCGCCTGCATCATCGCCTTCCAGTTCGTAAAGCCCGCACCGCCACGGAAACTGGTTCTGGCCTCCGGCCAGCACGAAGGCCGCTACATGTATTACGCCAAGCTGTACAAGCAGATCCTGGCGCGCAGTGGCGTCACGCTCGAGATCCGCCCCTCCAGTGGCACGGTCGAAAACATGGCCTTGCTCATGAACGAGGACTCCGGAGTGGACGTGACCTTCGTCCAGGGCGGGACCGCGTTCGGCGCCAACGCCCCGGATCTCGTCTCGCTGGGCAGTCTCTATTATGAGCCACTGTGGGTGTTCTATCGCGGCGCGCTGATCCGCGATCTCGACGGCCTACGGGGTAAGAAGATCGCCATCGGCGCCGAGGAGAGCGGCACACGCTCACTGGCCCTGCAACTGCTGGCGATGAACGGCGCGGTGCTGCCACCCACAGAGCTGCTGCCGCTGGCAGGAAAGGAAGCCGAAGAGCAACTCAATACCGGGAAGATCGACGCCGTGATGATGGTGGCCCCGGCCGACTCCAAGCTGGTGCAGCGACTGACCGCCGCCCCCGGCATCCGCCTGCTGAGCTTCACGCGTGCCGAGGCCTACACGCGGCTGTTTCCTTACCTGACCAAGCTGACACTGCCCCGCGGCGTATTCGACCTGGCGACCGACCAGCCCGCGGACGACGTGGTGCTCATTTCGCCCACCGCCAACCTCATCGCCCGGGATACATTGCATCCGGCACTGGCCTACCTTCTGCTGCGCGCTGCAACCGAGGCGCACCACGACGCCGGCGTCCTCGACCACGAGGGCGAGTTTCCCGCGCCGCGCGATGTGGGCTTTCCCCTGAGCGAGGAAGCCACGCGCTATTACAAGTCCGGCTCCCCGTTCCTGCAGCGCTACCTTCCGTTCTGGGGTGCCAATCTGGTCGACCGGCTGTGGGTCATGGCGGTGCCGGTGATTGCGGTGCTGGTGCCGCTGGTGAAGCTGGTGCCACCGGCCTACCGCTGGCGCGTGCGCTCTCGCATCTACCGCCGGTACGCGCACCTGAAGGAGATCGAGCTGCAGCTCGAACAGAACCCAACCACGGTCGACCTCGAGAAAATCCTCGAGAGGCTGGAAGAGATCGACCAGTCGGTAAACCGCATTCCGACCCCGCTGGCGTACTCCGAAAACCTGTACAGCTTCCGCGCCCATATCGAAATGGTTCGCGCGCGCGTCGCGCAACGGCTGGCGTC
>JBGPMS010000225.1:0-9464 GCA_041487115.1 Gammaproteobacteria bacterium
GCTGAGGGTGTGTGGGTGGGGGAAATCTCAGGCAGTCTGTCCATCACGACGATGGCAGAAAGGAGGGGTAGCCCCTCCACCCCGGCGCCTCTTAGTGTCTCTCCTAACAGGCACCTTTCAAAGCATACGAGGAGGGGTGCCCGCGCAGCGGGCGGGGTGGTGGGAGCCTGCCCGAGGAGGCTAGCGCAGGAACAGCTGGTAGAGCGTAAGCATGATCTCGAACATAATCAGGAACAGGATGTACCACTCGACGCGCAAAGAGTGCTTGCTGCTCAGCAGCTCCAGCACTGTGTGTGCCGTGTTCGAGATGAGGTGGAGCTTGCGCTCGATCGCGGCATGCCTTTCCCTGATCTCGAATTCGTCTTCCAGCTTGACGAACAATCCCTCCAAGGCGGGGTTGTCCCACAAGACCTCGGGTTTCTCGGTAATCTCTGCACGCCCGACCATGCGCTGTTCGACCAGCAGCATGGAACCGATGTACTTCAATAGCTGCTTGGTCTTTCCCGGGATTCGTCCCGATCGATCGAGCTCCGCCGCCAACGGTTCGATGCGGTCGAACTCGCCGGCGACTCTCTTCTCGTAGAGCGACAGCAGCGCGCTCTTGCTCACGATATCGGCGATGACCTGCAACCGCTCCACCGCAGCATCCTCGAGGAAGGCCACGCCGCCGGTTACGCCCTCACGATCGCCGGTTCCGATACGGATCTCCAGTTCCTCGGTCTCTGGCGCCGAATAGGGGTTCCCCACCTGGGGCCGCAGACGAGAGAGAAAGGTGACTTCCTCTGCCGGGGACACGTCGAAGAGGACGACCACCCCGTATCGATGCAGCGTCGCGGCACCGCCTCCCGTTACCTCCACAGTGAGTGGATTGGTGCCCAAAGAGTCAGTGGTCGCCCAGCCACGCAGATCGATGCGTTCCCCGACCAGCACGGCGCGAGCCTTGAAAGCGCTGCGGGAAATCGGCGTAGGCTTGGTCATGAATGTCCTCGAGAGAGAGTGCGCATGTTACGACCGATACCCTCCGGCCGTCTGGCTCTCGCGGCACGCACCCTCACCCCCACCCTCTCCCATCGAGGGAGAGGGGGGTTTCTACACCGGCTAGCGCACCGTTCCGCGCGCCGCGACGGGCCACACCACTTCGACTCGATCGCCCCGAACGCCGTAGACCTCGTCCACCATGTTGCTCACCACGCAGCAGTGGTTGGGGACCACGTGCACGATGTCGCCCACCGCCGGACGGTCCCGGCACCCGGTCAAGTCCAGCACGCCGTGTTCCTCGGACAGATGCGGAATCACCGCCTCGGGGTACTCGAGCACGTGGCCGTAGCCTTTGACCGTGTACTGATCCGACGTCAGCACCTTGGTTCCGGCGTCGATCACCGCTCGCGTGTCGGTCGGCCGGCTTACCACCGTTGCTCGCACGCGCATGGCGCAGTTGTCCCAGTCCGCGGTGCCGGTCGCCACCGTCATCACGTCGTTGTAAAGGTAAGTGCCGGCGCGATGCTCGGTGAGCATGGGAAAGTCCTGCACCTTGAAGATGGCAGGCGTGCCCCCGCCTGAAATCACGGGCACGGGGATGCCTGCGCGCTTGAACAGCGCCAGCGCCTGCTCGAAGAACTGATGCGAGCCCGGATAACGGATGGGGAACGTCATGATGCCCTCGAACTGCATGCGCGGCAGCTTCATCGCGGTGCGGGCGAGGTCCAAGGCTGCCTCGGGTGACTGCACGCCGTTGCGGCCCATGCCGGTGTCGCATTCGATCAGGAACCTCACGTCCACGCCGTGGCGGACGCCAGCATCGGACAGCCCCTTCGCTACCGCTTCGTTGTCGAGCACGACCGCCAGGCGCCGTAGACGTTTGGTGAGCGCCATCAGCCGCTCGGTCTTCGCCCCGCCGATGATGTTGAAAGTCAGCAGCACATCGTCGGCCACGCCGGCGTCGGTGAATACCTCCACTTCTCCCAGTTTCTGACACGTGATGCCGACGGCGCCCGCCTGCATCTGCAGCTTGCCCAGCGCCGGGATCTTGTGGGTCTTGATGTGCGGGCGATTCGCAATGCCGTGCTGTGTGAGGTACGTTTGCACGCGGCGGATGTTGTCCTCCATGATGTCGAGGCGGACGGTGACAGCGGGGGTATCGAGGTCGGTGACAGGGTTCATGGCGGCTCCTTGAGCTCTTATAGCCATGCTGATATCTCCCAGGATACTTCGTCAAGCGGTACCGAACGGCAACGCGGCACCCGCGAAGCCGTCCGCCGCGCGAGGCGCCGTTCGAGCGGACGGCCGGAAGATTCGCTACAGTGGCAGACGTCATGCGCGCCATCATTCACGTCGACATGGACGCCTTCTACGCGTCCGTCGAGCAGCGAGACAACCCGGCTTTGCAGGGCCTGCCCCTCATCGTCGGCGGACACGCGCAGCGCGGGGTAGTGCTGGCCGCTTCCTACGAGGTGCGCCCGTTCGGCGTGCGCAGCGCGATGCCCATGGCCCGCGCGCTCAAGCTGGCGCCCCACGCCGTGGTCGTCCGGCCGCGGTTCTCCGCCTACAGTGAGGCCAGCGAGCAGGTATTCGCCATCTTCGAGCGCTACACCCCGCTGGTGGAACCGCTCTCGCTGGACGAGGCATTTCTGGACGTCACCGCGTCGATGGGGCTGTTCGGCACGCCCGCTGAGATCGCGCTCCGCATCCGCAAGGACATCGCCGCCGAGCTGAGCCTGAAGGCCTCAGCCGGCATTGCCGCGGTGAAGTTCGTGGCCAAGATCGCCACCGAGCTGGCCAAGCCCAACGGCCAGCGCGAGATACGCGCGGATGAGACGGTGGCCTTCCTCGCGGAACTGCCCTTGTCCCGCCTGTGGGGCGTGGGCCGCAAGACCGAGGAGGAGCTAACGCGCGCCGGGCTGCACACTATCGGCGACATCGCGGCGCAGGACGTGACGTGGCTCGAGGAGCGCCTCGGCTCGCAAGGGCGCCACCTTTGGGACCTGGCGCGCGGCTACGATCCGCGCGAGGTCGTCCCCGACCGCGCCGCGAAGAGTGTGGGCGCCGAGGATACCTTCGAGGAAGATTTGACCGGCCTGGAGCGCCTGCGACCGCATATTCACGCGCAGGCGCTGCGCGTGGGTCGGCGCCTGCGCAAGGCCGGCGTGCGGGGCCGCGTGGTGCAGCTCAAGATCAAGTTCGCCGATTTCAGCGTCATCACCCGCCGCACCACGCTGAGTGCGTCCACCGACGACGGACAGGCTCTGTATTGCGCCGCATTGGACCTGCTGGAACGCGCGCACCAAGGCAGGCCCGTGCGGCTCACCGGCGTGTCGGTGCAGTCGCTCGACGGGGAAGGGCCGCAGCAGCTCGGGCTCTTTGCGGCGCCGCCGGCGCGCAGTACGAAGCTCAACGCCGCGCTGGACCGCATCGCCGAGCGCTTCGGCTCAAACGCGATCACCACGGCGGATCTTACGCAGGGCAGCGCCGCGGTGGATGAGGACGAGCGCTGGGGCCGGCACTGAGCCTAAACACATCGACACTCACACACCCTCACCCTCACCCTAGCCTCTCGGGCCCTCACCCTACCCTCTCCCAGAGGGAGAGGGACCTTATGTCTGCTAGGGAGAGGGACCTTATATCTGCTGGGGAGAGGGGGCACTAGCCGCTGGAGAACGTAGTCTATGAGTTACGACCTTGTGATCAAGAACGGCGTGCTGATCGACGGTTCCGGCCTGCCGCGCCGGCATGCCGACGTCGCGGTGCAGGACGGCCGGATCGTCGCAACCGGCAAGATCCGGGAAGCGGCGCGCGCGGTGATCGATGCCGACGGGCTCATCGTCGCCCCCGGCTTCATCGACGGTCACACGCACATGGACGCGCAGGTATTCTGGGACCCGCTCGGCACCAACTCGTGTTACCACGGCGTGACCAGCGTCGTGATGGGCAACTGCGGTTTCACGCTGGCTCCTTGCTCCGCGTCCGCGAAGCACCTGGTCATGCGCAATCTTCAGCGTGCCGAGGACATCTCGCTGGCGGCGATGGAAGCGGGAATCGAATGGAGCTGGACGACGTTCCGGGAGTTCCTGGATCGGCTCGACGCGCTGCCCAAGGGCATCAACTATTCTGGCTACCTCGGCCACTGCGCGTTGCGCACCTATGCGATGGGCGAGCGCGCTTTCGAGGAGGCCGCGACGGAAGACGATCTCCGCGCCATGGAGCGCGAGCTGCGCGACGCCATGCGAGCCGGGGCGATGGGACTTACCACCTCACGCTCGCCTCTCCACGAGACGCCCGACGCGCGGCCGGTGGCGAGCCGGCTGGCAACCTGGGACGAGGTGCGCCGGCTGGTCGGCGTTCTGGCCGAGGTGAACGCGGGCATCTTCGAGTTGGCCGGGGAGGGAGTCGGGCGCGACCTGAGCGATCCCGACGGCTTGCGCGAGTATCACGTGCGGCTGCGCAACCTCGCGGTGGAGACCGGCCGTCCGATCACCTGGGGCATCTTCGACCGGCTCAGCGCACCCGGAGTGTTCCGGCAGTTCATGAATCTGCTCGACGAGACAGCCGCCGCCGGCGGCCGCATGTTCGCACAAGTGCACAGTCGCGGGCTCAACGTGGTGCTGTCGTTCAAGACTCAGCTACCCTTCGACGATTTGCCCGTGTGGAAGCCATTCCGGGCGCTGCCGCTCGCCGAACAGCGCGTGCGCTTGCGCGATCCCGAGACTCGCCGGCGGCTGATAGAGGGCGCCGACGACGAGCCGGTGCGCCGCGCACTGGGAACCGAGGCGCGGCCGTTCCCGTACGAGTGGATCTTCCTTTACGACAGCGTCGCCGGCCCGCACCCTTCAATCGCCGAGATCGCGTGCGAGCGCGGGGTGGCGCCGGCCGAAGCGATGATCGACCTCGCGCTGGAACGCGACTTCGACCGCTTCTTCGTTCACCCGGTCGCAAACGAGAATCAGGACTCGGTGCTCGAGATGATGCGCCACCCGCGCGCCGTGGTGACGTTCTCCGACTCCGGCGCGCACGTTTCGCAGATCTGCGATTCCTCGCTCCAGACGCATCTGCTCAGCCATTGGGTGCGCGAGAAGCAGGCTTTCACGCTGGAGCAGGCGGTACGCATGCTGACGCAAGTGCCGGCGACGCAGTTTGGATTTGCCGACCGCGGCCTGGTGCGGGAAGGCTTCGCGGCTGATCTCGTCGTCTTCGACCCCGACGGAATCGCACCAGAGATGCCGCAGGTCGTCAACGACCTTCCCAGCGGCGCACGCCGACTGGTGCAACACGCGCGCGGCATCGCGGCGACGATCGTGAACGGAGAGGTCCTGTTGCGCGACGGCAAGCCGACCGGGGCTTTGCCGGGGCGGCTGCTGCGCGGCGGGCTCGGGAAAAAGCCGTAACGACGCAGCGCGGCAGGGCGCGCACCGACTTTCGACCAGCGCTCAATTCGCGCCGTATTCGGCGCGAAGCATCTTCGCCGCCTCGACCATCGCCTGCAGCTTGCCGAACGCAACGTCGCGCGGGAGATACTTCATCCCGCAATCGGGCGCGAGAATCACGTCCTCCGCGGGCACATAGCGGAGCGCGCGTTTGATGCGTGCGATGACCGTTTCGGGCGTCTCCACCATCAGGTCGTTGAGGTCGAGGCATCCGACCATGACCTGCTTGCCTACCAGCGTCGCCAGCACGGAGCAGTCGAGGTTCGCCTGCGCCGTTTCCACCGACACCTGCCGGCAGGAGCACCCGGCGAGCTCGGGCAGAAACGAATAGCCGGTCGGCCGCTGGTGGACGATCGCGGCGTAGCCGAAGCAGATGTGCACTGCAGTCGGGCCGACGATGCCTTCGAGCGCGCGGTTGAGCGCCTTGAGCCCATACTGGCGCGCCTTCTCCGGCTGCGCCTGCATGTACGGTTCATCGACCTGGACGACGTCCGCGCCGGCTGCGAACAGCTCGCGGATCTCTTCGTTCACCGCAACGGCGTAGGCCAGCGCGAGCGCTTCTTCAGTCCGGTAGTGCTCGTTCTGAGCCTGCTGGCTCATCGTGAAAGGGCCCGGCACGGTCATCTTGATCGGCTTCCCCGTGTGCGCGCGCAGGAACTTCACGTCTTCGACCTCGACCGGCCGCTTGCGACGAATGGGGCCGACGATGCGCGGCACCGCATTCGGCCGGCCCGAGCGACCGAGCACCATGCCGGGGTTGTCGATATCGACGCCGTCGAGCGCAGTGGCGAACCGGTTGGAGTAGCTCTCGCGCCGGATCTCGCCGTCGGTGATGATGTCGAGCCCGGCATCCTCTTGCGCCTTGATGGCCAGGATCGTCGCGTCGTCCTGCGCCTGCGCAAGCAGCGGTTCGGGGATGCGCCACAGCTCCTGCGCCCGCACGCGCGCCGGCATGCTCTCGAGCAGCTTCTCGCGGTCGATCAACCACTCGGGCTGCGGGTAACTGCCAACGAGGGTGGTGGGAAACAGCATCTGGCTCCTTCTCTAAGGGGGCTCCAGGGACGCAGGAACGGCGTGCTGGTGATGGCGCCAAAGCCGGGCGCGCAGTGGATCACCACCAGTGTATAGAGATGGCGGTGCGCGAGTTGCTCAGCCCCGAACGGGCATGCTCGTCGCTATGAAACCCGTCCGGGAGGAATCACGACGCCGACCGCCGGCGCCGCCAGCCATAGCCGAGCAGGCCAAGGGTGCCGAGGCCGAACATTGCGAAGGTGCCGGGCTCGGGGACACCGGTGATCTGGTAGACGATCCCCCCGGTCCCGTTGGGCGCGGTGTTTGTGACCAGCGCGTACAGCTCCCCGTTGGCGTCCTCGCCGAAGCCGTGCACGGTCACCTCGTCTGGCAAGACCCCGTCGGCAAACTGGGGGAGCAGAAACTCCTTGATTTCCCCTGTAACCAGATCCGCGTAGAAGAGCCGGCCGTCGACCCGCGGAGGACCGCCTCGCAGCGCCAGGTCGCCGAAGATGTACTTGCCGAACAACGCCGGGATCGCAGTGCCGCGGTAGACGAAGCCACCGGTGATGGCGATGCCGTCGCCGTGGTCGTACTCCAGGGTTCCCAGCGGGCCGGAGATCGGGTCGATCAGCCCGGCGGGGCTCCCCGGACTGCGGGCCTCGACGTTACCGGTGGAGCGGTTGAAAAGGAAGTCGCCCTCCTTGACCGCCCAGCCGTAGTTGCCGGCGCGGACGACGCGGTCGATCTCCTCGATCGTGTTCTGGCCGACATCGCCCACGATCAGATTGCCACTTAGGGTGTCGAAGCTGAAGCGGTAAGGGTTGCGAAACCCATAGGCGAAGATCTCCGGCACCTGGCCTGCCCCTTGGAATGGATTGTCCACCGGGATGCGGTACTGGCCGTTGCTGCTGACGGGGTTGGCGCTGCCGGCGGTCAGGGACGGGTTGTGTGGGTCGATCCGGAGCATCTTACCCAGCGGAGCGCTCAGGTTCTGGGCATTGCCGCCCGGCTCGATGTGGCTGGCGCCGACGTCGTTGGCGTTACCGCCGTCGCCCGTCCCGAGGTACAGAAAGCCGTCCTTGCCGAACGCGAGCGTACCGCCGTTGTGATTGCCCGCGTTCTTGCCAAACGAGATGATCTCGCGGCGAGAGGCAGGATCGACCACGTTGAGGTTCGCGGCGCTGATCTTCCACTCGGTGATCACGTTCCGGTAGTTTTGCGTGGCACCGTTGGGCGCGGCGTAGGTCGGGGAAGTTCCGCTTGGTATGGCCTCGCTGGTGTAGGTGTAGAGCGTGTGGAAACCCACGCTGCCCGGGGTGTTGTAGCCGGGATCGAACGCCAGCCCGAGCAACCCGCGCTCGTCGTTTGCGTTCGCCGCGTTGAGCGGGGGCGACACCCGGTTCCGGAGGTCGAGCGCGGAGGTGGAGAGCAGGCTACCATTCTGAATCACCCGGAGCAGCCCGTTCTGCTCCAGCACGAACAGGCGGCTGGGGTCGTCCGGGGGGCTGATCGCGTAATCCGGGGCAGACAGCCCGGTCGCGATGGGTCGTAAGTCTATGGCGATGTCGCCCTTCTGGATGGCCGGCAGCTGGGGTTCCGCCCAGGCCTGCGAAGCGAGAGCCAAGGCAACGAGACCGCCAGCGGCGCAAACTTTCGTCCATGTCATGGTGCGAGTCCCCCTCGAAAGCGAAACACCGGAGCAGGAATTCTTCTGCCCGGAGTCCGAGAGCCTCTATACCTCCCGGCGCAGCCTTCTCGCTGCGCTGCACATTGCCAGCGCAAATCCTAGAACTGTCAGCACCAGCGGGCTGGGCTCCGGCACGGCAGCGACGTTATCTACCCCGAGCACGGCCGCGATATTGAGAGCCGACGAGCGCGCACCGATGACACTCGGACTGTGGACCAGATCCAGCTCGGTGACATGGCCCATCACGGTGTTGAAGACTCCACCGGCCAGATTCGCGGATGCCAGCGAAAAGGAAACGGTCTCCCACCCGCTGCCGGCAGCGACGTTCACCGGACTGACCGTCGTGAGACTCTGCCCCGCGGCACTGTCTACCAGGATCAACCGCAGGACTAGAGGCGTCGCGCCCAGATTGTCGACCTGCATCCGGATCGAGGTTACGGCCGCGCCCAGATAGTCTCCTGCCCACTGGCTCGGGTTGAAAACCACCAGTTTCCCACCTGCGCCGAATGCGCCATTGGAAGTGAGGCGCAGGAAGTTGTCATTAAGTCCGCCCGGACCACCGGAAGCCATATTCGTCGGCCCGTCGGGGTCCCTTGCGCCGGTTTGCCAGCTTTGCAGACTACCGTCCTCGAAATTGTCGCTTTGCCCGGACACGATCGCCGCCCCTGCGGGGATTGCCAGGGTCGCCACGAACGACACCATTGCCGCCGCGAGAGACATCGCGATTCTAGACATGAGCAGACTTCTCCGTTGTTAAGGACGACTCTCGATAGGACAGACGGGCATCCGCAACCGGCTGAGGCGTGACGTGAATCCTGACCCGGCGTCAAGACACTGGCCGAAAACTACGGAGGGTTCCGCGTACGAATCTCACCTCAAACCGTTTATTCCTCGGCAGCGGGTCTTGGTTCAATGAATCGGTTCGGATCGCTCTCGATGCATTGCCCTATGATCAATCTGCCCTGTTCATCGAACGGGCGTATCTTGAAACGCAAACCAAAACAAGACCGGATCACAACGAGATTTACAAACCTGTGCTGCTTCACTTCAGGGCGCCGTGACTGGCCCCGGATCGAGCCGGCGAGCGGACCCTCAACTTCGCGTGGAATTTGCCGATGCTAGCCTGGACAATTCACGAAGACGCCCCCGGAGATAACGAAGGTCGGGTGGGCTGAGGCTTGCGAGCGATTCATACCGGGTACAAGGTGTTGCGCCGGGCTACTCGGGCGCTGGCGGCCGATTTGCGGCCATTTGCGGCTCGACTGTCTTGCCGATAGAGTGATCTATCGGCTGCGCCAGTCGAGCCGCAACTGACTCGCAACTCGACTCGCCATCATCCCGAGTCC
>JBGPMS010000226.1:0-9432 GCA_041487115.1 Gammaproteobacteria bacterium
ACGAGGAGGAGACTAAGAAATGAGCCGCGTCGCTTTCATCGGGCTGGGGAATATGGGCGCACCGATGGCCCTCAATCTCTTGAAGGCGGGGCATTCGCTTGCCGTGTTCGATCTGGTCGAGCCCGCGATGGACAGGCTCGCGCAGGCCGGCGCGAAACCCGCGCAATCCGCGCCGGATTGTGTCGATGGCGCCGAAGCCGTCATCTCGATGCTGCCCGCAAGTGGTCACGTGGAATCGCTGTATCTCGGCGAGCATGGGTTGCTGCGCCACATCGCAAGCGGCGCGCTGATCGTGGACTGCAGCACGATAGCCCCACGGTCGGCCAGGGCGGTGGCCGAAGCCGCTGCGGGGTGCGGCTTTGCCATGCTCGACGCGCCGGTCTCGGGCGGCACGGCCGGCGCCGCTGCAGGAACGCTCACCTTCATTGTCGGCGGCGACGCGCAAGCCCTGGAGCGCGCGCGGCCGCTTCTGTCCGCGATGGGCAAGAACATTTTCCATGCCGGCGCCCACGGCGCGGGGCAGACTGCCAAGATCTGCAACAACATGCTGCTCGGCATCCAGATGGCGGGTACCGCGGAAGCCCTGGCCCTGGGCGTGGCCAGCGGCCTGGATCCCAAGGTGCTCTCCGACATCATGAGCCGGAGCTCCGGGCGCAACTGGGCGCTCGAGGTCTACAACCCTTATCCTGGGGTGATGGAGAACGTACCCGCCGCGCGCGATTACAGCGGCGGTTTCGGCGTCGACCTGATGCTCAAAGACCTCGGCCTCGCCGCGGAGGCTGCGCTGGCGACGCGCTCGTCGATTCCTCTTGGAGAGCTGGCGCGCAACCTGTATGCCCTTCACAGCGCTGCAGGCGCAGGCGCGCTGGATTTTTCCAGCATCCTCCGGCTGCTGCAGGGGCGCACGAGTCCCTCGAATTCGCGCTGATTTGATCGGGGTCGCATCGGTTCGCGCTATGACGCCACGTATGCGGCAACGGTCTCTGAAGGTACCCGCCTCAGGTGGGATGCGAGGGGCTGAATTCTTGTCGTTCCCAGCCGACGCCTAGTATGGGAGCGGTATTTTGCCGATAATACCTTGTAAGCTCAAAGCTTACTGATCGGTCCGTGCTCCGCGGGGGTATTTGGAGGGCTGGTCGGACACGCAAAACAACCGGATCCGAACCGACCATGATTGGCCGAATCCTGCGGACGCTCCTGGCGCTGGTGTTAGTGGGGGTCCTCGCTTTTCTTTACGTCATGAGCCAGGGCGGTGATCTCAAGCGCCAGACTCAGATCGTCGCCGATCTTCGCAACCTCAAGGAGATCGACACCTATTGGAACCGCGATATCGCTGCCGCGCGCAGCGACGCCGTGACTGCAGAGCCGCGCACGCGCGAGGCGATCCAGCGGTTGCAACCGGTTTTGGACGATCTGGCAGCCGAGACGGCGGCCCTGAAGAACCGCGCGCTCGCTACCGGGCTCGAGGGCTTGCGCAGCGCATTCCTCGACAAGCAGAAGCTGCTGGAGCAGTTCGATCAGGCCAATGGGCAACTGCGTGCTACTCTCAAAGACCTGTTGGGCCAGGTCGCGGCGGTGCGCCAGGCTGCCGCGCGACTGGCCGAAACCGATGCCAAGCTGCGTCCCAAGCTGCTGGCTTTGGACGGGCAGTTCATGGCGCTGAACGCCGAGCTGCTCCGGCTCTACGCGCAACCTGACGAGAATGCCCGGAAAGGGGTGGAGGCCGCGACGGCCGCCCTGGTGCAGTCGGCCGAGCAATATCCAGAGGTCATCCGCACTCCGTTGTCGGGTCTGGCGCAGCCCGTCGCACTGGTGCTCAAGCAGGAGGCGGGTGTGACTCAGCAAGCGGAGCAGCTCGCGCTGTCGCCGACTTCGACGCGTGTCAGTTCCCTGAACGGCGCCTACGATCGCGAGTTCCAGGCCATCGCCGATCAGAAGGAGCAGTTCCGCGTCTATCTGGTGTTCTATTCGGCCGCTTTGCTGGTGTTTCTCGGCTATGTGGTGTGGCAGCTGGGCCAGAGCTACGTGAAGATCAACCAGGCCAACGAGGCGTTGAAGGCGGCCAACGAGAACCTGGAGCTGAAGGTGCTGAACCGCACCAGGGAGCTGTCCGAGGCGCTCAAGCACCTGAAAGAGTCGGAGTCGATGCTGATCCAGACCGAGAAGATGTCCTCCCTCGGCCAGATGGTGGCCGGCATCGCCCACGAGATCAACACGCCGCTCGCCTACGTGAAGTCCAGTCTGGCATCGATCAAGGAGCGGCTGCCGCACGTCGATGGCATGGTCGGCGAGTCGCAAAAGCTGCTGGAGATGCTCGAGCGCGGCGACGTTCCGGACGAGCAGCTGTCGGCCCAGTTCGCACGCGTATCGTTGCTGTCGACCCAGTTCGAGGCCGAGTCGGCACAGATCGATATGGCCAAGCTGTCCGACGACGGCTTGCACGGCATTGAGCAGATCTCGGAGATCGTACTCAACCTGAAGAACTTCAGCCGTCTCGACCGCAGCAAGCTGCAGCGCTTCAATCTCAACGAGGGGCTCGAGAGCACGCTGGTGATCGCACGCAACATGGTCAAGCACAAGACCGTGCACAAGCAGTTGCAGGAGATTCCGCTGGTGGAATGCTCGCCGTCCCAGATCAACCAGGTATTCCTCAATCTGGTCACCAACGCCGCCCAGGCTACCGACGACACCGGCGGGGAAATCACGGTGTCCACCAGCATCGCCACGGGCAACCAGGTGAGGGTGGACGTTTCCGACAACGGCCACGGCATTCCGGAGAACATCCTGACCAAGATCTTCGACCCCTTCTTCACCACCAAGGACGTGGGAGAGGGTACGGGACTGGGCCTGTCCATCGCCTACAAGATCGTGCAGGAGCACGGCGGGCGCATCGAGGTCAAATCGAAGGTCGGGCAGGGCACTATGTTCTCGGTGTTCCTGCCGGTCAAGGCGACACAGCCGCAGGCGCTGGCCGCATGAGCACCCCGAACCGCAACCGTTGCGCAACCGCATGAGCCTCCCGGCCATCATCGGCAGGTACGAGGTGCGCGGCGTTCTCGGTGAGGGCGGCATGGCCACCGTGCTGGAAGGCTGGGACCCGGTCCTGCACCGTACCATCGCGGTGAAGCTGATCGAGAAGACCAAGCTCGAGCCGGACACCAAGGAGGAGGCGCTGCGCCGCTTCAAACGCGAGGCGCAGGCTGCCGCCCGTCTCACGCACGCGCACGTGGTGCAGGTGTACGAGTACGGCGAAGAGGGTGACTACTGCTATATCGCCATGGAGTACGTGGCCGGCAAGCCGCTGACCGCCTATCTGAGCGAAGGGCTGAAGACCGAGTTGCACCGGGTGCGCGGCATAGTCAGCCAGCTGCTGGATGCGCTCGCGTACTCGCACTCCCAGGGCGTGATCCACCGCGACATCAAGCCGAGCAACCTGCTGGTGACGCGCGAGGGCAACATCAAGGTCACCGATTTCGGCATCGCCCGCATCGAGACCTCCAACGTCACCCAGCACGGGCACATGCTGGGCACACCGAGCTACATGTCGCCCGAGCAGTATCTGGGCGATACACCCGACGGACGCGCCGACATCTTTTCGGCCGGCGTGCTGCTGTACGAGCTGCTGACCGGCGTCAAGCCGTTTGCCGCCGAGAGCAGCGGACAGATCATGAACAAGATCCTGTACGAGACGCCGGTCGATCCCTCGCGCCTCAATCCGCTGCTGCCGCCGGCGGTCGACTGGGTGGTGCAGAAAGCGCTCGCCAAATCGCCCGAGGACCGGTTCGACAACGCGCGGGAGTTCGCCGAGGCCCTGTTCAACGCCATTCCGGACGATCTGGGTGACGAACCTCCGGTTCGGCCGGAGGCGATGGCCGACGCCTCCCGCAACGCATCCGGCATGCTCAGCGCCGCGCGCAAGCTGCGTACCCTGGCGCGCTCGAGCGAGGGGGCTGGGCCGCTCGATCCAACCATGGCCGGTCTGTCCGCCATCACCGAGCAGCCGGTGACCCTGACGCAACGCACCCGCGTGCTGTTCGTGGACGACGAAGAGCGGATATTGTCGGCGCTGAAGACCATCTTCCGCAGCAAGTATCACGTGCTGACCGCGGCCAACGGCAAGGAGGCGCTCGACTTCATCAGCAAATTCAAGATTCCAGTGATCGTCAGCGATCAGCGCATGCCTGGCATGCTCGGCGTCGAGCTGCTGCGCCGCTCGCGCGAGTTGTCGCCGGACAGCGTTCGCGTTCTGTTGACCGGCTATTCCGACCTCGCGTCGATCGTCGGATCCATCAACGAGGGCGAGGTCTACCGCTTCATCAGCAAGCCGTGGGACAATCACGAATTGCAACAGGTGATAGCCGAAGCGGTGGAGATCGGCCAGCATCAGTTCGACCGCAATCGCCCGCAGCAGGCGCCGCCTCCGAAGATCGACGCCGGCATGCTGGTCCTGGACCCGCGGCCGGCCGTGTACCAGGCCATCGACCGGCTGGTGGGATCCACCTACGAGATCTTCTACGCGGCCACCATCGACCAGGCGTTGGCGCAGCTCGAGTCGCGCGAGATCGCGGTGTTCATCGCGGACATCGACGCCGAGTTCGAAAACTATCTGATCCTGTTCAACCTGCTCAAGCGCAAGTACCCGCAGATCCTGGTGATCGTGCTGACCAGCGCCTCGGACTCCGAGATGGTGATTCACCTCATCAACGAGGCGCAGATCTACCGGTTCTTGAACAAGCCGGTCAACGTGGGACTGATGCAGCAGCATCTGAATTCGGCCGTCACCCGCTATGCCGAATACCAGAGCTCGCCGGAGATCCTGGAGCGGCACAAGGTCAAGGACACGTCGAAGGTGGAAAGCAGCTCGTTCGGCCAGGGCCTGCTCGAGCGGCTGAAGTCGCTCAAGAACCGGTTTGCCCCGCAGCCGAGAGACTGAACGGGTGCGCGGTGCTATGCCCCTCGCAGCCGCGCCGTGAGATGGGGCTGTAGCGCCTGCAATAACTGCGCGAAGATCTTCGGGCTGCCCGCAAGCAGGTTGCCGCTCTGCATGTGGCGCTCGTTGCCCTCGAGGTCGCCGACCAGGCCGCCGGCTTCGGTGATCATCAGGCAGCCGGCCGCCATGTCCCACGGCGCCAGGCCGATCTCCCAGAAACCGTCCAGCCTCCCGGCCGCGACGTTGGCCAGGTCCAGCGCCGCCGAGCCCGGACGGCGCACACCCGCAGTCTTGGTCATCATGTCCTTGAGCATCCCGGTGTAAGCATCGAGATGCTCGAACATGCGAAACGGGAAGCCCGTGCCGACCAGCGCATCGATCAGCTTCTCGCGCCGGGACACGCGCAGCCGCTTGTCGTTGAGGTACGCGCCGCGTCCGCGGGAAGCGGTATACAGATCGTTGCGACAGGGATCGTAGATGACCCCGTGCGTGATGACCCCCTTGTGGACCAGCGCGATGGAGACGCAGTACTGCTGGAACCCGTGCAGGAAGTTGGTGGTGCCGTCCAGAGGATCGATGACCCAGACGTGCTCCGACTCACCGGTGGCGCCGCTTTCTTCTGCTAAAATCGCATGCGCCGGGTAGGCTGCCTTGAGCGTGTCGATGATGGCCTCCTCGGCGGACCGGTCCACTTCCGACACCAGGTCGTTCAAGCTCTTGTGCCGCACCGTCAGCACGTCCAGGTTGCCCGACGCCTGACTGATGATGCGGCCCGCGCGGCGCGCTGCTTTCACCGCGATGTTGACCATGGGATGGAGGATGGCCATTTCGAATTCCGTGCGCATGCGCCGATAGAGCGAAGCGCGAATTCTAACAGGGTGACGCTTCGCTGCCGCAACTCGTGCTGAGCCGTTTGCGCCGCACGCCTGTCCGCCGCTCACTCGATCGGCCGGGTGGGCAGCTTCGGTCCGCGTGTCGATCCTGCATGGGGTGGTCATGCCCGCTGCGCCTCCTCTGAACAACGTGCGCGTCGTCCTCTGCGGCACCACCCATCCGGGCAATATCGGTGCCGCCGCGCGAGCGATGAAGACGATGGGGCTGGCGTCGCTCTATCTGGTCAACCCCAAGCGCTTTCCCGCTCCAGAGGCCGAAGCGATGGCCGCCGGTGCGACCGACGTGCTCGAACGTGCCTCGGTGTGCGGATCGCTCGATGATGCGCTTGCCGGCACCCTGTTCGCCGTTGCCTGCACGGCGCGCCGCCGCGACTTGTCGCACGAGGTGCTGACTCCGCGCGAGGCCGGCATACGACTCGCAGGCGAGGCGACGCACGGACTAGCGGCTCTCGTATTTGGCCCGGAGAAAACCGGGCTGACGGCCGAGGAGGTCAGCCGCTGCGCCGTCATCGCCATGATCCCGGCGAACCCCGAATACACCTCGCTCAACCTGGCGGCTGCGGTGCAGATCCTCGCCTACGAGCTGCGGCAGGCGGCGGAAACGGTCGCGAGCTACCCGCAGGAGGCGCACGAACCCGCCACCTACGAGGAGATCGAGCTCTTCTTTCAGCATCTCACGCAGACCCTATACGACATCGAGTTCCTCGACCCCAAGCAGCCCAAGCGACTGATCCAGCGTATGCGCCGGCTGTTCCAGCGCGCGCGTCTGGAGAAAGAAGAGGTCAACATCCTGCGCGGCATCCTTACTGCGGCGCAGAAGGCCAAGACCTGCCAATAGTTGACCGCTTTAGTGGGATATCGTAAACTATTGTTTTTGTTTAGAGCATAGGCGAAGACCGATGCTGGACGGCATTCGCGAAGACATTCGTTGCGTGTTCGAGCGTGATCCCGCCGCACGCACCACCTGGGAGGTGATCACTTGCTACCCCGGGTTTCACGCCCGGCTGTTCCATCGCCTGTCGCATCGCCTGTGGCAGTGGAATCTGAAGTGGCTGGCGCGTTTTATCTCCCATATTGCCCGCTGGTTGACCGGCATCGAGATCCACCCTGGCGCCATCATCGGGCGGCGGTTCTTCATCGACCACGGCATGGGCGTGGTGATCGGAGAAACGGCCGAGATCGGGGATGACGTCACCCTCTACCACGGTGTTACGTTGGGCGGAACCACTTGGAACAAGGGCAAGCGCCACCCGACTTTGGGCAATGGCGTTGTGGCGGGCGCGGGGGCCAAGATGCTCGGACCGATTCGGGTCGGGGACAACGCCAAAGTGGGCTCCAACGCGGTGGTGGTGAGGGACGTGCCTGCTGGCGCAACCGCTATCGGCATACCTGCGCGCATCCTCGAAGATGGACGGGACGAGGCCCGTGCCCGTATTGCCGACAAGATCGGGTTTCCCGCCTATGGGATGAGCGGGGAGTTGAACGACCCTCTAACCAAAGCGGTACATAGCCTGCTCGATCATGTGGTTACTATCGATCAACGCATCGAGCAGCTACTCCAGCGGTTGGAGCGGGCCGGTATCCAATGTCGGGAGGGGGAGGTGAAATCCGACAACTTCGACCCCAAGTACGTAAACAGAATTGTTGACTGAAACGTTCGGGTATCGTAAAGTTGATTGAATTGATCGGGTTTGACCATACCGACGCGCATTTACGGGTTCTCCCGGGGAGCAAGCCATGCGATTGACGACCAAGGGACGTTTTGCGGTGACCGCGATGATCGACCTTGCCATGCGGGACGGGCACAGGCCTGTGACGCTCGCGGACATCTCCGAGCGCCAGAAGATTTCACTGTCCTATCTGGAGCAGCTGTTCGGCAAGTTGCGCCGACGCGCGCTCGTTTCCAGCGTGCGCGGTCCGGGCGGGGGCTACCAGCTGGCGAAGACGAGCGAGGAAATGTCTGTGGCCGACATCATTCGCGCCGTGGACGAGCCGATGGACGCGACCCAGTGCGCCGGGCGCGAGAACTGCAAGGACGACCGCAAGTGCCTGACCCACGACCTGTGGGCCAGTCTGAACGACAGAATTTTCGAGTATCTGAACTCGGTTACCCTGGCCCAGCTGGTCGCCAAGGCGCAGGCGCAGGCGGCCGAGCAGAAGGTCATGGAGCTCAAGGACCAGCGGCAGCATCGCGACCAGCCCGAACCGGCGGTCCCGGCCTGAGTGTTTCGAGTGGACTGGCAATGGAGTGAGTGCAAGTGGCAATCAACTTGACTGAGAATGCGGCCAGGCAGATCCAGAAATCGCTGGCCAAACGCGGCAAAGGTGTCGGCTTGCGGCTGGGTGTCAAGAAGGTCGGCTGCTCGGGGCTCGCCTATACCTTCGACTACGCCGACGACGTGGGCGCCGACGATGCGCTGTTCGAGTCGCACGATGCGAAAGTGATCGTGGGCAAGGAAGCGCTCCAATACCTCGACGGCTCGACGCTCGACTTCGCGCGCGAAGGCCTCAAGGAAGCCTTCAAGTTCGAAAACCCCAACGCCAAGAGCGAGTGCGGCTGCGGGGAAAGCTTCAGCGTTTGATGGACCTGGGGCGAGCGCTTCGAGCGTCCGCCGCCGCAGCTCTAGGAGCGTAGCGTGAGCAGCGTACTGCAGAACCTGGTCAATCAGCCCTACAAGCACGGCTTCGTGACCGACATCGAGTCGGACACGGTGCCGAAGGGGCTGAGCGAGGACGTGATCCGGCTCATCTCGCGCATGAAGCACGAGCCCGAATGGCTGCTCGAGTTCCGTCTGCAGGCCTTCCGGCATTGGCTCACGATGACCGAGCCGGCGTGGCCCAACGTGAAGTACCCCAGGATCGACTTCCAGGATATCAGCTACTACTCCGCACCGAAGGCGAAGAAGAAGCTGAGCTCGATGGACGAGGTGGATCCCGAGCTGCGCCGCACCTTCGAGAAGCTGGGCGTGCCGCTGCACGAACAGAAGGCGCTGGCCGGCGTGGCGGTGGACGTGATCTTCGACAGCGTATCCGTCACCACGACGTACAAGCACCGGCTGGCCGAGGTCGGGGTCATCTTCTGTTCGTTCTCGGAGGCGGTGCGCGACCATCCCGAGCTGGTACGCAAGCACCTGGGCAGCGTGGTGCCTCCCGGCGACAACTTTTACGCCGCGCTCAACTCCGCGGTGTTCACCGACGGCAGCTTCTGCTACATCCCCAAAGGCGTGCGCTGCCCGATGGAGCTCTCGACCTACTTCCGCATCAACACCCAGGAGTCGGGCCAGTTCGAGCGCACCCTGATCGTGGCGGAAGAGGGCAGCTACGTGTCCTACCTGGAAGGCTGTACGGCGCCCAAGTTCGACACCAACCAGTTGCACGCGGCGGTGGTGGAGCTGGTGGCGCTGGACAATGCGCAGATCAAGTACTCGACCGTGCAGAACTGGTACGCCGGAGACGAGAAGGGTGTAGGCGGGATCTACAACTTCGTCACCAAGCGCGGCCTGTGCAAAGGCGTCAACGCCAAGATTTCGTGGACGCAGGTTGAAACCGGCTCGGCCATCACCTGGAAATACCCATCCTGTGTGCTGCTCGGGGACAACTCGGTGGGCG
>JBGPMS010000227.1:0-9425 GCA_041487115.1 Gammaproteobacteria bacterium
AACAGAAGGTGGAGATCTTGAAGCAACTCTACCTGCAGTGCCGCATCTTGATCCTCGATGAACCGACTTCGGTGCTGACGCCAGCGGAGGCGGACGACATCCTGGGTCTGCTGCATCAGATGACCCGCGCGGGCCATCTATCCGTCCTCCTCATCACCCATAAGTTCAGAGAAGTGATGGCGTTTGCCGAGGAGGTGACGGTGCTGCGGCGCGCCCGCGTCTCGGGATCGGGCAGGATCGGAGATCTCACGCCCAAGGACCTCGCCGAGATGATGATCGGCACCAGTGAGATCTCCGGCCAGGCGCAACGCACCCCACAGACCAGCCGCACCGAGCAACTACGCGTCGAAGGTCTGTGCGCGGAGAACGATAGGGGACATCGAGCCGTCGACACGGTGTCGTTCACGGTCTGTCCCGGCGAAATAGTAGGGATCGCGGGAGTCTCCGGCAACGGCCAGCGGGAGCTCGTGGAGGTGCTTGCCGGTCAGCGGGAGCCGATCGGAGGAAGGATCGTCGTGCACGGAGAACCGTATAAGCCGACGCGCGCGGCGATGCTTCGCCACAAGGTCTCGTGCCTGCCCGAAGAACCGCTGCGAAATGCCTGCGTGCCCGGAATGAGCATTGCGGAAAACCTGATCAGCAGGAAGTTCGACCAACCGGCGTTTACCGTGGCTCGCGTGTTCGTGAACCGCCGGGCGATGCGCAGTTTCGCCGTCGATCTCATCGCGCGCTATCGCATCAAGGCGTCATCGTCGGAGGCACCGGCGAGAACTCTGTCTGGTGGCAACGTCCAGCGCATGGTTCTCGCACGTGAGCTGTCCGGGGAGATCGAGGTGCTGGTCGCGGCGAATCCTTGTTTCGGACTCGACTTCGCTGCGACTTCGGATATTCGGTCGCAGCTGATGCAGGTGCGCAATCAAGGCGCTGCGATCTTGCTGGTAAGCGAAGACCTGGATGAGTTGTTCGAGCTGGCGGACACCATCCTCGTCATGTTCAGTGGCAAGATCGTGTATGAGACGGCGCGGGCAAGCGCAGATCTTGCAACCGTGGGGCGATACATGGCTGGTCACCGATTCGACGGATAGAGACGCAAACGTATCACGGCTCGTGGATTCGAGGTGCAGTCGTGCGGCGCCTACAGGCTATGGTGGAGCGGGACTAGATCGGACGCACACCACGAGGCGCTCGCCGATGCGATGTCGGGACTGGTGATTGAACGCCAAACTGCGGGTTGCCGGCGGATCCGGAAGCCCAGGACCCACCGACATACCTGGGTGGCCGCGGTTCGGCCACCGGTCGCACCCGAGCTCCTCCTTACATATTGCGCAGCCGCCATGCGTGCGGACGGCTCTCGACAGAGCTAGGCCGCGACACGTCGTGACTGCACCCCTCTACGTTCCCGGAAACGCCTGTCCGGGAACGCGTGATGCACCTGTGCTTCCCTACGATTACGCGATGGCGCATCCCGTCCGACCAATGCTATCGGGGCCGCGGAGAATGCCTGGTAGGACGTAACCAGAGCGTGATCGAGGAGCTGGAGACTGCGTTTGGCCGCGAACATCACGCGCTTCTGCATGCGTTCGGTCGTCGCATAGCGCTGCACGATCTCCATTGCGATCTTCGGATGCTGGTCGTCGTAGTAGGCATGCTCCTTCATCCATCGGTAGGTCTTGACGCTCAGATCGACACCCGGCTCGTCCTTGTAGTATTGGAAGCCATCCGTGACCTTGCGGGCGATGTCGCCCGCCATTCCTTCGATAGCGAAGCTGGTTGCGGCTACCGCTTCGGCGAGAGACCCCTTCGTGTTGATGTACCACAACCAGTCCGTCAGCGACTGGACGTCGCGCAGCAATGGCGTGGCTCCATCGGCCAATGCCAGCATCTCTTCGCGCCGAACGCCAAACCCTGTGCCCATCCACAGCCAATGGTCGGCGTGGGCCTTCTCCACTCTGATGTTGTTGATGAAGAAACTCCGCGAATAGTCGTCCTCTACCTTGATCAGAGCCTCGGCGAGGAACTTGGGAAACGCGTGAATGAACGGATAAATCTGCAGCATCCAACCCTGCATCTCCGGTAGTGTGAGTCGCCCCTTTGCAACGCCTTCCGCCCATGGCCCATCGAGTAGATGATCCCAGTGCGGCTTGATGTACGCGTGCAAGGTATCAACCCAGGGTTGACGGACGGCTAGTGGCTCGCTTACTCCCATGACATCTCCTCAAGGTGGTTCCTCCCTAGCTTGAACAAGCCAGTCAAAAAAATTGACCGAACATGCACCAACCCAGGGTAACAGAAACAGGCTGCTTTCCTTATCTTACTTTTTATTGTGCACATTCCAGTGCGTGCCGCTATCAGGGAAACCCTGATTTTCGGCATCGCTTTCCTTAGATAGCGATCGGGACAGGACCCTTGGCCCTCAATACGACGGCTAGGCCAACGTTGGAGCCGACACTGGCCGCGGAGGTGCCACGAGGGCCAGGTAGTCGAACGGTTTGGGTTCGGCGATGCCGTATCCCTGGGCGAAATCCACGCCGATGTCGCGCAGCCTGGCCAGAATCTCCTCGTTCTCGACGAACTCTGCGATGGTGAGCTTGCCCATCACGTGGCCGATATGATTGATCGCCTCGACCATGGCACAGTCGATCGGGTCGTTCAGCATATTCTTCACAAATTCACCGTCGATCTTGAGGAAGTCCACGGGCAGATGCTTGAGATAGGCAAAGGAGGACATGCCGGCGCCGAAATCGTCCAACGAGAACTTACATCCGAGCGCCCGCAACTGTTGAATGAAGTAGGTCGCTTTTTGGCGATTCGCGATGGCCGCCGTCTCGGTTATCTCGAAGCAAATGGTGGCGTGGGGGATGCCGAACTGGCTGAACTGTTCACGCACGAACTCGAGAAATCGCTCATCGGACAGTGAGTCCCCGGACAGGTTGATCGCATAGGTGTCGATCGAGCTCGCGCTTTGCTGTTCACGAAGCTTCGCAAATGTAGAGAAGGCCGTTCGTATGACCCAGCGATCGATCGCCGGCATCAGGTTATAGCGCTCCGCCGCCGGGATGAACTTTCCCGGTGCAATCAGCTCGCCGCGCTCGCCGAGCATGCGAATCAACAACTCGACGTGAGGATTCATACCGGAACCTGCCTGGACCGGAACAATCTCCTGTGTATAGAGGCAGAATCGATCTTCCTCGAGTGCCTTGTGGATGCGGCCCACCCATTCCATCTCCCCATGGCGCAGCGTAAGCTCGATATCCTCACGGTGGTAGAGCTGTACGCGGTTGCGACCTTTTTCCTTGGCCATATAGCACGCAGCGTCCGCCGCGCTCAAGACTTCTGCTAGCGTAAACGCTCCATCCACGATGCTGACTACACCGATGCTCACACCGATAGAGACCGAGCGGCTTTGCCAGGTGAACGGAAACTCGGCTACCGTCCTGCGCAGCTCTTCGGCCAGCCGTGGGCCATGTTCCAAATGGCAGTTTTCCAGCAGGACGCCGAACTCGTCTCCCCCTAGACGAGCCAGCGTGTCCCCTTCGCGCAGGCGCCGCTGCAGGAGCGTGCTGGTCTGGCGCATCAATTCGTCCCCCGCGGCATGACCACAAGTGTCGTTGACGACCTTGAACTGATCCAGGTCGAGATACATGACCGCGTGATGGCGCCGCTGCTCGGCGGCGCTTGTCAGCGCTCGGATCAGCCGCACTTCGAACTCTCGCCGGTTGATGAGCCCGGTCAGCGCGTCGTGGCTCGCCTGGTAAGAGAGCTTGGCGGCGTACTGGCGCTCACGGCTGACATCACGGAACACGAGCACGACGCCGATAATCTGACCGCTGCGATCGCGAATCGGAGCCGCGGTCTCGTCTACTGGGATCTCACTGCCGTCGCGCTGCACCAGCAGAATCATCGTTCCCAGCTCGACTGCACGCCCTTCATTCAGCACCATCTCGACCGGGTCGAGAGTCGGTTGCCGAGTGTGTTCGTTGATGAGCTTCACGAAGGAACGGGACGGGAGGCCTTCGACCTCGGCGATCTTCCAGCCGAGCAGGACCTCGGCGGCGGGATTGACATACTCGACCAATCCGTTGGTGTCGGTGGCGATCACCGCGTCCCCAATGGACTGGAGTGTTACCTGCGCCCGTTCTTTCTCGGTAAAGAGCTCTGCCTCCGCCGATTTGCGATCGGTGACATCGGTAATCGACCCCGCCATCCGCACGGCCTTCCCCGCCGCATCCCGGACCGAACGCCCGCGGGCCCGGAACCACCGGTACTCGCCGGAGCGGGCCTTGAGGCGATACTCCACATCATAGGGTCTGTCTTGCGACAGGTGCGCCTCTACAGCGGCCACCGTGGCCTCCCGGTCCTCCGGATGCAATCGAGAAACGAAGGCGGAAGGGGTGTTTTCCAGATGATCGGCAGGGTAGCCCAGCAGCTCGTTGAACCGAGAGGAGTAGTACATTTCGTTGGTCCGCACATTCCAGTCCCAAATGCCGTCATTGCTGCCCGTGACAGCCAGATTGAAGCGTTCCTCGCTGCGCTTGAGCGCATTCTCGAACGCTTCGCTGTGCTTCAGCATGCGGCGCGAGAAGAGGATGCCCAGGGGAACCAGCGTTGCCGCGAGCGTCACCGTTGCGATCACGAGCAGGAGTTTCGTGGCTCGCGTGGCTTCCCCCAGCGACGAGGAGAACGCGTCCTCCTCCGGAGTGAGTTGGGCGTCGACCGCATAGATCCGCTCGAGGATCGAGTACAGCCTGTCGGGATCGGTGTCGCCGGCAGAGATACGCTCGTGCAGCTCGTCGGCCACCTTCACGAACTCGTCGATCGAGCGGTCACCGTCGGCCCAAAGCGTGATCGACCTGTCGATGTAACTCACGTTTCTGAACCGCCGGAACAGCATGATCATCCCGGGGATGTCGTCCGGATGATTGCGGCCTTGGAGGAACCCTTGATAGGCCACGGCGTAATCCGGGTGCGGCTTCTCCAGTTCCAGGCGTGCCGTGCGATCGCCCAGCGGCACCGCCAGCGCCGCGCGAAAATTCTGATAGTCCGCCTCAGAGCGGGTATGCGCATAGCGCATGAGGTGGGACAGCGACAGCTTCTGCGCTTTGGACCACAGGCTCTCGCCCTCGACGAAAGCTCTGCCAGCGGACAGAATCGCCATGCTCTCGGTGGCTAAAACAACGAGCAAGACCACGATGGCAAGAAACGGCCAAATGATGAGCAGTAGACGTTTGCTCGGGATAAGTCCCTCGAAGAGGGAACCCGGCCGCCTGCCGGGACGATTCGATTCCGCTGCGGCGGATGGGCGCTGCTCCCTCATAGTGGATGTTGGCTGGACAAGCTGGACTCCCGCACGATGCCCTCTTTTACACTCTTTCCAAGCGGATGGCGCTTGCCGGATGACAAACAATGGACCATCCCGCCCGGGCCGAGTGCCTCACCCAAGCATCCATGCGTAGAAAAGAGGGTCTTCACGACGGCGTACACCCAGGTCGTCCGTTGGTATGTAACGGCTCTGATCAGGTTTAGTTGAGTGCACCGACCTGACATCGGGCGCGTAAAAACCCGCCACACCGCTGGGTGGGGGTGCTCGGATGTTCGCCCAACACGCTGATCTGCTTGACGTCCCCACGCGGATTCGACCTTATTCCCGACAATTCGCGTGTTGCGTCGACGGCACTAAGCAAGACCGGCCTGGCAGTATGTAAGCGCGAGGTTTGAGGTGACGAGGTGTAAGCTTTGGGGAGACGCGCACGGTTTGAGGCGGCGCCGTGTAAGGTTTGAAAGTCCCCCCTTGCTAAGATAGCGTCGCTTCCCCGCCCTGCGGGCGGGACGCCATTCGAGGGGGATTCATGACAGCCATGCTACGCGGCCTCGTAGTCGCCTTGCTTCTGTTGCCTGCATCCGGGTTCGCGGCGAAGGTGGACTTGTTTTCCCCTCAGGGTGAGATCAAGGGTGTGCGCCAGGTCGCCGCGCGCTTCTCCGATGCCGTGGTTCCCTTCGGCGATCCGCGTCTGCCCGAACCGTTCGACATCGATTGCGCCGAGAAGGGCACGGCGCGCTGGGCCGACCAGAAGAACTGGGTGCTCGACTTCGAGCGTGACTTGCCGGCCGGGGTACGCTGCAGTTTCAAGGTCAGATCCGACCTCGAGACCGTCGACGGCCAGGCAGTCGAATCCGCGGCCTACTCGTTCACGACCGGCGGCCCCGCCATCATCGAGTATCTGCCCTACCGCCACGACCTGGTGGACGAGGAGCAGATCTTCATCCTCGGGCTGGACGCGCCGGACAAGCCTGAGACGGTTGTCCGGCATGCCTATTGCGACGCCAAAGGGATCACCGAGAAGATCCCGGTCAAGCTGATCACCGGCGACGAGCGGCTGCAGTTGCTCGACACGCGGAAGGACTTCGTTGATCGTTATCTCATGGTGCTGTTCAAGGACAGGCGCCTGGCCGCGATCGCCGAGCGCGATCTTCTCCGAGGTACGCGCGCCGAGCAGCTCAAGTCCGCCGACGAGTCGAAGGTCCCTATCGTCATGCTGCGCTGCGCGCGGCGCCTGCCCAACGACGCCGAGCTGCGCCTGGTGTGGGGCCAGAGTATCGAGTCGGTGAGTGGTGTGCCGACCAGCCAGGACCAGATGCTCGAGTTCACCGTGCGGCCCGCGTTCTCGGCCAAGTTTTCCTGCGACCGCGTGAATCGGGACGCGAACTGCCTCCCATTCCTCCCCATGCGACTGGCGTTCACTGCGCCAGTGCCGCGCGCATCCGCCGAGAAGACGATGCTGCGCGCCGCCGACGGCAAGCTGTACAAGCCCACGCTGCCGGATGCCAAGCAGGAAGGCGACTTTATTCAAGAGATCTCCTTCGCCGGGCCGTTCCCCGAGCAGGCGCAGCTCAAGCTCGAGATCCCCGCCGACCTGCGCGACGACGCTGGCCGCAGGCTGAGCAACCAGAAGCGCTTCCCGCTCACCGTCAAGACCGACGTGGCACCGCCGCTCGCCAAATTCGCCGCCAAGTTCGGGATCATCGAGCTGAATGCGGACGCGACGCTACCGGTCACGCTGCGCAACGTGGAGCCAGAGGTGGCCGGCAGGCGATGGAGCTCGGATGGCACTGTCCCGGGCAACGTCCTGCGGGTGGGCAGCGCGAATGCCCGCGTGATCATCGACTGGATGAAGCGGGTGAGCGACTCCGAGCGCGTGGACTACGAGCAGTCGGAAGGCGAAGCGCCACCGTCGGCGACCTATGCCGCAGCGCAGTCGATCTTCGCTGAATCGGATCAGACGCGCTCCATCAAGGTGCCCAAGCCCGGCGGCGCGCGTGCTTTCGAAGTGGTCGGCATTCCGCTCAAGTCGGCCGGGTTCTACATCGTGGAGCTGGCCAGCCCACGGCTCGGAGAAGCCTTGCTCTCTGGCGCCAATCCGGACGACAAGAGCAAACCGGTGTACCACGTCTCCACCAGCGCGTTGGTGACCAATTTGTCCGTGCACTTCAAGCAGGGCCGCGAGTCCTCGCTGGTCTGGGTGACGGCGCTCGACAGCGGTACGCCGGTGGCGAAGGCGCAGGTCTCGGTGCAGGACTGCGATGGCAAGGAGCACTGGAAAGGCGTCACCGACGCCCGCGGCATCGCTCGCATCAGTACGCAGCTCCCCGAGCGGCGTGCGCTGCCCGGCTGCTTGTCCTCGTATGACCAGCAATACATGGTGTTCGCGCGCAACGGGACCGACGCGAGCTTCGTGTTGTCCGACTGGAACGAGGGCATCTCCCGCTGGCGCTTCAATCTCCCGGGGCCCAACTATGAAGGGCCCTACATCGCCACTACCGTGTTCGACCGCACGCTCGTCCGCGCAGGCGAAACCGTGCACATGAAGCACCTCTACCGCCAACACACGCGTGCGGGTTTTCGCTTCGTGGCGGCTGGCGGCCTGCCGCGCAAGGCCGTGATCGAGCACGTGGGCAGCAATCAGAAATACGAAGTGCCGTTGAAGTGGGATGCGAAGGACAGCGCCGAATCAGACTGGGCCGTGCCCAAGGACGCCAAGTCCGGGGTCTACCGCGTGGTCATGGAAGACACCCTGGGCGCCGAGGCGCGGGGCGGGCGCCGCATGCGGACGTCCGGGACTTTCCGGGTCGAGGAGTTTCGCGTGCCGCTCCTGCGGGCGTCCATCGATCCGCCCGCCAAGCCGCTGGTGAATGCGGACAGCGCGGAGGTGGGCATTCAGATCGGCTTCCTGGCGGGCGGCGGCGCCAGCTTTCTGCCGGTGAAGCTGCGCAGCGTGGTTCAGCCCCGCGGCGTGAGCTTTCCGGGTTTCGAGGACTTCACCTTCGCCAACGGCGCGGTAAAAGAAGGGCCGCAGGAGGACCGCCGCTACGACTGGTACCGCGGCGACTACGCGTTAACGGACGAGGAGCCGGAGGCCCCGCTCGATTCCGGCGCAGCCAGCGGCCAGACGCGTGCGCTGAAGAGCCTGTCGTTGACGTTGGACGGCGCGGGCGGCGGCCGGGCGCAGCTCAGCGGAATCCCGAAACAGGATACGCCGCAGGAGATCGTGGCCGAGTTGGAGTACAGCGATCCCAACGGCGAGGTGCTGACCTCCTCGACGCGCATACCGGTCTGGCCCGCGCAGATCGTGCTGGGCCTGAAGCCCGATTCGTGGGCGCTCTCGAAGGACAAGATCAAGTATCAAGCGGTGGCGCTGGACCTCGCCGGTAAGCCGGTCAAAGGGACGAAGGTCAAGCTGGATCTGTTCGAACGGAAAACTTTCTCCCACCGCAAACGGCTGGTGGGCGGGTTCTACGCCTACCAGAGCGGCAGCGAGGTCAAGCGTTTGCAGAGCGTGTGCGAAGGTGAGACCGATGACAAAGGACGCCTGTTCTGCGAGTTCACTTCACCGGTCTCCGGTGAGATCACGGTGCAGGTCAGTGCCCAGGATGCGGCGGGCAACACCGCGTATGCCAACAGTTCGGTCTGGGTAGCAGGCGGGGGCGAGTGGTGGTTCGAAGCCTCCAACGACGATCGCATGGACGTGCTCTCCGAGAAGAAGCGGTACGAGCCGGGCGAGAAAGCCATATTTCAAGTGCGCATGCCGTTCCGCAAGGCTACCGCGCTGGTCACCGTGGAGCGCGAAGGGGTGATGGAGGCCTTCGTGACCGAGTTGTCCGGCAAGTCGCCGGTGGTCGAGCTTCCGGCACGGGGCAACTACGCGCCCAACGTGTTCGTGTCGGTACTCGCGGTGCGCGGCCGCATCGGCGATGTGCAGCCTACCGCGTTGGTCGACCTGGGCAAGCCCGCGTTCAAGATGGGTGTGGCCGAGATCAACGTCGGCTGGCGCGCGCACGAGCTGAACGTGAAGGTCACAACCGACGCCGCGGTATACCGGGTGCGAGACAAGGCAAAAGTGACGATCGAGGTCAAGCGCGCAAGCGACGGC
>JBGPMS010000228.1:0-9401 GCA_041487115.1 Gammaproteobacteria bacterium
CAGGTCGGGCAGGTTCACCACGCCGGGCTCGAGCAGCACGACGGCGGCCGGCACGTCGGTCTCGAAGGTCGCATTGAGCGTGATCTCGTAGCGGTCCTGGATGGTCGTTTCGCGCACGCGCCACTGCACGGTGACCAGATTGTTGTCGAGGAAGATATCCTGGGTCGCGGTGAGGCTCGGCTTGACCAGCAGGCGCCCGCCCGTCTCCTGGTGGTTGGCGATCGAGGCGCGGAATTTGTAGCTGCCCGCGGGCAGATTGGAGAACAGCGCCTCACCCAGAGCGTCGGTGGCGAGGGTCTGCTGGACGCTCGCCACCAGCTCGTTCTGGAGCTGAATGCTCACCCCGGCGAGCCCGGCGATCGGGCGGCCGCTGGTGGCGTCCAGACGCCCGGTATAAATGTCGGCGGCCTTGAACAGCGCGTTGCCGACGCCGCTTTGGGTGACCGACACGAAGACGTTCACGTCCCCCGCCGGAATGTTCGCGCCGCTCACGTGCAGTTTCAAGCTGTAGATGCCCTCGGCTACCGACGGGCTCGGGCTTGCGGTGATGTCGACTGTGGTGCGCGCGCCCACCGCGAGCGTGCCGAGGGTGGCCGGCGAGCTGAGCGCGACCCAGCTCGGCGCGGCCGCACCGTCGGCGCTTTGCAGCGTCACGCGCACGTCCCCAGCCGCGACCAGCCCCTGGTTCTCGAGCGCCACTTGCTCGGTCACCGAGCTGCTGCGTGCAACGCTGGTCTCCACATAGCTCGGCGTGGGGAACAGGGCCGCGCGCACATCCCCGGCCTGGCTGTTGGGGTCGAAGAAGCGGTAGTCGATCCGGATCAGCGCCACCGGGTCACTGCCGCGCTCGTTGGACAGCACTTTGAGCACGAGCGCCCCGCTGTCGCTGGCTTGATTGCCCGCGCTCACCTCGAAGCTCAACGTCTTCGCCTGGCGTGGATTGAGCGACACCGGCGCGCCCAGCGTGACGTTCACCCCGGTGGGCAAGGCGGCCAGCGGCTGGTCCGCCGCCTCGTAGACCAGGTGCAGGTTGGTCGCGCTGGTGGCCTCCCCGGTCACGGCGTTGACCGTGATGGTCTGCGCGGTGTTGCGCAAGCTCTTGAGGGTGATTTGCGTGGGCGTGATGCTGACGCGGTTGATCACGAAGCGGCCTTGATCGGGGCGCTCGATCGTGTCCGGATGCAGGGCCGAGACGACGAACACGCCGGCGTCTGCGGGCTGCGGCTGGTAGGCGAACGAGAACGCGCCGGTGGCGTCCGTGAACAGGTCGAAGCTGCGCTCGAAGCCGTTTAGGCTCAGCACCAGCTTGAGCGGGACCGCCGCGAGCGCCAGCCCGCTGCGGCGATCGACCGCGCGGCCGGTGATCACCACGTTGCGCTCGCCGAAGGAGCTCGGCGGCGCGATGCTGCTGACCTCGGCATAGTAGGCGGTGTCGATGAGCTGCGCGTCTTTGCGGCCGCTCGGACCGGCGACGCTGGTGCCGTCGGGCTCTCCCAGCTTGTAGTACAGATGGTCGATCTCGACTGCGACCGAGACGGCGGTGGGCGCGCCCGACGGGATCGGCAGCGCCACCGGCTCCGAGGTGAAGCTGGCACCGGGGGCGACCGCGGCAACCGACACGCCGCTCGCGTAGGTGGTGACGTTGCTCAAGACCTGGGTGAGCGGCTGCACCGAGAGGACGTTGCCGTCGGCGTCGAGCAGCTTCACGCGCACCTCGTCCGAGGGCAGGCTGCCACTGCCGCGCGCGGTGACGATCTGGGTGTCTACGTCGCTGGTGTTGGAGAGCGTGAAGCGCACCTTGCCGCTGCCCCCGCGGCTGAGCGCTTCGCTTTGCACCGCCAGCGTGAGCGAGCCGTCTTCCACGGCGATCTGCGAGCTGCGCGCGAGCGTGACGCTCTCACCCTCGTTGGGGGTGAGCTCGATGCTGGCGGTGAGCGCAGATTGGCTGTCGAGCTGCGGCTGCCCGCCCACGATCACCGGGATGATCCTGGTCTCGGCCGGCCCCAGGCTGAACAGCTCGCTCACATGATCGCGCCCGGCCAGCGTGACTCGGAGCCGCGCGCTGGGCACAATGCCCGCCCCGCCATTGGTGATCTCGTATTGCAGACGATTGAGCAGCCCTCGGCGCAGCGGCGCACCGCCGGTGAGCTTGAGCGTGAGCCGCGGCAGCACGATCGAGCGTCCGATGCTCGCCCCGTTGCCGTCCACCGCAGCCACCGTATAGCGGCGCTCGTCGCCCGCATAGCCGGTGTCGGTGAACTGCGAGACGCTGAGCAGGCTGTTGTTGAGCTTGATGCGCGCGGCATCCGGGCCCAGATACAGATCGAAGCCGGCCAGGCCGGCGCCGGCATGCGTCCAGCTGATGACCGGCGCGTCGGTGCCCGACTGCGTCACGCGCAGGCTGCTGACCGGCAGCAGCGTGAAGTTCAGGTAGGCGGAGTTGGAGATGGCCGACTCGTTGCCGGCAGCATCGAGCGCCGTCACCACGTAGCTGTGCTCCTGCGGCGAGGGTGCCGGGTCGACGTAGGCCAGGCCCTTGACCCCCGTCTTGATCGGCATCAGGCCCTGGACCGAGGTGATGGCCGGCGCGCTGGAGCGGTAGACGTTGTAGGAATCCACGTCGGTTGCGGTGGGCGCTTTCCATAGCGCGAGCACGCCCGGTCCGCTCAGGCCCAGCACCAGCTCGCGCGGTGCGTCGGGTACGCTCGCATCGGCCTTCGCTTCCACCATCACGCTCGGTGCGCTCAGGCCTTCTTCGCCGTTGCGCATGCGGATGCTCGCGACGGCGTAGCGATACAACCCGTCGCCGGTGGTGGCGTCGGTGAAGTCGATGCCGGTGGTGCGCTGATAGGCAACCAGCGCGGCGTCGCCAGGGCTCTGCCGGTAAACCTGGTAGGCGCTGGCGTCGTCGACGGCACTCCAGGTGAGCTTGACCTTGCCGCCGGGCAGAGCTGTCGCCGCCACGTTGCCCGGGACGCCTGCGGGCGGCAGGTCGCCTTGATAGACCTGGAAGCGATTCGGCGCGAGGATGCTGGTCGAGGTGTTGTCGAGGTCGTCCGCGCCGGCATAGCTGAACTGGATGTACTCCACTACGCTCGCGCCCGCATCCGCGGGCAGCGTGAAGGTCGCGCGGTATTCGACCGGCCCGCTCTGCACGATGGCTCCGAGTTGCACCGGAGTGCGCCCCGGCGCGGACAAGCGATAGCTGAGCTGCGGCAGGGTCCCGGGCTTCATCGGCTCGGACAGGGTCAAGGTGAGCGTTACGCTCCTCGGCTGCGACGCGCTGTTCTTGATCGGGTCTGCCGGGGCCACCGACAATCCGGTCACCGCGGGACCGGCGGCGTCGATCTCGAGGGTGGCGCCCGAGGCGACGTCGGTGCCGCGGTTGCCGGCGGCGTCGCGCGCGGAGAACACGGCGAACGCGGTGCCCGAGGGCGTCACGTCGGTCACTTCGAACGCGCCGTGATACTCGGTGTCGCTTACGCGCGCCAGGCTAAGGGCGATCGGCGTGCCGCCGGCTGGCGCGATGCTCAGGAACGGGGTGGCCGCGACCGGCTCGCTCAGACGCAGCGTCACCCCGACTGCCCCGCGGCCGATGCGCTGAGTGGCGGGGTCGAAGCGCGTCGGTACGTATTCGATCGCGAGAGCTCGTGGCGCCGTGCTGTCCGCGACCGCCGCGGCCTGGTTGGACGGATCGCTCAGCGTGCCGAGCCGATTCTCGGCCACCACGCGGTACCAGAACTGGCCATCGCCTGGCGGCAGGTCGTCGAAGGCCTGTGCGACGATCCGGCTGCTGTTCACGCGCGTGGCTTGCGCAATATCGGTAAATGCCGCGCTGGCACGGTACACGTGATAACCCGCTACGTTGCCATCCTTGCTGCTCGACCAGGTGATGCGCACGCGCCCGCTCGGCTGGGCCGTGGCGGCGACCCCGGTGGGCGCGGACGGGATGCTGGTGTCGAGCGTGACCAGGATCTCGCCGCTGAAAGGACCGGCTCCGCCGCGATTGCTGGCGCTGGCCTCGAGGTGGTTGGCGCCGTCGGCCAGCGTCACCGTCGCGCTGAACGCTCCCGCGGTGTCGGCGGTGGTGGCGGCACCGAGCGCGCTGCCCTCGGCATAGATCTGCACCGCTGCGCGCGGCTCGGCGCTGCCGCTCACTGTGAGCTGCTTGCGATTGGTCGCGAGGCCACTCGCCGGTTGCGCGATGCTGGGCGCCGACGGCGCGGCGAGCGCCACCAGCACGCCGCGCGCAAGCGCCGATGAATTGTTCAGCGAATCGTATCCCCGCGCGGTCAATTGATGGTTGCCGTCCGCAATCGTGCTGAGGTCGAGCAGCGCGGCGTAGCCGTCCGCTCCGTTCTGGTCCAGGCCGAAGCGCTGGCCGTCGAGCAGAAACTCCACGCGCGCGACGCCGCTCGGGTCGGCTGCCGCCACGCTCACCAGCGCCGAGTGGCCGAGGGTCTGCCCCTCGACCACAGCGGCGCCGGCGTAGCTGAGCGCCGATAGCGCCGGGCCGGTCGTGTCGGTAATGGCGTACGTCACGTCCAGCCGGAAAGCATGCGGCAGCAGGGTCAGTGTGGCCGGGTCCAAGGGATCCGCGCCCCACATCATCCCCTGTCCAACGATCGTAGCCGTCAAGTGTTCGCCCGTCGGGTCGGTGATCAGGCTCCCCGTCACCGCTGTCGCCGTCGACAGGCTTTCCCACCCGGTCTGCGGAGCGTGGGTCGGCAGATACTGGGACAAGTCGAGCGTGGTGCCGTCGACCCAAAGGAAAGCCGTGTCTTTGGCTGCGCCGGTGATCGGATCGATGGCATGCGCCTTCCCCACCACGATCCCGCTGTCGCTCAACCCGAGCGCGAAGCTTTCCGTGTAGCCTTGGGGTAGATCCAGGATCTGGGCCTTGCCGTTCTGGACCACGAAGGCACGCACCTCCTGGCTGTTGCTGTCGCCTGTGCTCTTGCTGGTGGCGGGAATCGATCCGCTGCAATCGCCACCGGCGATGGTGCGGGCTGCGAAGCACCCCGCAATGTCGCCGCGCTGGTTGATCGCTCGTGCCTCGCTCCAGTGCGACCCCGGAATGTCCGGGAGCGTCACGTCACCGCTCGCGGACCGGGCAACGAAGGCCTGCCTCTCGCTGGCCTGGTTCATGGCCCATCCCGCGATCAGTTGGTCGTTGTTGACCGCAAAGGCCATGCTCGCGGCCCCTCCCAGCTTGTCGATGTGGCGCGCGCTCTCACCTACCGCAGCGTAGAAAGCCTGGGGAGTGCCATTGCTGCCCGACGAGTCGAATCCGACAATGCCGTTGTTGTTGTTGATGCCCAGCGCCCTGCTCTGCCCGGTCAATCCCGCGATGGACTGCGGAGGGAACGTGAGCACCCCGGTATTCGGATCGAAGTACGGCGGCAGCGCGTAGATCGCCGATTCCGTGCCGTTGAGGCGACGCGAGCCCACTATAGTCTGGCTGTTGTTCACCCCGGTGAGAGCAGCACCCTGCCCGCCGGTGGAGCCGATGTCCACCGCCTTGTATCTGCCAGTGGCGTCAGGGGCGAGCCAACCTTGCTGGCTGGTGGCCGTTCGTGTAGTCAGCCAGCTTCCAACCACCTTTATGCCGTCGCTGCTGATCCCCGTGGCAAGGCTGGAAAACCTCAACGGGCTGGTCCCACGCATGGGAACGTCCAAGTCGGCGATAGAGAGCGTCGCGACTTCGGCGGCGGCCTGAAGCGCGCCCGGCGTGAACAGCGCAAAGGTCATCGCCAGAATCGCGAGAGCGGTCCTATCTGGCGTCGGATATCGCATGAGATAAGATAGTTAACGGGTGATGAATATTTTTTTGGCCATCACCCGCACGTCGAAGACGCAAATCGCGTATACGATAGTCATACCGCCACAGATCGGACGCGGCATCGTGCGCAGCGCTGTATGCGATGATGACGTCGGCTCGGTACCGGGAATCGCCAGGGAAAAAGCGACGAGCGCGGCAAGCAGCGCGCGGCCGACGGCGGTATGGACTGGCCAAGAGCTCGCGCTTCCGCCGGCACCGGCGTGAGAAGCGGCCTGCCCGTTCATGGCCGGCGAATGATCGAGGACCACGTTTTAGAACGCGCCCGCAGTTACCGCTTGGGCCTTGCTGCAGAACGGGCGATCTCGCCGAGCGGCCCCTAAGACCGGTTGAATCGGCCCGACGACTCGCTTGCATTCCGCAGTACCAGACCAGGCGCCTGCTCCGGAAATTGTGAAGAAACGGTCGACTGTCTTAGAATTATTATCGAAACTGATTATTGATGAGTGTCTCTGCTTTTGTCAACCGGAGACACATGGACGACGGTCCCCTTCTCTGCCACTGCTATAGACAAGTCGGCTCCATTCCTAGCCCCCGATCAGTTCTCCTACCGGCACCCGTCGCCATGTCCGTTCCCGTCCGCTGCGGGTTTTGCCGCCCAGTCTCGCGAGGCCCGCTCGACACCTTCGAGCGGCTTGGAGGACTGTAACCCGTAACCTCGGAAGTGCCGCCGGTTTCCTGCACGCGGCCCGAACCGCACCATCAGTGATTGAGCTTGAAGCTCCAGTGCAGCAATGCGGGATCGAATTGGAAGCGCCGGTCCTGGCGCATGGTGAAGGTGTCCAGACTGGTGGCGGTGGCCCCCGATTGGATCGGGCCGAAGGTGATGCTCCCTTCGATGATCTTGGTCGATGCGACGCTGCTGGTCACCGTGGCGGTCACCGCGGCGGCGTCGGGGCCGGAGTTCGTCACGTCCAAGACCATCGCATACTCGAACTCCACTAGACCGACCCGCGTGCTCGAAACGACCCGGAGGTTGCAGGTCGTGAGAGCTCCGCCGCCACCGGGGGAATCGTCGTCGAGGTTCAGGTAGTTCAGATCCTGGCCCTTCGCACCGGCGTAGTTGGGGTCGCTCGTGAGTGCCCGTCCCACGATCACGCGATACTTGACGTCTCCATCTACGACGCAGTCGTTGACTCCCGTTACCGTGACCGTCTGCGGCACGTTCCAGTTGCCGGAATTGAACGTGACGGACTTGGGTAGCGTCGACCCCTCGTCCGGGCGGGTGCTATTGACTCCGATCACCACTTCGGAGCTCGGCGGAGAACCGAGCGAGAGTTGGAACGTGGCGGTCCCGCCGCCTTCCGTGGTCGTCATCGAGGAGATGGTTTTCACCACCACGCTTCCCTTGGGCGCAGGCGACGTAATGACGACAGCACCGGGCGCATAGCGCACGCTCGAACGCCTTTCATTCGTTGCTACCGCATAGATGTAGTATGCACCGGGCGTCAAGCCAGACGTGTTCCACGCATACTCGCCGCCACGGCGGGTCGGGTCCTGATGAATGCCCTCCGCGATGAGCGTACCGTCGGCGCCGCCGTTGTCGCGGTCGTAGTAGAGCGAGATCGTGGAGTTGTTCTCTGGATCGCGCACCTCCCAGGTGATCGCGACGCTCGGCCCGCTGGGCTCGACGATCGTGGCCGGTGAAGTGAGCGTGATGAGCGGCACCGGGGCGTCGCTCAGCAGCACGGTAAAGCCGGCCGCTGGCGACCAGGGGCTCGCATTGCCGCCCGCGTCGATGGCTCGCACGCGCCAGTAGAACCGCTCCTGATCGGCGAGGCTCACCGGTAGCAACCACTCGGGGACGCCGAGCTGGGCCTCGGCCACCAGGGTCTGCAGCGCGGCGTCGGCATAGATCTGGAAGTGATACGTCACCGGCCCGCCTTCCGGGTCTGCCACCGGAGCGGCTTCCAGGCGTGGGCGGGGGGTTTCGACCCAGGCGCCCGGACCGACATTGCGCAGCACCGGCGTAGGCGGAGCCTCGTCGGCCGCGCTCACGAGAAACTCGCCCGTGACCCAGGCACCGTCACCGCGTCCGTCGTGGGCTCGGGCGCGCCAGGTGTAGCGCGTGTTGTCCGACAGATCGCCGACGGTCCAACTGGTTGCGCCGGTCCCGCTTGGCACTGGACCCGAAGCGCGCCTGGCCGGGCTGTTGAAGGCCGGGGTACGGTCCAGCTCGAAGGAATAGGTGAGCGTATCGCCCTCCGGATCGGTGGCGTTGCTCACCGCCAGGGCGAGCGAGGTGCCGGTTATCACCGCCCCTGGCGCCGGCGCCGCCACGACGGGCACGGCAGGGCGGTGATTGCTGGGGTCGACGGTGAAGCGCAGCACCGGCGTCTCGGTCAGCGCGCCGTGCGGGTCGCTTGCCGTGGCACGCCAGTAGTAATCGCGGTTCGCGCTGAGCGGCACCGGCACTCGCCACGACGTAGTCCCTTGCGGGCCCGCCGGCACGCCTTGCACGGACGCCACCACTTGGGTGGCAGTGCCATCGGCATAAACCTCGAAGCCGAAGATGACTGCCTCGCCCTCGGGATCGACGCTGTTGTTCACCGCCAGAAGAGGGGTAAGCGTGTCGACCTGAGTGCCGTTGCGCGGAGCGCTCGGGATCGGGGGCGCCGGCGGCTCGTTGTCCAGATTGACGAAGAAGCGCGCATTCGCCCATTCGCTGTACGTGGTGCCGTCGAAGGCGCGCGCGCGCCAGAAGTAGCGCGAGTTGTCGGCGAGATCGAGCGGCAGCTTCCAGGCGGTGGAGTCGGCGCCCTTCTGCACGTTGCCCTGTGCAACGAGGACAGACAACGCTGCGTCGCCATAGACCTCGAAGAAATATTGCTGTGCTCTATCGAGCGGATTCGCGCTTTGCACCATCAGGATTGGCCGCGCTACTCGGACCTCGCCATTCACGACCGGCGCCACGATGGCGGGGATGTCCGGCCCCGAGGTTCGGTCGGGTTGCACTGTGATGCTGGCTGTCTGGGTCGCGTCGAGCGCACCGTCCGATGCGCCGTAGGTAATCGCATAAAGCCCCGCTTGTCCGGCCAGGGGCGTCCAGTCGAGCAGGCCATTGCCGTTGCCAAGGTCCGTGAAGTGCGCGCCGGTGGGCAGAGGCTGAGCGCTCAGCTTGACGGCGTCGCCGTTCGGGTCGGTCGCCTGGACGAGGACCGAGACCCTCTGTCCCTCCTTCACCATGCGATCCGCGATGGGCTGGAAGACGGGTGCTTTGGGGCTCGTGTCCTGCGCGGTCAGCACCAGGGAGTAGCGCCCGGTGCCGTTGGCGTCGAAGAAATTGATGAAGTAGTCCCACTGGTTCGAGGCGTTGCGCGACTTCGACAGCCACGTGTTCTCCGGCGCCACGACCTTGCCGTCCGAACGCGTGACCCGGCCCACGGACTTCACACCGCGGAACGGATCCGGCAACTTGACGTAGAAAAACCGCACCTGGTCGCCGCTGCCAGTTGCACGTCACCCGCCGGCAAACCCATGGAGGCGGCGGCGATCCCGCGCGCCTCCTCCTCGGTCACGTCCTTGAGCAGATCCTGTGCGCGCATCTCGGACGCACCCATGG
>JBGPMS010000229.1:0-9398 GCA_041487115.1 Gammaproteobacteria bacterium
CATGTCCGCCAGATACGCAGGGATGGTCGCAAAACCGCCGCCATACATCGTCAGGATCACGCAAAAAAACCCGACGAACAATGCCAGCTTGCCCGCGTGTCCGGCCCAGGGCGCGGAGGCGTACAGGATGAAACCCAGCGTAAAAAAGGCGAAATAGGTGGCCCGGCGACCGATGTAGTCCGAGAACGAGGCCCAGATGAACCGGCCCGCGATGTTGAACAGGCTTAGGAGCCCGGTGAATGCAGCAGCAATAGCGGCGATCTGGCCCAGCTGATCTTTGCTGAGCTCGTCGAACTTCAATTCCAGCCCGATCAGCTTGCCGCCAAAGATCTCCTGCAGCATGGGCGAAGCCATGCCGATCACCCCGATGCCCGCCGACACGTTCAGCGTCAGGATCCCCCATAGCAGCCAGAACTGCGGCGTTCTCCAGGCCTTGCTCAGATGCACATGCCTGGTGGTGATCATGGCGTTGGCGGCCTGGGCCGGTGGGGGCGTCCAGCCCGCGGGCTTCCAGCCGGTCGGCGGCACGCGATAGGACAATGCGCCGATCATCATGAACACGAAATAGATGGCGCCCATGGTCAGGAAGGTTTCCCAGACGCCCACCGAGGTCGGTGTGGCGTAGAACTTCATCAGCTTGTCTGCCAGCGGAGATCCGATCATCGCGCCACCGCCAAAGCCCATGATCGCCATCCCGGTGGCCATGCCGCGCCGGTCGGGGAACCACTTGATCAAGGTGGAGACAGGCGAGATGTAGCCCAGCCCCAGTCCGATGCCGCCGATGACGCCCGAGCCGATCCACATCGCCCACAGCTGATGCGTATAGACCCCGACGGCCGACAGGACCAGGCCGCCACACCAGCAAAGGGCGGAGACCACACCGGCCTTCCGCGGGCCTGAACGCTCCAGCCACCCGCCCCAGAGCGCGGCACTGGAACCCAGGAAAACGAAGAACAGGGTGTACATCCAGCCCAGGATGGGCTTGTCCCAGTCGCAGGTCGTGGTGAAGAGCATGCCAATCCAGCTCATGTCCGCCGGACAGGCAATGGATTTAGTCACGCCCAGCGCTCTCGTCAGCGGCAGCCAGAATACGGAGAACCCGTAGGCCATCCCGATACAGAGGTGAATACACAGGGCGGCCGGGGGCACAAGCCAGCGGTTGAAGCCCGGTTGCGCGACGGTGCGTTCCTTGGACAGAAGATCTGCCATGGTCCGAAGCCTCCTCCAATATTTAATTGTTATTTACTTGTATTTACTTGTTGGTCTTGATTCGGCCGGAGCACCCCGGCGCGCCCAAATCATACCGGACGCGACGGTGGATGATACCGGGCAGCAGGAATAGAATCATCATATGAGCCAGACTGCATAAGTTGCGAATGCAAAAGGTGAACCCGTACTAGGAGATGCATGTGATGGAGGACGCAGTGACCGGTCTCGTCCTGTCCGGAGGCCGTGGCAGCCGCATGGGCGGGATCGACAAGGGCCTGCAGCCGTTTCGCGGCCGCCCTCTGGTCGAATGGGTGATCGAGCGCATCGAGCCGCAGGTGGCGGAGGTCCTGGTCAACGCCAACCGGAACCTCGACCGCTATCTCGCATTTGGACATCCGGTGCTCACCGATCGGATCGGCGACTTCGCCGGACCCCTGGCCGGCCTCCATGCCGCTCTGAGCCAGGCTCGGTCCGGGCTGGTGGTGACGGTATCCTGCGACTGCCCCTTCCTGCCCACCGAGCTCGTACACCGCCTATCGATCGCGCTCGCCAGCGAGGACGCCGAAGTCGCGGTTGCCAGAACGGCGCAGCGAGCACACCCGGTCTTCTGCCTGTGCCGTGTGTCGCTGCTCGATCACCTCGCGGAGTTTCTGGCCGGCGGCGGACGCAAGGTGGACAGCTGGTACGCGTCGTTGCACGTGGTGGAAGTGAGCTTCGACGATCAACCCGAGGCGTTCCGCAACTTCAACACGCTGGAGGACCTGCAAGCGTCCGAGCAACGCCGCGTCGGATGAGCCTCGAGGACCGCACGCCCCTTGTTCTAACGGGAAGCCGGCTCGAGGACCTGGAAGAAGACCTCGTCCTGCTTGATCATGCCCAACTCGCTGCGGGCACGCTCCTCGATGGCCTCGTAGCCGGTCTTGAGGTCGCGCACCTCGGCTTCCAGGGCGGCGTTGCGCCGCCGCAGGCCATCGTTGGTCTGGCGCTGGGCCTTGAGCTGCTGGTCCAGTTCCCACACGCGCATCCAGCCGCCTTTGCCCGCCCACAACGGCCATTGCAGGGCCGCGATCAACACCACCAGGGTGAGCGCCAGCAGCCGCATTACCAGAGCTGATAGAAGGCGTCGCGCCCGGGGTAGCTGGCGGTATCGCCCAGATCCTCTTCGATGCGCAAGAGCTGGTTGTACTTGGCCATACGATCGGAGCGCGACAGCGACCCGGTCTTGATCTGCAGGGCGTTGGTGGCCACGGCGATGTCCGCGATGACCGTGTCCTCGGTCTCGCCCGAGCGGTGAGAGATCACGGCGGTGTAGTTGGCCCGCTTGGCCATCTCGATGGCGGCGAAGGTCTCGGAGAGTGTCCCGATCTGGTTGATCTTGATCAGCACCGAGTTCGCGATGCCCTCGAGGATGCCCTCGCGCAGGATCTTGGTGTTGGTCACGAACACATCGTCGCCCACCAGTTGCACGTTGTCGCCCAGGCGATCGGTGAGGAGCTTCCAGCCGTCCCAGTCGCCCTCCGCCATCGCATCCTCGATGCTGATGATGGGGTATTTGTCCACCCAGGCCGACAGATAATCGGTGAACTGGGCTGCGGTCAGGCGCAGGCCGTCGGAGGCCAGCACGTACGCGCCCTCGTCGAAGAACTCCGAGCCGGCGCAATCCAGCCCGATGGCCACCTGCGTCCGCGGTGCGTAGCCGGCCTTCTCGATGGCCTCCATGATGAGCTGCAACGCGGCCTCGTTGTTGGCCAGGCTCGGGGCGAATCCGCCTTCGTCCCCCACCGTCGTAGGCATGCCTTTGGCATCGATCAGCTTCTTGAGGGTGTGGAATATCTCCGCCCCCCAGCGCAGCGCCTCGCGGAAGCTCGGAGCGCCCACCGGGATGATCATGAACTCCTGCAGATCGAGGTTGTTGTTGGCGTGCGCGCCGCCATTGATCACGTTCATCATCGGCACCGGGAGCTGCATCCGTCCGGCTCCGCCCAGATAGCGATACAGGGGCAGGCCGGACTCTTCGGCCGCCGCCTTGGCCGTTGCCACCGACACCGCCAGGATGGCATTGGCACCAAGCCGCGATTTGTTCTCGGTCCCGTCGAGCTCGATCAACGTCTGGTCGATGAGCGGCTGCTCCACTGCGTCCAGCCCGATGATCGCCTCGCAGATCTCGGTGTTGACGTTCTCCACCGCGCGCAGCACACCCTTGCCGCTATAGCGATGGGCGTCGCCATCGCGCAGCTCGATCGCCTCCCTGCTGCCGGTCGAGGCGCCGGAGGGCACGGCCGCACGGCCCATCACGCCTGACTCCAGAAGTACATCCGCTTCTACGGTCGGATTGCCGCGGGAATCCAGAATCTCACGGGCCACTACGTCGACGATCGTGCTCATGCCTTTGCCTCTTCCTTCCCTCGTTTGTTGTCCTGCGGGCGGACGGGTTTGACCCGGTCTTCCGCGAAACCCTTCTGCTTGACCAGGGCGTCGATCTCCTTGAGCGTCTCCAGCAACTCCCGCATCAGGTGCAGCGGCCACGCATTGGGCCCGTCCGACAACGCCTGCTCGGGATTGGGATGGGTCTCCATGAAGATTCCCGCGATACCCGACGCAACCGCCGCGCGCGCCAGCACCGGGACGAACTCGCGCTGGCCACCGCTGGCGGTGCCCTGCCCTCCCGGCAGCTGCACCGAATGGGTGGCGTCGAACACCACCGGGCAGCCGGTCTCCCGCATCACCATCAGCGAGCGCATGTCGGACACCAGATTGTTGTAGCCGAAGGATACGCCGCGCTCGCACACCATGATATTGTCCGCCCCGCTCGCTTCTCTGGCCTTGTCGACCACGTTCTTCATTTCCCAGGGCGAGAGGAACTGGCCTTTCTTGATGTTGACCGGCTTCCCGGCGGCGGCGGCGGCATGGATGAAGTCGGTCTGGCGGCACAGGAAGGCGGGCGTCTGCAACACATCCACCACCTTGGCGGCAACCGGTATGTCCTGCTCGGTATGCACGTCGGTCAGCACCGGCACGCCGACCTGCTTGCGCACCTCGGCCAGGATAGCCAACCCCGCCTCCATACCCGGCCCGCGGAAAGACTTGCCCGAGCTGCGGTTCGCCTTGTCGTAGGAGGACTTGTAGATGAACGGCACGCCGAGCGAGGTGCACCACTCTTTCAACTGACCGGCGGTGTCGAAGGCGAGCTGCCGTGACTCGACCACGCACGGCCCCGCGATCAGGAACAACGGACGGTCGAGCCCCACCTCGAAGTGGCACAGTTTCATGGGTCTAAGCCTTGGAAGTCCTGACGCGAGCATCCACACGCGCTTCGCGAGGCGCGCGGGCGCGCACGACCGCGTGAGAGCGCGTGGCCGCACTGTTCGCAAGGAGCCCATCGAGAGCGTTTCGAGTCATTGTGTGAGCTCCTGCGCCGGGCACCGGCACAGCCGCGCGGGTCAGGCGATGTTGGCGAGCCGCGCTTGGACCAACGGCTCATCAGCCCTGGACTCACCGATCCGGACGGCCTCGCCGGCCTGAGGCGCGGTTGGCGCCAGCGCCTGCTCGCGCCGAGCGGCCTGGTTGATGGCCGCGCGGATGAAGGCCGAGAACAGCGGATGGCCGGCACGGGGCGTGGACGTAAACTCCGGATGGAACTGGCAACCGACGAACCACGGGTGATCGGTGAGCTCGATCATCTCGCACAGGTCCTCGTTGGCGGAGATACCGGATACGCGCATGCCGGCGTCCATCAGGTGCGGGATATAGCGGTTGTTGACCTCGTAGCGGTGGCGATGGCGCTCGACGATCGTTTCCTTGCCATAAATCTGCCGCGCCAAGCTGCCCGGAAGCAGGGCGCATTCCTGTCCCCCCAAGCGCATGGTGCCGCCGAAGTCGGACTGGCCGTCGCGCAACTCCAGCCGGCCGTCGCGCCCATGCCACTCGTGGATCAGCGCGATCACCGGGTGTGGGGTCGTCGGGTCGAACTCGGTGCTGTGGGCCCCGGTCAGCCCGGCCTTGTTCCGGGCGTATTCGATCACCGCGAGCTGCAGACCGAGGCAGATGCCCAGATAGGGAACCTTGTTCTCGCGCGCGTAGCGGATGGCCTTGATCTTGCCCTCTACGCCGCGCTTCCCGAATCCGCCAGGTACCAGCACGGCGTCCATGTCTTCGAGCGACGCCGTGCCCTCTCGCTCGATCAGCTCGGAGTCGATGTAGTGGATGTTGACCCGCGCGTTGTTGTGGACGCCGGCGTGGGTCAACGCCTCGGTGAGCGACTTGTAGGACTCGGTCAGGTCCACGTACTTGCCCACCAGCGCGATGTCCACCGAAGTCGTCGGGTGCTCCAGGGTGTATACCAGCTTGTCCCAGGCTTCGAGGTTGGCGGGCGGCGCATCGATCTCTAGCTTGCGGCAGACGAGCTCGTCCAGCCCCTGCGCATGCAGCAGTCCCGGAATCTTGTAGATGCAATCCACATCCACCGCGGAGATGACCGACTTCTCTTCGAGGTTGGTGAACAGCGCGATCTTGCGCCGCTCCTCGTCGGGAAGCGGCCGGTCCGCGCGGCACAGCACGATGTCCGGCTGGATCCCGATCTCGCGCAACTCTTTCACCGAGTGTTGCGTCGGCTTGGTCTTGATCTCGCCCGCCGAGGGGATATAGGGCACCAGCGTCAAGTGCATGAAGCAGGTGTTGTTGCGGCCGAGCTGCAAGCTCATCTGGCGGATGGCTTCGAGGAAGGGCAAGGACTCGATGTCGCCCACCGTGCCGCCGATCTCGACGATGGCTACGTCCGCGTCTGCCGCCCCGGTGCGAATGAAATGCTTGATCTCGTCCGTGATGTGCGGGATGACCTGCACCGTGCCACCCAGATAGTCGCCTCTGCGCTCCTTGCGGATGACGCTCTCGTAGATCTGGCCGGTGGTGAAGTTGTTGCGCTTCAGCATCCGGGTGTTGACGAAGCGCTCGTAGTGGCCGAGGTCGAGGTCGGTCTCGGCGCCGTCTTCGGTGACGAAGACTTCACCGTGCTGAAACGGGCTCATGGTGCCCGGATCGACGTTGATGTAGGGGTCGAGCTTGAGGAGGGTGAGCTTGATGCCGCGGGATTCGAGGATTGCCGCCAGAGAGGCGGCAGCGATGCCTTTGCCAAGGGAGGAGACTACGCCGCCGGTGACAAAGATGAATTTAGTCATGCCCGCGTTTCAGCCATATGCTTCGCGCGCATCATAGCACAAGGGGGGTTTGCTGCCGGAAAAAATTTACCCGCGGCGTGGAGCCGCAGCACGTCGCTGGCGAGCTACGCATGGCCGGAAAACCTCGCCTCGCGCGCCAGAAACAGCCAGGTCTCCACCACCGTGTCCGGATTGAGCGAGATGGTGTCGATGCCCTCCTCCACCAGCCACTTGGCCAGGTCCGGATGGTCGGAGGGCCCCTGCCCGCAAATGCCGACGTACTTGCCGGCCTTGCGGCAGGCCTGGATCGCCATGTGCAGCATCGCCTTGACGGCGGGATCGCGCTCGTCGAAGGAGCCGGCCACGATGCCCGAGTCCCGGTCCACGCCCAGCGTGAGCTGGGTCATGTCGTTCGAGCCGATGGAAAAGCCGTCGAAGTGCTCCAGGAACTGCTCGGCCAGCAGCGCATTGGACGGGATCTCGCACATCATGATGACGCGCAGGCCGTTACGCCCGCGCACCAGACCGTTGGCCGCGAGCAGCTCGATGACCTGGCTCGCCTCGCTCACCGTGCGCACGAAGGGCACCATGATCTCCACGTTGGTGAGGCCCATGTCGTCGCGCACGCGCTTCAGCGCGCGGCATTCGAGCTCGAAGCAGTCGCGGAAGCTGGGGTCGATAAACCGTGAGGCACCCCTGAACCCCAGCATGGGATTCTCCTCGTGCGGCTCGTACCGCTGCCCGCCGATCAGCGTCGAGTATTCATTGGACTTGAAGTCGGACAGCCGCACGATCACCGGCTTCGGCGCGAACGCTGCACCCAGAGTGGAGATGCCCTCCGTGAGCTTCTCCATGTAAAAGGTCTGCGGATCGGGGTAACCCGAGCTGCGCGCCTCGATCTCGCGCCGCAGGTCGGGCGGCACGCCGGGATAGGCCAGCACCGCTTGCGGGTGGATGCCGATAATGCGCGCAATGATGAACTCGAGCCGAGCCAGGCCGATTCCCGCGTTGGGCAGCCGCTGGAAATCGAAGGCCAGCTCCGGATTGCCGACGTTCATGCTGATCTTGACCGGCGACTTGGGCATCGCCTCCAGCGAGAGGTCCACCACCTCGATGTCGAGCAGGCCACGATAGACGTAGCCGGTGTCACCCTCCGCGCAAGATACCGTCACCTGCTCACCTTCCGGCAGCTGGCGGGTCGCGTCGCCGCAGCCGACCACCGCCGGGATACCGAGCTCGCGCGCGATGATCGCCGCATGACAGGTGCGCCCGCCCCGGTTCGTGACGATGGCCGCGGCCTTCTTCATCACCGGCTCCCAGTCCGGGTCGGTCATGTCGGTGACCAGCACGTCGCCCGGCTGCACGAGCGACATCTCGCTCGCATCCATCACCAGCCGCACCGGACCCATGCCGACCCGGTTGCCGATGGACCGCCCGGACACTATGATCTCCGAACGCTCCTTGACCCGGTAGCGTTTCTGGCTGTCGAGCTTGTCGTTGGCCTTCACCGTCTCCGGCCGCGCCTGCAGGATGTAGAGCTTGCCGTCGGCCCCGTCGCGCCCCCACTCGATGTCCATCGGGCGCCCATAGTGCCGCTCGATGATCACGGCATAGCGGGCCAGCTCCTCCATCTCGGCATCGGTAATGGAGAATTGCCGCCGTTCGGCCTCGGGCACGTCCAGCGTGCGCACCGAGCGGCCGGCTTCGCGCGCCTCCGAGAACACCATCTTGATGGCCTTCGACCCCAGCGAACGCCGCAGGATCGCCGGGCGTCCGGCGTTGAGCGCAGGCTTGTAGACGTAGAACTCGTCGGGGTTCACTGCGCCTTGTACGACGGTCTCGCCCAGGCCATAGCTGGCGGTAATGAACACCACCTGGTCGAAACCGGATTCCGTGTCGAGCGAGAACATCACGCCGGCCGCGCCGAGGTCGCTGCGCACCATGCGCTGAATGCCGGCAGACAGGGCCACCTCCGCGTGGCTGAAGCCCTTGTGCACGCGGTAGGAGATGGCGCGGTCGTTGTACAGCGATGCGAACACGCGCTTGATCGCTGCCAGCAGGTTGTCGATCCCGTGGATATTGAGGAACGTCTCCTGCTGCCCGGCAAAGGATGCATCCGGCAGATCCTCGGCCGTAGCCGACGAGCGCACGGCAAACGACAGGTCGGACGTCCCGCCGTCGCACAGCTCCACGTAGGCCTTGCGGACCTCGGTGTCCAGGTGCGGTGGAAAGGGCGCGTCGACTACCCACCGGCGGATCGTGGCACCGGCCTGGGCCAGCGCCTTGACGTCGTCCACGTTCAGCGGCTTGAGCAGAGCGTCGATCTTCCCTGCCAGGCCGTTGGCCCCCAGGAACTCGCGAAAGGCCGCGGCCGTAGTGGCGAACCCCCCGGGCACGCGTACGCCCAGTGGACCGAGTTGACTGATCATCTCCCCGAGAGAGGCATTCTTGCCCCCCACGCGCGCCACATCCTGCATGCGCAGATGGTCGAACGGCAAGACGTACGCTTCACTGGTCATCGGGACCTTGTGGGAAGTGAGTGAAACAGGGGTGAGGCGTTATATGCGGCAAAGCGTGCTATTTTACCGGCGGCCCTATTGCTTTGCACCACAACCTTGGCCGCAGATTGCAAAAAATCTCCATGAGCACCAAGCGCAGCGCCTTCTTCGTCTCGGATCGCACGGGAATTACAGCCGAAGTGGTGGGACACAGCCTGCTCACCCAGTTCGACGAGCTGGAATTCAACGAGACCACTCTGCCGTTCATCGACACGCCGGAGAAGGTCGAAGAGGCAGTCCAGGAGATCAACCAGGCCGCCAGACGTGACGGGGTCCGTCCGATCGTCATCAGCACGCTGGTGGGTGAAGCGATGTGCGCGTTGCTGACCAAGGCCGAAGCGCTGGTGCTGGATTGCTTTCAGATCTTCATCGCCCCGCTGGAACGAGAGCTCGGGATGAAGTCATCCCACGCGGTGGGCCGCTCGCACAGTGCGGTGAACTCGAGCTACTTCCGGCGCATCGATGCGGTGAACTTCGC